>NZ_JAEUPY010000561.1 GCF_016790065.1 Steroidobacter sp.
GTTGCGTGCTCACGCCTCAGCTCCGCAGAGATTCGGCAGCTGCACGCCGGCCGCGTTGGCAATGGCGGCGCTGCTTACTAGAGCGATGGCGGCCTTGATATCGGGGTGCATGTAACGATCGTCTTCGAGCTTGTGCACCTCGCGTCGCAAGGTGGTGCGAACAGCTTCGAGCGCTGGGCTCGACGTGAGCGGCGCATGAAAGTCACAAGCCTGGCCGGCCGCGAGCAGCTCGATGGCAATGACCGACGCGACGTTGTCGATCATCGGTAGCAAGCGACGCGCGCCATGCGCAGCCATCGAGACATGGTCTTCTTGGTTGGCGGACGTCGGAATGGAATCGACGCTGGCCGGGAACGCCTTCTGTTTGTTCTCCGACACCAACGCCGCCGCGGTGACTTGCGGGATCATGAAGCCGGAGTTCAAGCCCGGCTTGGGTGTGAGGAAAGCCGGCAAGCCCGACAATGCCGGGTCGATCAGCATGGCGATGCGCCGTTCGGCAATCGAGCCGATCTCACACAGCGCCATGGCAATCATGTCGGCGGCAAAGGCCACCGGCTCCGCATGGAAGTTGCCGCCCGACAGCGCTTCGCCGGTATCGGCGAACACCAGCGGATTGTCCGAGACGCCGTTGGCTTCAGTATCCAGAAACGTTGCGGCCTGACGCAGCAGATCCAGGCACGCGCCCATGACTTGGGGTTGGCAACGCAAACAGTAGGGATCTTGGACGCGCTCGTCGTTGACCAAGTGCGAGGCACGCAACGCGCTGCCTTTCATCAAGCCGCGCAGAGCGTCGGCCGCTTCGATCTGGCCGCGATGTTTGCGGAGCAGATGAATTCGCGTGTCGAACGGTGTGTCCGAGCCTAACGCAGCGTCGGTGGTCAGAGCGCCGACGACCAACGCGGTTTGGTAAATCACTTCGGCTTCGAACAGCGCGGCAAGTGCAACGGCGGTCGAGAACTGCGTGCCATTGAGCAGCGCCAGTCCTTCCTTGGGCCCAAGGACGAATGGTTTCAGTCCCGCCAGTGCGAGGCCTTCGACTGCCGAGATTCGACCTTTCGCAGTGAAGACTTCACCGACACCCAGCATCGCGGCGGTCATGTGAGCGAGCGGTGCGAGGTCGCCGGACGCGCCGACTGAACCCTGCGCCGGAACGACCGGGATGATGTTATGCGCCAGCATCGTTTCCAGGAACGCGAGCGTCTCGATGCGAATGCCAGAAGCGCCTTGGCCGAGGCTGGCCAATTTCAGAGCCATCATCAGTCGTGTGATGTTCTCCGGCAGCGGTTCGCCAACACCGGCGGCATGTGACAGCACGATGTTTCTTTGCAGCTGAGCCAGGTCGGCTGCGTCGATACGCACGCTGGCCAGTTTGCCGAAGCCGGTGTTGATGCCGTAAACCGGCTTACCATCGGCGACGATCTTTGCGATCACCGCAGCGCTGCGCGCGACGGCGGCTCGACAGTCGTCGTGCAATTTCAGCCCAGCGCCGCGATAGATGGCTCGCCAATCAGCCAAAGCTACCGAGCCTGGACGTAGAACAAGCGCGGTCATTGGCCTCTCCAAATGCGGGCAACCAGCGGATTGAATCCCATGCGATACACGAGCTCGGACAAGCTTTCGATCTCCCAAAGGGCCAGGTCGGCGTACTTGCCGTTCTCCAGCGAACCGGTTTGCGTTTCCAGGCCCAACGCGCGGGCGGCTTCGCGAGTGACACCGGCGATGCACTCTTCGACAGTCAAACGAAATTGAGTCGCGGCCATGTTCATGGCCAACAACGGCGATGTGAGCGGGGACGTGCCCGGATTGCAGTCCGTGGCAACAGCCATCGGCACGCGGTGTTTTCTCAGCAGCTCGACGGGCGGGCGAGTCTGTTCACGCAGGAAATAGAACGCGCCGGGAAGCATGACAGCGACCGTGCCGGCTGCGGCCATCGCTGCGATACTGGACTCGTCGGAATGTTCCAGATGATCGGCCGACAGCGCGCGATGATGAGCAGCGAGACCGGCTCCATTCAAATTGGAGAGCTGGTCGGCATGTAACTTCACCGGTAGACCCAGGGATGCAGCCGCTGCGAAGACGCGTGACACTTGCTCGGGTGAGAACGCAATCGACTCGCAGAAGGCGTCGACAGCATCGACCAACCCTTCGCTCGCGAGCACTGGAAGCATGCTGATGACGTTGTCGATGTAGCGGTCTTTGCCATCGACAGCCTCGGGCGGTAACGCATGCGCGCCCAGAAACGTCGTCGAGACTGTGACCTTGCGTTGCTGCGCCAGGCGACGAGCCACTCGCAACATCCTTTGTTCGGTGGCCAAGTCGAGGCCGTAGCCCGACTTGATCTCAACGGTCGTCACGCCTTCAGCGAGGAGTGCGTTTAGACGTGGCGCAGACTGACGCAGCAACTCATCTTCGCTAGCAGCGCGGGTAGCGCGCACGGTAGAGAGAATGCCGCCACCCTGGCGCGCAATCTGTTCATAGCTCACGCCTTGCAGGCGCAGCTCGAACTCTTGCGCACGATTGCCGGCGAACACGAGGTGCGTGTGACAGTCGACCAAGCCAGGGGTGATCCAGCGACCTTCGCAATCGGTGCTTTCGGCACCGGCTACCAACGAGGCGGGTAGGGAAGTTTCCGGGCCGGCATAGACGATGCGCTCGCCGCGCACGGCAACGGCGCCTTTATCCACCACGCCCAATCCTGCCGCGCCTCTCGCCAAAGTAGCGAGTCGTGCATTACGCCACACGCGGGTTGCAGGATCGAGGTTCATGGGCCGGGGTCCGGGCAGCGGCTAATGTATAGCCATAAAGCCAAATGTATAGGCATAATGAGCCCCGATGCAACTGCTGCATCGGGTAGCCCGGAGCGAACGCGTGCCAAACATCTACGCCGCACAGGTGCTGACAGCCCAGGGCTGGCGCCATTCCGTGCGGTTGATCCTGGAGTCCGGGCGCATCGCGGCCGTACACGCCGGCGTCGCTCCCGAGCCGGGTGATGATCGCCACGAAATCATCGTGCCGGCACTAGGCAATCTACATAGTCACGCGTTCCAGCGGGGCATGGCCGGACTCGCGGAGATTGCGGGCGACTCGGCGGACAGTTTCTGGAGCTGGCGCGATGTCATGTATCGCTTCGCGCTACGCATGAACCCCGATCAGTTCCAAGCCATTGCGGCGCAGGCCTACGTCGAGATGCTGGAAGCAGGCTTCGGTCGGGTGGGCGAGTTTCATTATCTGCATCACGATTGCGACGGGCAGCGCTATGCAGATATCGGCGAGTTGGCAGGCAGGGTGGCCGCGGCTGCTGACGCCACTGGCCTTGGACTTTGTTTGTTGCCGGTCTTCTATGCGCATTCGTCGTTCGGCGGCGCTCCGCCGGGGCACGCGCAACGTCGATTCATCAACAACCTCGACAGCTATCACGCGCTGCTCGAACGTTGTCGTCAGTTGACTGCGAACTTGCCGGCCGCTGTAGTCGGTGTTGCGCCTCATAGCTTGCGAGCGACCACCAAGGACGAACTGCTGGCCGTCGCGCAGATGGCAGGCACCCGACCGGTGCACATTCATATCGCCGAGCAGACGGGAGAGGTCGACGAGTGCCTGGCTTGGTCCGGCTCGCGACCGGTCGCGTGGTTGCTCGAGAATGCGCCAGTGGGGGAGAACTGGTGCCTGGTGCATGCCACCCATGTCGATTCAGCCGAGATTGCGGGTATCGCGGCGGCGGGTGCAGTCGTGGGCTTATGTCCGGTGACCGAAGCAAATCTCGGCGATGGCGTGTTTCCACTGAGCGAGCTGCTGGCGCGCCGTGGTCGTTTTGGGGTCGGCACGGATTCCAACGTTCATATCAATCTCGCCGCGGAGCTGTCTCTACTCGAGTACTCGCAGCGTCTGACGCACCGGGCTCGCAATGTGGTGAAGCGGGCATCCGATTCGACCGGACGCGCTATCATGGAGTTCGCGCTGGCCGGCGGCGCCCAAGCGCTCGGCGGCAGTGGGCATCTTCGAGAAGGCGCGGCAGCGGACTTCGTGAGCTTGAACGGGCAGCATCCAGCCTTGTTTTCACGGAACGCGGATGCACTGTTAGACGCTTGGATATTCGCGAGCGCCGGCAATCTAGTCGACTGTGTTTGGGTTGCCGGCAGAAAGCTGGTCACCGGCGGCGTGCATGTTGCCCGGGAGCAGATTCGCGGCAAGTTTCAAGCAGCCCTGCAGGAGTTGTGTAGTTGATGCGAGCAAAGCGGCAATGAGTGCGAGCGAAGCAATTGGCGACAAGTCGTCCATGTCGCTGCATCAACGCATTCTCACCGACATCCAGCACCTGATTCTCACTGGCACGTGGGAGCCGGGGCGCAAGATTCCGGTCGAGCACGAGTTGATGAAGCAGTACAACTGTTCGCGGATGACCGTGAGCAAGGTGCTCACCCAACTCGCCAACGCTCGCATGATCGTGCGCCGGCGCAAGACCGGCAGCTTCGTCAGTCGGCCGCATTCGCAGTCGGCGGTGCTGACCATTCCCGACATCAAGACCGAGGTCGCCGCACTCGAATTGCCGTATAGCTTCGAGGTGTTGCACAAGTCGAAGCGACGGAGCACGGCCGACGAGCGCGCCATGCTGGGGTGTGAACGAGCGGTGTCGTTGCTGGAGATCGAGTGTCTGCATCGGGCCGGCGAGCGGCCGTTTTGCCTGGAGCAGCGGCTGATCAATCTGGACGCCGTACCTGAAGCGGGTAAGGAAAGCTTCGAGGACACTTCGCCGGGGGCTTGGCTACTGCGGCGGGTGCCCTGGACCTTGGCTGAGCATCGGATTCGTGCCGCTGCGGCCGATGCCGAGCAAGCCAAAGAACTCAAGATTCGACGGGCCGCGCCCGTGCTGACTATCGAGCGGACGACTCGTTCGGCGCAGTCGACGGCTATTACCTTCGTGCGCCTGATTTACCCGGCGGACCTGCATGAGCTGGTGGCGACCTTCGCCCCCGAGCAGGTCGGGCGCCCAGCGGGCTGATCAGGGATTCATGCCTCGCATCGCCAGCCAGGCGGCGGCGACCCACACTGTGCCTTTCAGGAACAAGAACAGGAACGCGGCCGTCGCGGCGTTCTTGACCCAGCCGCGCTGACTCTGGACATCGGCAGCGACGGAAACAGTCGGCATTTGCATTTCCCAGTCCTCGGCCTGCGGTGCTGAAACTGGTACCAGCATACGAGCGGCTGAGGGCCGCAAATATGGGCAACACGGCCGATTGGGGCTGCGTCCGGTGTTGAATTTAGCAATACGCCTTTCCGTGCCGGCGGCCTGAGGCAATGCCTTAGTAAGGTCGACCCCAGCCGCGACCGGCCCGGGCGCGCCCGGGGCGTTCAGGCTATGATCCGTGGCCATCACGGACTCGGATTCAAGCCATGTCAGCAAGCACCGCCGCGCCCCGGCGTTCCTGGTTTGCCTACCTGTCGGCGGCGCTAGGTCTGGCGAGCCTGTTGGGGGTGTTGTGCTTTCATTTCCCGGAGCTGCTCACCAGCCGGGACTTTCGGGCCGCCTACACCGAGGAGTTCGCGCGCCGGCTGTTGCTCATCGGCCTGATCGCAGCCTTCGTGCTCGGCACGGTGGCGGTGCTGAGAAACACCAACAAGCGGGTGGCCCTGACCGGCGTCGTCAGCGCCGGGCTGGCGGTGTTGCTGGGGGGCGCGACCATCCAGTTCGACGCCATCGAGTCGACGCCGTTCTCATTGGGCCTGGATTGGTTCGTGATCTCGCTGTTCTTCTCGGCGCTGGTGTTCATCCCCATCGAGAAGGCCATGGCCGTTCGGCAGATGTCGCCGCTGCGAGCCGAGTGGCGCACCGACCTGGCGTACTTCTTCATGAGCCACATCTTCGTGCAGTTCATTCTGATCGCCGTGACTGCATCGACGGCTACCGTCGCAGCGTTCGCCGCGTGGCCGAGCTTGCAAGCCAGCATCCAATCCCTGCCGGTGTGGGTACAGTTCCTGCTGGCGGTGTTCTGCGCTGACCTGGCGCAGGCGCTGCTCCATCGCGCGTATCACAACATTCCGTGGTTATGGCGCTTTCACGCCGTCCATCATTCCAGTCGTAACATGGACTGGCTGGCCGGCTCGCGCGTGCATGCGGTCGAGATCATTCTGACACGCAGTTCTGTTCTGCTGCCGCTGGTGGTGCTGGGCTTCTCGTCAGCCGCAGTGAATGCGTATGTGATTCTCGTCGGGCTGCAAGCAGTGCTCGCTCACGCCAACCTGCGCCTGAACTTCGGTTGGCTCGAATACCTCCTGGTGACACCTCGCTATCATCATTGGCATCACGCTCGTGACGCCGCTTATGTCGATGTGAATTACGCGATTCATCTGCCGTTGATCGACATGCTGATGGGCACGTTCAAGCGCCCACCGCCGGCACAGTGGCCGGCGGAGTACGGTGTGATGAAACTCGAGACCGTGCCGACCGGCTTCTGGCCGCAGGCGTGGATGCCGTTCCGCTCGAAAAAGACTTTCGAGCAGTTCGTCGGTCAAGACGATACTCGCTGATCCCATGATGTTTTCCGACGACCCAGAAGAGCAGCGGCCGGTAGCGGTGCCGCACACCGAGCTTTCGCCTGAAGCGTTGCGTGGCGTCATCGAATCTTTCGTACTGCGCGAGGGAACGGAGTACGGCGAACGAGAGTTCACGCTCGATGAAAAGCTGGCGCAGGTGATGCGACAGCTGCAACGAGGCGAGGCGCAAATCATGTTCGATCCAGTGTCGAGTTCCGTCAGTATCGTGGTGCCGAATCGATGAGCCAACGTGACTACAACCTGTTCGTAATCGGTGCTGGCTCGGGCGGCGTGCGTGCGGCGCGAGTGTCCGCGGCACACGGTGCGAAAGTCGCCATCGCCGAGGAGTATCGAATCGGCGGCACGTGCGTCATTCGCGGCTGCGTGCCGAAGAAGTTGCTGGTGTACGGCGCCCACTTCGCCGAAGACCTGGTCGACGCGCGTCGTTTCGGTTGGCACGTGCAAGATGCCAAGTTCGATTGGCCGACGCTGCGTGACAACGTCTTGGCAGAAGTCACGAGGCTCAGTGGTCTCTACACGCAGACCCTGCAGAACAACAAAGTGACCATGCTGGAAGGGCGCGCCGTCGTCACCGGTCCCCACAGTGTTCGCGTCGGCGACAAGGAAATCACCGCGGATACGATTCTGATCGCCACCGGCGCACGTCCGCATGTGCCCGATTCGCCGGGTTGCGAGCATGGCATCACTTCGAATGAAGCATTCCATCTGGAGAAGTTGCCGAAGCGCATGTTGATTTCGGGTGGCGGTTATATCGCCAACGAGTTCGCGGGAGTGTTCAACGAGTTCGGCGTCAAGGTGACGTTGATCAATCGCTCGGACACCATTCTGCGTGGCTACGACGCGCAGATCCGTGACCGGTTGTTACAGATCTCGATGGCCAAAGGTATCCAGTTCCTGTTCAACTCGCCCATCGACAAAGTCGTCAAAGAGCCGAGCGGGGCGCTCACGGTGCACATGCCGGGCGGCCCGGTCGAATGCGATGCGCTGATGTTTGCTACGGGCCGCGTGCCGAACACTAAGGGCTTGGGCTTGGAAAGCGCTGGCGTGAAGGTCGATGAGAAAGGCGCGGTCGCGGTCGATGACCAGAATCGCTCGACGTGTCCTTCGATCTATGCCGTCGGCGACGTCACCAATCGTGTGCAGCTCACGCCGGTGGCCATCCGCGAAGGCCAGGCATTCGCGGATACGATATTCGGCAACAAGCCCACCAAAGTCGACTACAACTGCATTCCTTCGGCTGTGTTCAGTCATCCGCCGCTCGCGGGTGTCGGGCTTACAGAAGGCGAGGCGCGCAATGCCTTCGGCGCGGTCAAGGTGTACGCGGCGGACTTCCGCCCGATGAAGAACGTGTTGGCCAATCGCAATGAACGCGCGTTGTACAAAGTCATCGTGGATGAAGCCAGCGAAAAGATCGTCGGCGCACACATGATCGGCCCGGACGCACCTGAGATTCTGCAAGTGCTGGCGATCGCCGTGAAAGCCGGGCTGCGCAAGTCACAATTAGATGAAGTGGTCGCGGTTCATCCCACCATGGCTGAAGAGTTGGTGCTGCTGAAGTAGAGGGTAGTCGACATGGCGGAAGCGACGAGTGAGCGACCCGAAGGCGCGGCGGCGGACTGGACCATCCCGCAGGAATGGGAACGTTACACGGCGGCGGAACACGCCATGTGGGATTACCTGTTCGAGCGGCAGGCGAGCATGCTGCCGGAACGGGTGGTGCCGGAGTTCATGGATGGCTTGAACGTCTTGCGCATGACGCGCAAGGGCATTCCGCGTTTCGATGAATTATCCGAGCGGCTGATGAAGGCGACCGGCTGGCAAGTGGTTGCAGTGCCGGGCTTGGTGCCGGAGAAAGTGTTCTTCGAACATCTGGCCAATCGCCGCTTCGTCGCGGGCCGGTTCATTCGCACCCCGGAACAGCGCGACTATCTGAAAGAGCCGGATATCTTTCACGACGTGTTCGGGCACGTGCCGTTGCTCGCCAATCCGGTGTTCGCCGATTACATGCAGGCTTATGGCAAGGGTGGATTGCGCGCCGATGGGTTCGGCTCGCTCACTTCGCTGGCGCGGCTGTATTGGTACACCGTCGAGTTTGGGTTGATTCGACACGGCGACGCGCTCAAGTTGTATGGCGCGGGCATCGTGTCTTCGTATGGCGAGTCTGTGTTCGCGCTCGACGATGCTTCGCCGAATCGCTTGGGCTTCGATCTCAAGCGCATCATGAAAACTCACTATCGGATCGACGACTATCAACAGTCGTACTTCGTGATCGATAGCTTCGAAGATCTGTTACGCCAGACCGTCGAGACCGACTTCGCGCCTCTGTACGCGCAGATCAGAAACGAGGCGCCGATTCCAACCGATACCGTTCTGCCCAGCGACCGCGTCTACCACCGCGGCACTCAAGCCTATGCTCGTGCCAAGGCTGAAGCGTCGGGCCGCTTCTTCCTCGGTAAGGTGCCGGTGAGCGAGCCCGTCAAAGTCGCGCCTTTGACTACCGTGCAACGCTCGGAGGCGCTCGCAGCTTTGCCTGCGTGGACCTACGATAAGAATCGTCGCGCCTTCTATCGCAAGCTCACGTTCAAGGATTTCTCGGCGGCCTTCGGTGTGATGACTCGGATCGCGCTGGAAGCGGAGAAGACCGATCATCATCCGGAGTGGACCAACGTCTATAACCGGCTCGAGATCTGGCTCACCACCCACGATGCCGGCGACGTTAGCGATAAAGACATCAAGCTGGCCAAAGTGATCGATGCACTGGCGCCGCAGGGAGCAGAGTAACGACGCCAAGAAGGGCAAGGCGATGCTAGATGCGATGGCTGCCGCGAAGGGGCATTGACGCGAGCTTTATTCGCCCTGGTCTTCGTCGATCTTGAGTTCGCCGCGTTCGTAGGCGTCGATGAGTTTTCTGGCGGCGACTTGGTCGTCTTCATCGACCATCAGGGCGAGATGGCCCATCGCCGGCAATTCTCCCAGACCACCTTGCAGCAGCGCGCCTTGCAGGAACGTCTCGATGCCGTGCTCTCGCAACAAGCCGGCGAGCAGGTGGGCTTCGACATAGTCGCTGCAGCGAAAGATTCGAATCACGATGCCTTCTTGGGATTGCCGGACAGCGCCGGTAGTAAACCTCATTCTTTGGCGAAGGTCACGACGATCTTGTTGCGCTGATAGGCCAGTTGCTTTGGATCAGCCGTGGCTTTGATCAGCAGCTGGTAGGAGAGTGGTGTTCGTGCTTCGATCTCTGCGCCCGTCACTTTGTCGATCTGCCAGGCCGTGCGCAGTTCGAAGCGGGTGGATTCGGAGGGGCGGTGATCGAACTCGATGCTGTAGGTTCGGTCGGTTAGGCTGACGCCTACGACTTTCGCTGCGCGGCTGGGTTCGCCAATGATGGGATGAGGAACGGGCGGGCTGAGCGCCACGCCGCCGCTATGAGCGATACGGACGGTTGCTTCGCCGCGAGGTAGATCGAAGTCGACACGGGCGTGGGTGTCTTGCGAGTTTTGCGTGAGAGTCGCGTCAACCGCGCGCTGGTCGACGGTTGCGCCTTGTATCGTCGCGCCGAGCGGCAGCTCTGGATCGAAGGACACTTTGACGGGGTTGCCGTCGTTGCGAATCCGCAGCGTTGTTTCGCCGACTGTCTGTTCCAGGCTCAGTGAGACCATCGCATCACCGACGCGCACTCGCTGCACAGTGAGCTTGTCCCAGCTCGCAGGAAGATGTGGCGCGAGCTGCAAGCGACGCGCGACGCCATTCACGCGTAGGCCGATCAAGTCCTGCACAGTCGTGGTCAAGAACGACGCCGATGACCACGTTTGTTCCGGCACGGACTCGATGCCGGGGCGATAGAAATCTCCAGCCAGCGTCTCATGCATATGACCGGGTGAATCCAGCCAGCTCCACGGAACCAGCGCGCTCCAAATCGGAAACGCCGTAGCTGGGCGATGAGCGGCCCAGAAGGCGCTGGTCACCCCCGCGGTGCCGATGGCCCAGACGCTGCCGCTGGCATACAAGTGCGGGTCGTACGTTGGGTCGTTCGCGGCTTTGCCTCTCGTGCCCCAGTCGGTTTGAAAATCAGCAGACGCAATTTGATCTAGCGCTATGCCTCGCTGCTCTGGAGAGAACAACGACTGCTTCACGACACCGATCCCGCGGATGTCACGATCTAAGAGCGGCGAGCCGGCACGGGTGAGACCGCTGATCCAGAAGCGTCGCTGTTCGTCCCAGAAGTTTTCGCTGACGACCTGGTGTGCTCGTAGGCTCGCAGCCAACGCGGTCTTTGCAGGACCTTGCCGGCCGACGGCTTTGGCAAGCGTTGCGTAAGCTTCTGACGCAGCGATCCAGCCGGCGGATAGCGTTAGTTCTTCGCTGAGTGCGTCTTGTTCGTTCGAGCCTTGTTTGTCGCTCGGAATGCGAGGCAGGCCGTCTTTGTTGTCGAGTAGAGAGCGGCAGTACCGGTATGCAGCTTCAATAGCTGACCAGTGTTGTTTTATGAAGCCTAGATCGCCAGTGGTTGTGTAGTACTCGGCGAGGATCTCGAGAAAGTCATAACTCAGGTCGACGTGTCCGAACATGTAGGGGTACTTGTGCCATTCCATGGCGCCGGCACTCTGCGAGAGTTCGTGCCAGATCATGCCGGTCTTGCGGTCTTGATACTTGATGATGAATTCAAGTTGCTCGCGGGCCCGGTCGTTGCGCCCGGCGGCGAGCAGGGCACGAGTTGCGATCATGCCGTCGCCGGCGAAGAACCAGTTGTACTGCGGCCGGCGAGCTTTGCGAGAGGGGCCGTAGCCCGCGACCTGGCCGCAGCCAAGGTCGGTGTTGCAAACCCAGGCTTGCTCCAAGGCGACTTGCGCCCAAGCCAACGCTCGATTGACGTCTGCGTCGGGCGTTTGGATTTGCAGGCCCTGATGAAGCGTTTGCTCGTAGTGGCGAGCTGCGACCTGCTCCAACCTGCGATGTTCGTTCAGCAGGGCCCGGGCCATAGCGATCAGATCGCCGCCGGTGGCGATCGCACCGGGTTTTG
>NZ_JAEUPY010000641.1 GCF_016790065.1 Steroidobacter sp.
GATTGGTTCGGGCGTCTGCGGATCGAGCACCGGGATGAGGGATTGATGTTGTGTCTGCCGGGAGCGTTCGAGTGGCCGCTGGAACATTGGCACAACGATACGTTTCGCGTGCAGGTGCGGGTCAGCGGCGTGGATATGTTGCAGTTCTTCCTGAGCTTCAAGCTCGACGAGCGACGTCAGATCCGTTCACTCGACTCGGGGTGGGAGGCGTTGGGCAAGAGTTTCGCGCCGGTCAAAGCAACCCTCGCCGGTGCTCCTTACGATGTGATCGTTGCCGGCGGCGACGTTTACGACGGTAGTGGCGCGCCCGCCCGCAAGGCCGACGTGGCTATCAAAGGTGATCGCATCGTGGCCATCGGCCAGTTGCAGGGATCGCAGGCGGCGCGCGTCGTGGACGCTCGTGGGCTCGCCGTCGCGCCGGGCTTCATCAATATGATGAGCCAGGCCACCTATTCGTTGCTGGAAGATGGACGCAGCCAAAGCGATCTCCGCCAGGGCGTCACGCTGGAACTCCTGGGCGAAGGGGTGACGCCGGGCCCGCTCAACGAAGCCATGCAGGCACGCATGCGCCAAGACATGAGCAAGCGCGGCGTAGACGCGAAATGGACCACGCTCGGACAATTCATGAAATTCATGGAGCAGCGGGGCATCTCGACCAACGTTGCGACCACCGTTGGCGCAACCAGTGTGCGCGAGTACGTCATGGGTTACGCAGATCGCAAGCCGACTCAGAGCGAACTCGAGAACATGCAGCGCTTGGTACGAGAGGCGATGACTGAAGGGGCTTTTGGTCTGAGCTCTGCGCTCGCTTACGTGCCGGGCTCCAACGCCGATACCGATGAGCTGATCGCCTTGGCGTCGGTGGCGGCGGAGTACGGCGGCATCTATGTCTCGCACATCCGCGACGAGGGCGATCATTTGGTGGAGTCCGTGGAGGAACTCATCCGCATTGCTCGGGGCGCCAAGCTTCCGGCGGAGATATTTCATCTGAAGGCCATCGGGGTGCCCAATTGGCCGGCGATGGGACGAGTAATCGAACGCGTGGAGGCGGCGCGTGCTGAAGGTGTGCGAGTGTCGGCGAATATGTATCCGTACACCGCTTCGGGCACCGGCTTCGATGTGGCGATGCCACCGTGGGTGAGGCAGGGTGGTGATGAGGCCTGGTTCGCGCGCTTGCGAGACCCAGCGACTCGCGCCCGGTTAGTTCAAGAAATGCGGTTGCCGTCGACCACCTGGTCGAATCGCTTGATCAATGCCGGTTCGCCGGAAAACATCATGATTCTGGGTGTGAGAAATCCGCAGCTGGAGCCGTTGGTCGGTAAGACGCTGGGTGCGATTGCTCGGCAGCGCCAGACATCCATTGAAGACACCGTCATCGATCTGGTCATCGAGGACCGCAGTCGGCTGTATGTGGCTTACTTCATGATGTCGGAGGACAACTTGCGCCGGCAAGTCCGTTTGCCCTGGATGAGTTTCGGCTCGGACGGCGAGTCCACGACGGCGGCAGGGGAAAGATTGAAGTCGAAGGCGCACCCGAGAAGCTACGGTACTTTCGCTCGTGTGCTTGGTCACTATGTGCGTGAGGAAGGTGTGATAACGCTGGCAGAAGCTGTGCGGCGTTTATCGGGTCTGCCGGCCTCGACGTTGGGGCTGCGTGATCGCGGTACCCTGCGCGTCGGCAACTATGCGGACGTGGTCGTCTTCGATCCGGCATCGGTCGGCGATCGGGCCACTTTCGATAGCCCGTACGAATATGCTCGCGGCATGCAGAGCGTCTTTGTCAACGGGGTGCAGGTGCTCAAGGACGGCGAGCATACGGGGGCGACGCCGGGCCGCTACCTGCGCCGAGGCGGCTAGCTGGATCCTCGAACATCGCCCGTCCTGGGCCTGTTGCCGCGTCGGGATTGGCTCAAGATGAGCCATGCACAGAATCTCCGTGAGCCGCAGAGTTGCCGCAGGATTGATGTTCCTGTGGGGCGCGGTTGCCTGCGTCGAAGCAGCGACCCAGCAAGTTTCATTGCAGCGGCTCGATGCTTACATACAACAGGCACAGCAGGACTGGCGCGTTCCCGGCGTAGCGGTGGGCGTGATTCAGAATGGTGCGGTGATCTGGTCGAAGGGCTACGGCGCCAGGGAAATCGGCAAGCAGCCGCGAGTCGATAGCGGCACCTTGTTCGAGATCGGTTCGCTCACCAAGGCGATGGCCGCGGCGTCACTCGGCATTCTGGTCGATGAAGGCAAGCTCAGCTGGGATGATCCCGTGATCGAGCATTTGCCTTCGTTTCGTGTCGCTGATCCCTGGCTGTCACGGAACATTACCGTACGCGATCTGGTTGCGGGCCGCAGCGGTGTGGAAGGCGGTGCTTACGCCGTTGTTCCGATGGATACCAAGCAAGTGCTTCGTACCGCCGTTCATGTGCCATCACGCGGCGCATTTCGCGACTCGTTGCTCTATAGCAATGTGATGTACGACATCGCGGGCGAATTGGTCGCCGAGGTCTCGGGCATGAGCTGGGGTGAATTCGTCGAGCGACGAATCTTTCAGCCGCTGCGTATGGGCAGCAGCCGTGCCAGCGCCGATACGGCGGGAATCTGGGATGCGGCGTATCTCGCACCGAGCATGTACGGGCAAGCACCGGCAGGCCGAGCGGGAATCGAAAATGCGCCGGACGCCAACGTGGCGATGCCTCATTGGCACACACCTCAGGGCTTGAAGGCGTTGCCATGGCAGATCTCGCAAACCGGAGGCAGCGCGGCTGGGTCCGTGGTCGCGAATCTCGACGACATGCTCAAGTGGGTGCAGTTCAATCTCGGCGACGGCCCGCCGCTGTTGCGAACGAGCACGTTGAGCGAGCTGCACACGCCGCAGATCTTCGTGCGCAAGTCGCCCTCAAATTCGTTCAGCCTGGTGCAACGAGCCATCGACCAAGTCAGCCCGAGCGAGTCGACGGCGGCGTATGCCATGGGATGGTTCGTGCAGGATTACCGCAAACATCGCATGCTCAATCATGGCGGCGCGCTGCTGGGCGGCTTGTCGGTGATTGCCATGATTCCGGAGCGCGATATTGCCGTGGTCGTGTTGGCCAACAGCTACGGGCGTGATGGCATGGGATTGATGACCTGGGCCATCGCGCTACGTGCGCTGGATGTGCTGCTGCAAGTAGAGCCGCACGATTGGAGCGGCGAGCTACTGAATGTCGTGAAGCGCAGAGACGTCGAAAGCGCAGCCGAGCAGCAGCGGGTTGAGCAATCGCGTTTACGTGGCACTCGTCCCTCGCTGCCGCTGCAAAGCTACGTCGGCGAGTACGAGAATGCCGAGTTCGGCCGCATTCGCGTGGACCAAGTAGGCGAAGGCCTGGCGCTACGGTTGCCGGGCGTATTCGACTGGCGTCTGGAACATTGGCACAACGACACTTTTCGCTTGCATGTGTCGACCAGCGGCGTGGACTTGATGCAGTTCTTCCTGACGTTCCAAGTCGACCAGGCGGCCAAAGTGCGTTCGTTCGATGGCGGTTGGGGCGTGCTGGGAGGCCGGTTCGTGCCCACCGTACAACGGCCCGAACCGAACTAAGACACGCCAGCTCGAGCCATCCTCATGGCTTTGAAAAATAAATTTTGTAGCGGCCCCATGACGCCATTTCCCTGTAGTAAGGCGCGGACGATCGCGCCATCATGCCGTCGTGGATCGTCTCAGCTCCTGGTTCGTTAGCAACGTCAGTTGGCTCAAAAACCAACTGATCCGGCGGGGTCGTGCCCGCGCGGACGCTGAAGACCTGATCCAGGAAGGCATCCTGCGAGTCTATGAGTATCGGGCGAGGGGCGGGCAGCTCCGCGAGCCCGAAGCGGTGCTGGTACGCACAGTCTCCCGGCTCGCCATCAATCAACGCCGCGATTCGCATCGTGATCTTTATACACAACGCGTGTTGGAGGACCTGGCCATCGCCGATCCGGCGCCTCGGCCGGAGGAAAGCCTCGACATGCAGCAACGACTGGAGCAGGTGCTGCGAGTGTTGGAAGCCGTGCCACCGCGCACCCGCGAAGTGTTTCTCCTACATCGGCTGGCCGGTGCCTCACAAGAGGACATCGCTCGGCAGTTTGGTATTTCTGTATCCGCGGTCGAGAAGCATGTGGCGCGTGCAGTCGCGGCGCTGATTACCGAGAGGCTGAAGGAATGAGTGCCTCAGAAAACAATCCATCGAAGGCGCAGATCGCAGAAGCTGCCGCTTGGGTGGCGCACCTGCATGGTGCCAAGCGTTCGGCCGGTTCCAATCGCGGTCTGCAGTTGTGGCTCAAGGAAGATCCGGCTCGGCAGCGGGCTTGGGAAGTGGCCACCGAGGTCTGGGACGAAGTCGGTAATCTGCAGGGTGCGGCGATTGCCAAGGCGCTGGACCAGATTGCGCCTCACCAGGCCGATCGGAAGAAACAACGTGCGCGGTTCGTCGCGCTGGCTGCGGCTGCCAGCCTGGCTGCGCTTGCGGTTTTGTTCTGGCTGCGCGGCGCTGGCGTTTCCACAGGAATTGGAGAGCAGCGCATTCTCGCGCTGGCCGATGGCACGCGCGTCACGTTGAATACCGACACGCGCATCGTCGTCGACTATGACGAGACCAATCGCACGGTCGAACTGAAATCCGGCGAAGCGCGTTTCGACGTAGCCAAGGAACATCGTCCTTTCCTGGCCGTGGCCGGCGATCGTCAGGTGAGAGCGCTCGGCACGTCGTTCGTGGTGCGCTATGAGCCCGAGCAACGCACGACCGTCATGCTAGTGGAAGGAAAAGTGTCGGTCAGTCCGCGCAAACAGAGCCACCCGGCGCTGGCTGAGGTCGTGACACTTTCGCCTGGCCAGCGTCTCACGTTCGATACGAACGCTGCGCCACGCATCGATCGGCCATCGTTGGATGACGTGATCGCGTGGCAACGTGGTCAGGTAGTGCTGGAGGGCACGCGTCTCGCGGATGCCGTAGTGGAGATGAATCGTTACAGCACCAAGGTGCTGACCATCGAGCAGCCTCGGGCCGAAGATCTGGTCATCAGCGGCGTGTTCCAGTCGGGCGACTCGTCGAGCTTCGCCAAGGCTGTCGCCTATACCTATCATCTCAACGTCGTCACCGAGGGTGACACCATAACGTTGAGCGGCAATCCGCAGGCGGCTTATCGTAAGCGCTCGGAAAAATAGTTGCGGTCGCCGTGAGGATTCGCGGAGCCCACGTGTCTTAGTTCTCCGTCGTCAAAGCAACACAGCAGCCGCAATGAGCTGCGACGGGGAGATAACTATGTATCGCAGTTTGCAACAAACCGCATCGCTGTTGACCGCCACGGCTTGTGTGCTGCTGGTCGACGTCGCTGGCGCGCAATCCGCTATGGTGGAGCTGGATTTGCCGGAGCAGTCGCTGGCGCTGTCTTTGAACGCTGTCGCAGCCGCCACGCATATCAATGTGTTGTTCGATACCGCTGAGATCGCGGCGTATCGAGCGCCGGCGCTGAAAGGCAGAATCGGTGTAGATGAGGCGTTGTCCAGACTGTTGGCAGGCACTGGTTTGACGCATCGTTTCCTCGACGCCAAAACCATCGTGCTAGCGGCGGGTGGCGGCGAGACGGCGAGTCAGGTGCCGGGTGCGAGCGGCGAGTTGCAGGCCCGAACAGCGGACGCGGATACGTCAGCTGACCTCGATATTCGCGGCATTCCCGAAGTGCTGGTCAGCGGATCGCGCATCCTCAACATGGATGTGAGGCGTACGCAAGATGATCCACAGCCGTATCAAATACTGGACAGCGTACAGATCGAACGCTCCGGTGCGGTCAGCGTCGAGAGCTTTCTCAAGCGAGGTCTTACAGCCAATACCTCGGTGCGCTCGAACGGGCAGATCAATGCCAATGCCAACGGCAATTCCAGCTCTGTCGATTTGCGCGGCCTGGGCACCGCCAGCACGTTGATTCTGATCAACGGCCGCCGGGCGGTAGGTGCCTCGGCGTTTGGCGAGAACATTCAACCTGATCTGAACTCGATTCCTCTGGCGGCCATCGAGCGCATCGAGGTATTGCCTTCGGCTGCCTCGGCCATTTACGGCGGTGCTGCCATGGGCGGCATGGTGAACGTCATTCTGAAACAGAACTACGACGGCGGCGAAGCGCGTGTGCGCTACGAGAACACGTTCGAGGCGGATGCGCCCATCCGCGAAGTGGATCTGACCTACGGTACGTCCTTCGAAGACGGGCGCACCAATGTGCTGGTGGCCGCGCACTATTCGGATAGCGAGTGGCTGGTGAATGGCGATCGTCCGGAGTTGCTGAGCAGGGGTGTCGCTCGGGTGCTGCAGAACTATCCGGCGCTACTGCGCTCGGCCACCAATCCGTTCCATGTTGGCACTACACCGAACATTGCCTCCGTCGATGGTAGCGCGCTGACGCTGCGAGATGGCACAGCGCTGGGCTCCTCGTTTACATACATTCCCTCGGGATTCTCTGCCGGATCGAACCCGACTGCGCTGGTGGCCAATGCCGGAAACTACAATCTCAATTTGGCCAATGTTTCCAATTTCCGTACCGGCCTCGCCCGGCCGCTCGGCAGCGCGCCTCGAGTAAACTCGGTGATGGCAGTGGCGCGCCGGAACATGACCGATGACCTCGAACTGTTCACGGAGTTTTCGCTGAGCAAGAACACGGCTCGCGCGCTCTTCAATCCGCTGTTCGGCAACTATGTCGTGCCCGCCAGTGCGCCGACCAACCCGTTTCAGCAGGCCGTCAGAATTAACATCCCCGACGTCGCCAACGCCAATCGCTACGAGACTGAATTCACCAGCCGGCGTGCCGTGCTGGGTTTCATCTACGATCTGCCGGGCAGTTGGAAGATGGAGAGCGACTACACCTGGAACTCCATCGACAACCGCGTGCGCAGCGGCTTCATCAATCTCGCCGGGGCGTTGGCCAGCGGCGCTGTGAATCCTTTCGTGGATACCTTGGCATTTCCGCTCGATCTGTCGCAGTACATCTCAGGCGGCGATGGCCCGTACTTCAGCTCCAGTTCGTATCTGCACGATGTAGGCCTCAGATTCGTGGGCCAGCCCGGACGCTTGCCTGCCGGCCAGCCCACGGTGACCATCGGGTTGGGATATCGCAAGGAGGGCATGGATGCGGCCCGCGAACGAGCGAACTATCCAGCTGTTCCCGCGGGCAGCTTTGACAACATCTACTATCCGCAATCTCAACACGTCTACAGCGCGTACGCCGAAGGGCTGATTCCGTTGGTGTCGCGGGCCAACACGGTTCGAGGCATTCATGAGCTCGATCTGCAGCTCGCGGTGCGCAGCGAGCAGTACTCGGTTAACAGCAGCACGGGCGTTGGCACTTTCGGCTCGACCGATGAGCCTGAGCGCACGCGCACTCGTTACACGCACACCAGCGGCACGGCTGGCTTACGTTACGAGATCGTCGAAGGGTTGACTGTGCGCACCAGTTTCGCGACCGCGTTCTTGCCGCCGACGTATTCGCAGTTACTGCCTGGTCGGCTGGTCACGAGCGGCGTGGTCTCAATCATCGATCCACGTCGAGGCAACACGGTGACCGATGTGCAGGTCATCCAGGGCGGCAACTCGGAGCTGGAGCCGCAGGTAACCGACAATTGGAACGTCGGCTTGGTCATCGAGCCGGCGTTTGCACCTGGCCTGCGCATCAGCGCGGATTGGTTCCGCTTCGAGCAGGACAACGTCATCATCGATCCGACGGTGCTCGCCATCGTCAACAACGAGAGCAGATTTCCATCGCGTATTACGCGTGCGGCCGTCGCACCGGGCGATCCATACGGTGTCGGTCAAATTACCATCGTGGATCAGAGTCTGATCAACGGCACGCGAGCCGAGATCGACGGCATCGATCTTGGTGTGTTGTATTCGCTGCCCACCGCAGCGCTGGGGGCTTTTCAGTTCGCTGCGAATGCCACCGTGTTCCAGCACTACAAAGTGCAGGACGCCATCGGCTCGCCGTTGGTCGACAAAGTGAATGAAGTGGCCAACGGCGGTCCGCTGAAGTTCAAGGCCAATGCGTCGCTGGCCTGGGATCTCGGGCCGTGGAGCGCCGGCTGGTCTTCGTACTACTTCGGCTCTTACGACCAGTACGATGTCGGCACCACCATCTATGTGACCGCGCAGGGTGGCGAGACTGTGCCGAGCCAGGTCTATCACGATGTGTTCCTGGCGTATCGCGTCCCGGAAGCATTCGGCTCGCGTGCCGGGCAGATTCTTTCCGGCGTCAATGTGCAGCTGGCGATAAAGAATCTGTTCGACGCCGCGCCACCCTTCGATGCCTTCTATCAAAGCCCGGCGTACTACAGCCCGTTCGGCGACGCCCGCATGCGCAGCTACTCGCTGACCGTTTCCAAAGAATTCTAATGGCGATCCGAATGAACACAGAATCTCGCTCGGCGGGCGCGCTGCTTGCATTGGTCATGGGTTGTGGGTTCGCGGTCGCGCAGGCGCAAGGTACGCTGGCGGACTATCAACGGGCCGAACAGTTGTTGCCTTGGAACGCGCGCAAGCTGGTGCTGAACGCAGCACCCGAGCCGCACTGGTTGTCGGATCGTGAGGCGTTCTGGTATCGGCAGCAGACCAAGGACGGTGATCGTTTCATGCTGGTGGATGCGCGTACTGGCAAGCAGACACCAACGGCGGATCCTGACCAGGCAGCGTCGAACGAAACGCCCGAGTCCGACCCAGTGCTGTCACCGGATGGGCGCTGGTCGGCTCACATCAGCAAATACAATTTGTATCTGCGCGACACCGCTTCGGGTCGAGACACTGCACTGACGCAGGATGGCGAGACGGCATACGACTACGCCAGCGCGCCCGGCAGTCCCGATCCCGGCATCGTGTCCGGGCTGCTCGGCAGAGTGCGACCGGCGCAAGTGCTGTTCTCGCCGGATTCCAGGAAGTTGCTGACCTATCGTCTGGATCAGCGCCAGGTGGGCCAGCTGCATCTGGTGCAAACCAAGAACGGCAGCAGGTCGGTGCTGCACTCGTACCCGTCGGCGTTACCGGGCGATGAATACGTGCCGCAATCCGAGTTGATGCTGTTCGATGTGACTACCGGACAGCGCTTGCGACTGGATGCTCCGAAGTTGCCGACCATGTTTCATTCGCTGCTAGAGGAAGGTGCGCGCTATCGCAAGATGTGGTGGAACGATTCCAGCACGCGTGTCTACTTCATCGAGGATCAGCGAGGCTACAAAGGCGTCCGTCTGTACAGCGCCGACGTGCGCACCGGTGAGACTCGCAAGGTTTTCGAAGAGCACAGCGATACCTACCTCAGTCTCGATATCACGGTGCGCCTGATCGACGACGGCAAGCTGATTCTATGGGCGTCGGAACGCGATGGCTGGAATCACTTGTACTTGATCGACAGCGAGACTGGGCAGATCCGCAATCGCGTGACCGAAGGCGCCTGGGTGATGCGCAGTGTCGAATGGATCGATCAGCGTGAGCGCTGGATCTACTTCATCGGCTCGGGGCGAGAAGCCGGCCGCGATCCATACTATCGGCATCTGTATCGAGTTCGTTTCGATGGCTCGGGCTTGCAGCTGCTCACCCCGGAGAACGCTGACCACGACCTTCAGTTCTCGCCCTCCGGGAAGTTCTTTACGGATACCTACTCGCGCGTGGATGCCGCACCGGTCTCGGTGTTGCGCTCGGCGAAGGGCAAGTTGGTCAGCAAGTTCTCGTCGGCAAACATCGATGCGCTGCTGCGGACGGGTTGGAAATTTCCTGAGCCGTTTACCGCGAAGGCTCGCGATGGTGTCACCGATATTTATGGCCTGATTCTGCGGCCTTCGAACTTCGACCCCGCGCGCCGTTATCCGGTGATCGACGACGTTTATCCGGGGCCGCAACACGCAAAGGTGTTCAAGTCGTTCTCAGTTGAGCCGCCGAGCGCGTTGTGGGCGCAGGCGACTGCTGAGCTTGGATTCATCGTCGTGCTGATCGATGGCAAGGGTACGCCATATCGCTCCCGCGCCTTTCGGGAAGCTTCATTTGGAAACATGGGCGAGGCCGGCGGGCTCGAAGACCACATCGCGGTGCTCAAGCAACTGGCCTCGAAGTATTCGTTCCTGGATCTGGATCGCGTGGGCATCTACGGAAACTCCGGCGGCGGCTACGCGACCGCGCG
Organism: Steroidobacter sp.; assembly: GCF_016790065.1. Classification (GTDB taxonomy): domain Bacteria; phylum Pseudomonadota; class Gammaproteobacteria; order Steroidobacterales; family Steroidobacteraceae; genus Steroidobacter. The sequence goes on from NZ_JAEUPY010000641.1 coordinate 10,153, forward strand.
CGCCTTGCTCAAGTATCCGGAGTTTTACAAAGTCGGCGTCGCGGCGGCGGGCAATCACGACCAACGAACTTACATCGCGCCGTGGGGCGAGCGCTGGCAGGGCTATCCGGTGGATGCGGAGAGCTATCGTCTGCAAGCCAATAGCACGTTAGCTCAGAACTTGAAGGGCAAGCTGCTGCTGGTCCACGGCGACATGGACGACAACGTGCCGGTGGGCAACACGCTGCAGTTGGCGAACGCGCTGATCGAAGCCAACAAAGACTTCGACATGCTGATCCTGCCGAATCGCGATCACGTGTTCGCCGATGTGACCAAGCCCGAAGTGGCGACCGCTCGCGCCAAGGCTGGCATCTTCGAGGCCGACCCTTATTTCCTGCGCAAGCGCTGGGACTACTTCGTGCGCTACTTGCTGGGCGTCGAGCCGCCTGCCTTCCGTATTCAACTAGAGGAGTGATCGATGCAAGTATCTCGAAGCGCCGCGACAGAGTTTCGCGGGCGAGTGTTCGCCGTACTCGTGCTGTTGCTAGCGGGCATCGTATCCATCGAGCAGGCAAGCGCGGCGGAGCCCTCAGGGCCGCGCGTCTTATTGATTCACGACATGGAGGGACTGTCCGGTCAGAACGATCCCTATACCTTCTTATATGGACATCCGGCCTATCCCAAGGGGCAGGCGCTGCTGATTGCGGACGTCAACGCGGTGATTGCGGGACTGTTCGCCGGTGGCGCCGCTTCCGTGGTCGTTGCCGATGGTCATGGCAGCGGCAATCCTGGGCCCGACATTCTGGTGGACCAGCTGGACAAGCGTGCCAGCCTGGTGTCGCGCGACCAACCGTTCGACGCCTATCTCGATCTCGCCGAACAGGGCGCCTTCGATGCCGTTGCCGTGGTCGGCATGCATTGCAAGAGCGGCAGCGGTGGCTTCGCAGCTCACACCTACACCATCGGTATGAAGTTATTGGTGAATGGCCACTCCATCACCGAGACCGAGTTGGTCGGATTGTTGTATGGCCGTGCGGGGATTCCAGTGATCTTTGCTTCCGGCGACGACCGACTCGCCGCCGATCTCAAGACCATGCCTTGGCTGCAGTATGTGACCACCAAGAAAGCCAAGAGCGCTGCGGATGCCGAACTCTATCCGGTGGCACAAGTGCACGAAGCCATGCGTAAGCAAGCAAAGCTCGCGGTACAGCGATTGAAATCGGCGACGGTCATGAAGCCTGAAGGGCCGTTGCAGATCGCCGTGCGCGCGGTGCCGCCAGCAAACATGCGATGGCTGAAAGTCATGCCGGGCGTGAACTACCAGGACGAGACGGTTTCATTCGTGGCCACCGACATGGCAGATGCGTACCGACGTATGAGGCCCATCGTCACCGCGCTGTCGTTCTCGTTCTCCGATGCGGAGCTGACTGCGTTCAAGGCGCAGCCGAATGCGTCGGACCTGGAGTTCAAAGGCATGGAAGAGCTGTATCGCCGCTGGTTCGCTGCTGAATCAGGCGAGGCGGCCACCGTCGCCGCTCCGACTGCGCCTGCCGCGAAGACCCAGTATCACGGCTTCCATTGAGCGACTGACACGGCGCAGACATGAAACATTCGATACCTGTCGCTACGGCGGCGTGGGCGCTGCTGCTCATCAGTACCACCGGCTTTGCACAGAACAGCGCGACGGATCGGCGCAAGTGGATCGATCCGTCGACTGCCGTATCCGATGATCCGCGCAGAGTGCCGGTTGCTCCGGGGCCGCAAGGCCCGGCGGGTACGATTGTGCTGCGTGGGGGCCGCATCTTCGACGGTACGGGAGCAGCCGTGCGTGATGCGACGCTCGTGATTGAGCGCAACCGGATCAAGGCGATTCTGCCGTCCACTGAGACGTCATGGCCGGCCGATGCACGAGTCATCGACGTGACCGGCAAGACGGTGATGCCGGGCTTGATCGATCTGCACACTCATCTCACCTATAGCGAACCGGGTGTCGGCGAGGTCGAAGCAGTGGAGGACAGCTCGGCCGCGTTGCGTGGCGTGGAACGATTGCGCTACTACATCGAATCGGGTGTGACCACAGTGCGCGATGTGGGTGGTCAGTCCACCGTCCCGTTTCGTTTGAAGAGCTGGGTGGCGGAGAACAGAATCCCCGGGCCTCGGGTATTTGCAGCCGGTCAACTCATTACTGGTACCGGCGGTCACAGCGCAGAGGGCCCGACGCATGGCTCCTGCGCTGCCGGCCCTCCCGGCAGAACGCGTGAGGCGTCCGGTCCAGACGATTGGCGCCAGGCGGTGCGAGAACAATTCAAGCGTGGTGCGGATCTCATCAAACTTGCCAGCCACTACTCACGCGAAGAAGTTCGGGCCGCAGTGGAGGAGGCGCATGCACTCGGCCTGCGAGTGACCGTGGATGCGGAAACGTTTTATATCCAGTGGGCGGTCAAGGCGGGTGTCGACGCGGTGGAGCATCCATTGCCGCGAACTGATGAGACCATTCGCTTGATGGCCAAGCAGAAGGTCGATTCGGTGCCGACCCTGGTGCCGTATCTGTACATCTTCGCGCAAGAGGGCGGCTATTTCGATTCGACCTCGCGGCGCTTTACCTTCTCCAAGGACGCCAACCTGGAATTGTTTCGCCGCTTGAAGCGTGCCGGTGTGCGCATGGGCGTGGGTACAGACCTCGTGTCGGACTGGTTCCGTTATCTGCCACAACCCTACATCACGGAGCTGAAGCAGTTCGTCGCCGGAGGCTACTCGACGTCGGAGGCGTTGGTTGCAGCCACTCGCACCAGTGCCGAGATTCTAGACATGGCTGACAAGCTCGGCACGCTGACTCCCGGCAAACTTGCCGATGTGCTGGTCGTCGACGGCACCCCAGATTTGAACCTCGATG
>NZ_JAEUPY010000651.1 GCF_016790065.1 Steroidobacter sp.
CGGCTTGCCGCCGAACGTGCCTCGCGCGACTACCCGCGCTGCGCCTCCGGCCACCGGCAGAGAGATGAGTGCGGCTTCGCGGATCTGGCGACCGAATTCCATCGTTGCATGCAAGCGGGCCGTATTGTCCGAACGAACGGCAAGCACTGTTGTGCCGTCGGGCGTGAACACGGGATAGGAATAGTAGGCAGCGCTATCGGTGATCTGGCGTGGCTTGCCTCCAGACAGCGGCGCAATCCAAACCTGCCCGGCTTCCCGCGCGGTCCAGGTAATGAACACGATGCTGCGACCGTCGGGTGACCAACTCGGGTGAAACTCGGGCGTATCGAAGTTGGTGAGCCGGCGCGGTTTGCCGCCGCCAGTTAACGGCATCACGTACACATGGCCGAGCGCCGAGAATGCTAGCCAGTTGCCATCAGGCGATTGCTCGGGTGTCTGTATCAGACGCGCCCGCACCGGACCGGTGTCTTCCTTCACCGCGACGCGAGTGAGTGGCCCCAACTGCAGGTCGACGGTCGCCCTGAAAGGAATGGGCGTCGCGGTGCCGCCGACCAGCGGCAATCGTTCCAGCTTGCCGCCACGACTCAGGATGATTGCCGAGCCGTCCCGTGTGAATGTGTAACGAGGCACGAGATCCTGCCAGCTCTGCGCATCGATCTGATCGCGTTCGATGGGAAAGGCGAGCCAACGATCCGCGCCGTTGCGCAGATCACGCAGACGCAACCCGGTCTGCCCTTCGAAACGTGTCGCATAGGCCAGCCAGTTGCCATCGGGCGATAGCGCGGGACGGAAGTACGCGCCTGGATAGTGTTGTCGCCCCGGCGCAGCTGGCTCAGTGATCAATGTTTCTTCGGCGCCGCTCGTCAGATCCCGGCGCACAATCGACCAATCTTCGATCTGGCCAGGCTGCGCACTGCCGACGCGACGTGCGAAATAAACGTGGCGACCGTCGGGAGCCAGCACCGCGCCCAGGCTGCTCTTCCGAGCTGCGCCAGCATCCTGAATGGGGACGACCAGACGTTCGTCGCCGTCGAGGCCGTAACGCCACAATTCATAGTTATTGAGGCTCCAGCGGAAACGGCTCACGTAAATCGCCTGGCCATCCGGTGCCCACGCCGGCGAGACCAGCACGGTGTCATCGCCACCAAAGCTCACTTGTCTCGGCTGCGAGCCGTCGGCTCGCATCACCCAAACATTGTCTGCGCCCGAGCGATCGCTGATGAACGCGATCCATTCACCATCCGGCGAATACGTGGGTTGGGTATCAAACCCCAGGCCACGCGTCAGCGCAGTCGCTCGACCACCGCGAGCATCGATCCCGTAAAGATCGCCGAGCAAGTCGAAGACGATTCGCCGGCCATTGGCGGACAGGTCCACCGACATCCACGTGCCTTCGTCGGTGTCGAAGCTGATGGTTCGCGTGGGCTGCAACGGCAGCACTTGGCCGAGCGGTTGCCTTGGCCTGGAAACCTCGGTCGACCCGCCTCCCCCATCGCCCTGAGCCAGCAACGGCAGAGGAAAATCGTTTTCGTGCGCGAATGTCATTGCGCTGATCGCTAGCAGCGCCGCAAGCCACGACAGTCGACTCATGGCTGAACCCGAGTAGCACCGGCTGCGGCTCGGATCTGAGGCAGGTAGCGATCGCGCAGCTCGCTTTGGTGAGTGAGCTGCGAAACTGACTGTCCGCGAATCAACACTGTTGTGGGCAGCGACGACGGTTCGAGCGGATCACCGTCCCAAATGACGATATCGCCGTCTTTGCCCGGCGCCAGCGTGCCACTGCGATCGTTGACACCCCAGATCTGCGCGGGCGCGCTGATGATGGAGCGTAGGCCCTCGATATAGGGCAAGCCATTGGCCACCGCGAGGCCCGCACCTTCTCGCACTGACGAGCCCGGGTTGTAACTTTGCACGCCGTCGAGGCTCACTGCGATGACGACGCCGGCCTTACGCAACAACGCCGCGTTGTCCAGTCGCGAACCGAGCTGATCGAACGAGTATGGCAAGTTTGCCGTCGGGTCGAGCACCACGGCGACCTTGGCAGCGGCGAGTTCAGTCGCGACTCGCCAAGCTTCGGCGCCACCGATGATCACGATACGAATGCCGTACTCACGAGCAAGCTTCGCCGCTTGCCTGAGGTCGGACTCACGATGCGTGGTGATTGCCAATGGAATCTTGCCGCTCAGAACCAGATCCAACGGGGACGGCGTGACCTTCGCAACCGGCTTGACCGGAACTCCTGTTGCCGGCGCGCCAGTCACTGCCGGCTTGGCGGCCGCGGCGATCGCACCATCGAGAGCAGTTCGCAACGCCTGCCATTCAGCCGCGCGCGAACCGAGGCTGGACGGCGCGACTCGACTGCCGATCGAAATGAACAACCCAACGCGCGGCTGTTCCAGCACGTCGCCGTGTTCCACCAGATGCAGTAGTGCCCCCACTCCACCGAACGGGGCAACGCCACCGCTGCCAGGATAGGTAATCGCGCGGGCCAAGCCGTCCGCGCGCGCCAACCGAATCAACCCCGAATTCGAGTTGATCGCGTATTGAATATCGAACGCCGCCCCGGGACCACCCGGCTTGGCGCTGTGATCGATGGTGTCGCTTGCGGCATTCACCTCAATCAGCCCCAACTGTGTGGCGGCGTTGATGATGCCAGGTGTAACGACTCTGCCCTGCGCGTCGATTACGCGTGCGTCTGCAGGCGGCGTGCCCGCAGATGTCATCGACACGATCGAGCCGTTAGCGATCACGATGGTTGCATCCTCGATCGGTCGATCTTCCGTCAGCGTCCAAGCTTTCGCATGCACGACGGCGATGCTCGTGTCGGACGCATTGGCAAC
>NZ_JAEUPY010000687.1 GCF_016790065.1 Steroidobacter sp.
GCCTGCTTCAAGTAGCCGCCGTCGGTGAAGGCACTGACCAGCTGTGCTTCGACCTGCGCCGGGGACTTGCCGGCCACCGGCACCTGCCCGATCAGCGGATAGGTGATGTTGCCCGACTCGCTGACCCGCACTTCCCCGGACAACTCCGGCGAGCCGAATACCGCGACCCGTAACAGGTCTCCCGGTCCCAAACGATAGTCCGAATCCGCCGCCATCGCGTCACTGCCCAGCATCGAGCAGATCACCAGCAGCACCGTACTCAACAATGAGACATAACGGCGTGCCATCGCACTAATAAGCATGTCTGTCGTTCCAAACCACCATAGCTGTCTTAAGGATAATCATCAGGTCGAGCGTCAGCGACCAATGCTGGAGATATTCCAGATCGTGTTCGATACGAGCCCGCATCGAACCGATGTCGTCGCCGCCACGGAAGCCGTTGACCTGCGCCCAGCCGGTAATGCCCGGCTTCACCTTATGTCTGAGCATGTAGCCGGGAATCAGTCGCCGATATTGCTCGTTGACCGCGACCGCATGCGGGCGCGGGCCGACGATGCTCATCGTTCCTTCCAGAACGTTGAACAGCTGCGGCAGTTCATCGAGCGAAGTGGCGCGAATGAAGGCTCCGACTGAAGTCACCCGCGCATCGTTGCGCGTGACCTGGGTATAACTCTTGTTGCCGTCTTCGGTAACGGTCATGGAGCGGAACTTGTAGACCACGATCTCCTTGCCGTCCAAGCCATAGCGCTTTTGACGGAATACCACCGGACCCTTGGAGGTCAGGCGAATGGCCGCCGAGACCGCCAACATTACCGGCGACAGCAAGGCGATGGCCACGGCCGAGATCGCAATATCGCTGAGTCGTTTGGCGATGCCCCGGCCGCCGTAGAAGGGCGATTCGCAAACCGCCACCACCGGCACGCCGTTAACCAGGTCGAAACGCGGCTGGACCAGGTCGCACATGGTCAGGTCCGGCACGAAATAGACCGAGGCGGTCGAGTCCTTCAACGATTGCAGCAGCTCGGTGATGCGCGGGTGGCGCGTCATCGGCAGCGTTATGTACACCACGTCGATGGAGTTGCGGGCGATGTAGTCCCGCATCCAGGTCAGCTTGCCCAGCACCCGGTGGGCGCACTCTTCGGGGAGCCGGCCCGAGTCGCGGTCGTCGAAGTAGCCGACCACTTCCATGTTCAGCCACGGCGACTCTTCCAGGTTGCGGACCAGCTTGGCGCCGAGCCGGTTGGCACCGGCGATCACGACCTTACGAGGCGCGCCGCTGTTGCTGGCACGGACGAATAAATGGGGCGCGTACAGCCGGCCCACCCACAACACCAACGGGGTGGCGATGGCCCAGCTGACCAGCACTTCCCAGCGCAACTGGCTGGCGATGCCGGCGATTTCCAGCAGTGCCCAGATGAACGCGATCACCAGGCTCCAGCGGAAGATGATGTCCAGCAAGGAGGCGACGGCCATCGAACGATGCCGCGGCGGTGCCATCGGCAAAGCATCGAGCACGTCGGCTGCGCCGAAGAAGGCCAGCACGGCCATCAAGAAGTACGGCCCTTGCAGCAGGCTTTCTTTCCAGATCAGCATGCAGAAGCCGAGCGTGATCACCGGCATGACCGGATACAGCAGCGACTTCAGGATGAACAGCGACGTCGGTTCCGACGCGCTGACACCGGCCGACCGGTCGTACGACCTCAAGGGTTGACGTTGGTTGAGCATCACACCTCCCGCTCCGTGCGGACGCAGCTTCGCAGCGAATTACAGATCGCTGAAGCGCTGCGGGCGCAGAAAGCGATGCTTGCGACGCAGTTGATGGCCGATCAACAACACGGTGACCAACGCCATCAGCCAACCGCGCGACATCGAATCTTCCATGCCGGAGGCGGACGATCGAGCTGCCGAATCGTTGTTGACCAGGCTGCCACCCAGGGCGCCGGCATCGATACGCACCTGTTGACCGGCGACCATTTGGGTCGCAGCGGTTGTTCCCACAGTGCCGCCCACTGCCGCACCCACCGTGCCGGCAATAGAGCCACTCACACTGCTATTGATTGCTGGATTCGCCACCGCGGCCCAGCTGAAACTCATGGCCACTAAAGCCAACGCGAGACTGATCAGACGCATGCATCACTCCTACTCAATGACGCACACTCGGACCGGCACCTTTGCATGATCTCGTGTGTGCGTTGCGCCCCCGTCCCCAACGGCTCGCAATCAAAAACTCGCGAAGCTCGAAGCCTCGCCCCATCGACTTGCTATCTGAGACAAACTCTACGAAGCAAGTTCTATTCCAATGTAATTTTTGCCGTCGCTGAACGGCGAAACATCACAACGCGCACCGAAATGCATCAAACAAAACCTATTAAGGTTAATTAGACCAATCTCGATTGCTGCGCAAGTACAACATTCAAACGTCACGCTCAGAAGACACGCTTCACCATCGAACAGTTCCGATGCAGCTATGCATCAATCTGGGACGCATATTTCAAGTGTTAAATCGCCACTCGTTGCATCGCTGCTGACAGTTCAACAGCCTCACCAAACATCTGTTGCTTTACTACCAGAGCCGCCATCTGCCGCTGCGCTGTTCGCCATTGGCGACAACGCAGATTCAACCGATCCCGCCTTCGACAAAAAAACTGGGCTAACCGTTCTTCTTTTCTGTCTGTCGCGCGACCGCTTCTGCTGCGGCTTTGATGGCTTCAGCGTCGCCCAGGAAGCGCCGTGAAGTTGGCTTGAGAGCACTGTCCAACCGGTAGTGAATGGGCACGCCGGTGGGAATGTTGAACTCGACGATTTCCTCATTCGTCATTCCGTCGAGCATCTTTACAAGTGCACGCAAACTATTGCCGTGTGCGACGACCAATACATCTCGTCCGGCCTTCAACTCCGGAGCGAGGCGGTTGTTCCAGTACGGCAGCACTCGATCGAGTGTGGTCTTCAACGATTCGGTGGTGGGCAGCTCCTCGGGTTTGAGGTAGCTGTAGCGCCGGTCGAAACGGGGGTGACGTTCATCGTCCAACGTCAACGCCGGCGGCGGAATGTCATAACTACGGCGCCATACCTTCACTTGTTCGGCACCGTACTTCTCGACTGTCTCGGCCTTGTTCAATCCCTGCAGAGCGCCGTAATGCCGCTCGTTCAGCAGCCAGCTGCTCTCCACCGGCAGCCACATCCGATCCATTTCATCCAATGCCAGCCACATCGTGCGGATGGCGCGCTTCAACACCGATGTGAACACCTGTTGAAACTCGAAGCCCTCTTGCTTCAGCAAGCGCCCGGCGGCGCGCGCTTCGTTACGACCCTGTTCGGTCAGGTCGACGTCCACCCAGCCGGTGAACAGGTTTTCGAGATTCCAGGTGCTTTGTCCGTGGCGCAGAAGTACGAGTTGGCCGGGCATAACTAAAGTCAGGGTGGATGAAGGGCGACTTTATAGCAGACATCGCCCCTAACTCGCAGGCTGTCGCCTGGTTCATTCAGTCTGTCCTGGCGAGCAGCAATAGCTGTCGCCAGTTCGCCACACTTTTCGGCGTTTTAAGGCGTTAACAGGCTGCCGGATTGTTAATTTCTCCGGCAGTTGTTAGCGATTCCGTCACTGGAACGTCGCTGGCCTTGATTCGCTGAACGGCGACGGCGCATTGACGCGCCGACATTTTCTTTCGCTCACTCCGTCATTCGGCGCACGGCCTGGAGCGCGACCGACAGCGTTGCGAAGTCCATCGCTGGCAGAGCTCGCATGTCGGTTACAGTTTGTCGCAAGTAATCGACAGCAGCGCGATGACGGGCAATCCAGCTCTCCAGGACTTCGGCCGGCGCGGCCTTGCCATCCTTGCTGGAGCGCTTGGACTCGGTGATCACTTGCAGGCTCAGGGCTCGCTGCAAGTTATAGACGTTGTCTCGCAAGGTGGTGCGAGCCACGGCCTGCCAATGACCTTCGACGCCGAGCACTTCGACTTGCTCGCGAATCCAGTCCAGCGACAAGGCAGTGCCCACGCCGAAGTACAGCGCGGCCGCTCGTTCCAACGGCAAACCGGTCTGTTCGCTGATCTCCACCAGGTCCGGTCCGGAACGCAGCGCTGCCAGGCTGGCCATACGACGGGCCAACTTGTCCGGCACCGAGGCCGAGGAGTAACGGCTCTGCCGGCCGTTGAACACTGCGAGGTCATCGCCGCTCAATACTCGAGGCAACAAACCGTCGAGCTCCTTCATGCCGCTACGGAAGCGTGACACCTGACGTTCGATGTCGAGCTGACCGCTCTGGCGATGGATCAACCAATAGGTGCAGAAGCGCAGTAACCGAGTGGTCTCGAACATCATCTCGTACTGAACTGCCGCCGAGATCTTGGTGTCGAGTGCTTCGATGTCGGCCCAGGTATCGCGCATGGCGACCACTTCGCGCGCGATGGCATAGGCGCGTGCAATGGTGCTGGCGTTGGCGCCAGTGTCTTCCTGAACGCGACGCGCGAACGTCGGGCCCATGCGATTGACGATGCTGTTGGTGGTCGCGGTGGCGATGATCTCCCGGCGCAACCGATGTTCCGACAGATACTTGTTGAAACGTTTCTGCATCAGGGCCGGGAAGTAACGTTGCAGCTCATGGCCCAGGTACGGATCTTCCGGCACGTCCGAATCGATGATCTTGGAGTACAGCGCCATCTTGGCGTAGGCCAGCACGATGGCCAGCTCCGGCCGAGTCAGACCCTTGCCGGCCTGATGCCGCTCAGTGATTTCTTCGCTGGCCGGCAGGAACTCCAGCCCGCGATCCAGCAACCCGGAGACTTCAAGGCGGCGGATGGAATGCGCATGTTCCAGCAGATCCTTGCTGGCGCGTGCTTCCAGCATGGACAGCGCCTGGCTCTGCAAATAGTTGTCGCGCAGGACCAGGTGGCCGACCTCGTCGGTCATGTCCACCAACAGCTGATTGCGCTTGTCCAGCGTGAGGCCGGCGCGCTTGGGCAGGTTGTTGAGCAGGATCTTGATATTGACTTCGTGGTCCGAGCAATCGACGCCACCGGAGTTGTCGACGAAGTCCGTATTGAGACGACCGCCGGCCAACGCATATTCGACGCGGCCTCGTTGCGACAGACCCAGGTTGCCGCCTTCGCCCACCACTTTGCAGCGAAGCTCGCGGCCGTTGACGCGCACGGCGTCGTTGGCGCGATCGCCCACGTCGATGTGAGTTTCGTCGGTGGCCTTCACATAGGTGCCGATGCCGCCGTTCCACAGCAGATCCACCGGCATGCACAGGATGGCGCGGATCAACTCGATGGGCGTGAACGTGTCGCGCTTGATGCCGAGCATGGTCTGCACTTGCGGCGAGACCTTGATCGACTTGACGTTACGCGCGAATACGCCGCCGCCCTTGGAGATCACTTTGCGGTTGTAGTCCTCCCAGCTGGAGCGCGGCAGATTGAACATGCGCTCACGCTCTTTATAAGAGGCGGCCGCATCCGGCTCCGGGTCGAGGAAGATGTGTTGATGATTGAACGCCGCCAGCAGCCGGATGTGCGGCGACTGGAGCATGCCGTTGCCGAACACGTCGCCTGCCATGTCGCCGATGCCGACTGCGGTGAAGTCCTGCGTCTGGGTGTCGATGCTCATTTCGCGGAAATGACGCTTCACGCACTCCCAACCGCCGCGAGCAGTGATGCCCATCTTCTTGTGGTCGTAACCGGCCGAGCCGCCGGAGGCGAACGCGTCGCCGAGCCAGAAGTTGTAGTCGGCGGCCAGGCGATTGGCGATATCGGAGAACGTCGCGGTGCCTTTATCTGCCGCCACGACCAGGTACGGATCGTCGCCATCGCGACGAACCACTTGCGGCGGCGGCGTGAGCTTGCCGTCGACGATGTTGTCGGTGATGTCGAGCAATGCCGAGATGAAGGTGCGATAGCACTCGACGCCTTCGCGTTGCACGTCTTCGCGGCTGGCACCGGCGGGCATGCGCTTGGGCACGAAGCCGCCCTTGGCGCCGACCGGCACGATCAGTGTGTTCTTGACGTTCTGCGCCTTCATCAGGCCCAGCACTTCGGTGCGGAAGTCTTCGCGACGATCCGACCAGCGAATGCCGCCGCGAGCCACCTGGCCCATGCGCAGATGCACGCCTTCGACGCGCGGTGAGTAAACGAAAATCTCGAAGGCCGGGCGCGGCTGCGGCACTTCCGGAATGCTGCGCGAGTCGAGCTTGAACGACAGCCATTGCTTGGGCGTGCCGGCGGCTTCGGTTTGGAAGTAGTTGGTACGCAGCGTCGCCTGAATGGCGTGCGCGAAGCGACGCAGGATGCGGTCTTCGTCGAGGCTGCGCACCGAGTCCAGCAGATCGGTCAATTTCTGTTTCAGGCCATCGACCGCGCCGCTGCGCTTGGTCGACTTGCCGGCCGGATCGAACTGCGCTTCGAACAACTGCGACAGGATGGAGGCGATGTTGGCGTTGGAGATCAACACCTGTTCCATGTACGACTGGCTGAAGCTGGCGCCGGTTTGGATGGCGTAACGGCCGTAAGCACGCAGCACACTGGCCTGACGCCAGTTCAGCTCGGTGACCACGATCAGTTGATTGAAACCGTCGTTCTCGGCGCGGCCGTTCCAGACCGCGGTGAACGTATCGGTGAAGCGTTGGCCCAGCGTGGCCGGATTGATGGTACCGCCATCGCGACGTTGCATCTCGAAGTCCTGCAACCAGATGGCTCGGCCACCCGGCACAGCGATGCGATACGGTCGCTCGCTGACGATCATGAAGCCCATGTTTTCCAGGATGGGCAACGCTTGCGACAACGCGATCGGCGAGGCGGCACGGAACAGGCGCAAATGCACCGTCTTGCCTTCGCCGCTGGCCAGGCGCATGGCGATCTTGTCCGTGTCGGCGACGACTTCGTCGAGCTGACGGATGTCTTCGAGCGCGACTTCCGCGCTCGTGTCTTCTTCATAGGCGGCCGGGAAGGCGTTGCGATACTTTTCGGTCTGCAGTCGGCCGTCGAGTTCGCCGTACTTATCGGTCAACACATCGCGCAGCCTGTCGCTCCACGTGCGCACGGTCTCGGCCAGCAACTGCTCCAGCTCTTCGGCATCGATGCGCGGTCCGCCGTCAGCCGGCAGACGAATGATCATGTGCACGCGGGCCAGTGCCGACTCGGACAATTGAATCTGCGATTCGATGGCGGTGGCGTTCAGCTTGGCATTGATCACCGCTTCCATCTTCTGGCGGACCTGCGTGTTGTAACGGTCACGCGGCACGAAGATCAGTGCGGAATAGAAACGGCCGAAGGTGTCCCGACGCAGGAACACGCGCACTCGCTGGCGTTCGTACAAGTTGACGATGCCACGGACGGTGCGAATCAAATCGGTGACGCTGGCCTGAAACAACTCATCGCGTGGATAGGTGTCCAGCACGTGCACGACGGCCTTGCCGTCATGGCTGGCGGGATCGAGGCCGAAGTGGGCGACGGCGCGTTCGATCTTGTGCCGGAGCATCGGAATTTCACGCGGGCTGCGGTTGTACACCGCCGATGTGAACAAGCCGAGGAAACGCTTTTCGCCGGTGACGCGGCCTTGCGCGTCGACTGTCTTCACGCCCACATAGTCGAGATAAGTGGCGCGATGAACCGTCGACACCGAATTCGCTTTGGTGATCATCAGCAGCTCGGGCTGACGAGCGCGGTCGCGCAGTTCCCCAGTGAGCGCGGTCGGTTCGGCTTTATAACCTTTGCGAGTGCGCAGAATGCCCAGACCGGTTTCCGGCATCGGCACCAGCAGATCTTCGCTACGGCCCCGCTTCAATTGATATTGGCGGTAGCCCAGGAAGGTGAAGTGATTGGCCGCCATCCAGTCGAGCAGCGCTTTGGCTTCGCGCGCTTCGTTGGGCTGCACGCCTGGATTGTCGCGCTCGATCTCGTTGGCCAGCTCGGTGGCGCGCTGACGCATTTCATTCCAGTCGCCGACCGCGAGACGCACATCGTCGAGCGTGCGTAACAGTTTTTGTTCCAGCTCCTGCAAGCGCTCGGGCGCGCCGATGCGATCGATTTCGATGTGTTGCCAGGATTCCTGAGTGGATTTCTTGGTGGCGCCATCGGTCGAGAGCGTTTCCAGCTTGCCGGCGCGGTCACGATGCACTGGCAGTACCGGGTGAACCATCATATGAATGGTCAGGCCGGCCTGAGTCAGCACCATGCCCAGCGAATCGACCAGGAACGGCATGTCTTCGGTGGTGACTTCGACGATGGTGTGGGTGGAGCTCCAGCCGTCGCGCGCTTCATCTGTATTGAATACACGCACCAAAGGACGATTCGGCTTACGTACAACTGCGCTACGCAGATGTGCGAGTGCCGAGGCAGCGAGCGTCTCGCTCTTGAATTCAGCAAGATCTTCTTCGCCGACGCCGCGGTAGTACTGGCGTACGTACTCCTGCACATCCAGCGGATCGCCGCGGCGCTTCTGTGCGCGGGCGGCAAGCGCGATTCGCTCGATCAATTTTTGACGGGCGGCGGGAATGGTTGTTGTCATGATGCCGATTTAAATGAGTGAGGTGCGCGAGCACGGTCCATAACGCTGTCCATAATGGTGCATAGAGTAATAGACGCCCGTGGCGCCGGATGCACCAAAAAGGAATAACGGCGAGCTGTGGAGGTTTCTTGTAGTTAGCTCGAAAGCTGTAAATCGGCGATTACAGCAGCGAGAAAACGCAATGCTTCGGCGCCCGTCACACAACGGTGATCGAAGCTCAATGACAACGGCAGACGAACGTGTATTTCCGGCGCAGTGGCACCGGCCACCACGTCTCGTTGTAACTTACCGGCGCCCAGGATGGCGACTGTTGGCGGCACAACCAACGGTGTTCCATAGCGACCGGCGACCGTACCGAAGTTGGAAAGTGTGATGGTGTAGTCACGCATTTCTTCTGCAGTGATGGTACGGGCGCGCGCGCGTTGCTTGATGTCATTCAGCTGAGTTCTCAACTGAGCTGCCGATTGCGCAGTGACATCTCGCAACACCGGCACGATCAAACCATCGGCGGTATCCACGGCCATGGCCAGGTGAATCTGATCCATCAATTTCCGTGACGTACTTGCAGGGTCGAACAGTGCGTTCAGCGCGGGCTCGGCTTTGACGCCGGCGGTGATGGCGCGAATCAGACGAATGGTGATGTCGCCGCGATTCTGCCAAGACTCGATGTCGGCATCGTCGAAAATTGTGCACAGAGCGATCTCATCGCGAGACAGCGACATGCTCTGAGCCATGGCTTTGCGCGGACCGCGCAGCTTGTCGGCATCGGTGAGGCCGGTAACTGCGGGCGTGCGTTGCTGAGATTTGCTCAAGTTCGCACGAGCGAGCACGTCATCGACGCTGATCAAGCCGTGGCGACCGGTGGCCTGGCAGGCGGACAAGTCGACGTTCAGTCGTTTGGCCAACATGCGAACGGCCGGAGCCGCGCGGACACGATCACGATCTCGAACTGCACGACGACTGCGACCGATGATGGCTTTATCGACCAGCTCTTCGTTACGCGTGGCCATGTGGCCGACGACCATGCCCTGATTGGCGGCTGCCGGAGCAGGTGCGGCTGAGCTGGCAGTGGCTGCGGCTTGCGATGGCAAATCGAAATCGACCAGCGGCTTGCCGGTCTGCACCGTATCGCCGGCCTTGGCATGCAAGCGAACCACGTTGCCCGAGTACGGGCTGGGCACGTCGACCACGGCCTTCGCGGTCTCCACCGACACCAACGGCTGATCGACTTCGACGCGCTGGCCCTCTTGCACGTGCCACGACACGATGTCCGCTTCGGGCAAGCCTTCGCCGAGATCCGGGAGGTTGAAGGTAACGCTCATGATCTTCTTCCTAACCGGCCAGAGTCGTTTGCACGGCATCGACGATGCGCGCCACGCTGGGAATATAGTCGTTCTCGAGCCGATACAGCGGCACCACGGTGTCGAAACCGGTGACGCGTTGAATGGGGGCGACCAGGTCGTACAGACCGTGCTCAGCCACGATGGCGGCGATCTCGGCGCCGACGCCGCAGTTACGTGCGGCTTCGTGCACGATCACCAGGCGACCGGTCTTGGCCACCGAATCCAGAATGGTTTCTGAATCGATCGGGCTGACGGTGGCCAGGTCGATCACTTCGGCGGAGACGCCTTGTGTCGCGAGTTGCTCGGCGGCTTGCATCACTTCGACGGTCATTGCGCCCCAAGTTACGAGGGTCACGTCGTCGCCTTCGCGAAGGATGTAACAAACGTCGAGCGGCGCGGCCACGCCGTCATCGGCCACTTCTTGCTTGGCCAGTCGATAAATGCGCGTCGGTTCCAGGAACAACACCGGATCGGGATCGCGAATCGACGCCAACAGCAAACCGTAGGCGCGAGCCGGCGATGAAGGACAGACCACGCGAATGCCAGGCACGTGCGCAATCATGGATTCGACCGACTCGGAATGATGTTCGGGCGCATGAATGCCGCCACCGTGCGGTGTGCGGATCACTACCGGACAAGACAGGCGGCCCCGAGTGCGATGACGCAGCCGGCTCATGTGATTGACGATCTGATCGATGGCCGGATACAGAAAACCCATGAACTGAATCTCGGCCACCGGTCGCATGCCTTGCGCGGCCATGCCGACGCACATGCCGGCAATCATGTTTTCAGCCAGTGGCGTGTCTTGGACTCGGTCCGCGCCGAAGCGTTCGAACAGGCCGGACGTGGCGCGAAACACGCCGCCGCTCTTGCCGACGTCCTCGCCGAGCACGACCACGTTGGCGTCATTCGCCAATTCCCACGCCTGCGCCATCGCGATGGCTTCGACCATTGTGACTTTGGGCATGCGGGCGGTCAGTGCGAAGGCCGGCCGGTGCCGGCGTAACGACGCGCGAGTTCCTTTTGCTCTTCCAGGTACGCCGGCGGATTGGCGTACAGGTAGTCGAACATGGCGTCGGTGCTCTGGCGCGGCGTGTTCAGGTATTCCTGAACGGCAGCGTCGACCTCGCGAGTGAACTGCGCCTTCATGGCCTGCTCGCGCGCTTCATCGAGCACGCCGCGGGATTCCAGCAGCTTGCGCAAGCGAATCATCGGCTCGACCTTCCAGGCTTCGGTCACTTCGGCTTCGTCGCGATAGCGGCTGGCATCGTCGGCGGTGGTGTGATCGCTCAAGCGATACGAGATGGCTTCGACCACGGTCGGGCCGCCGCCGGTGCGCGCCTTGTCCAGCGCCTTCGACATGCAATCGCGAACCGCGATCACGTCGTTACCGTCGACTTGCACGCCGGGAATGCCGGCGGCGATGGCTTTTTGCGCCAGGGTCTCGCAGGCGGTTTGCTGTTCGATGGGGACCGAGATGGCCCACTTGTTGTTGACCACCACGAACACGATGGGCAACTGGCGCGCGCCGGCCAGGTTCATCGCTTCGTAGAAGCTGCCTTCGGAGGTGCCGCCGTCGCCGATGTACGCCACTGCGCAGCGGGGTTCCTTGCGAATCTTGAACGCCATCGCGGCGCCGGCCGCGTGCAGCGTCTGGGTGGCGATGGGCACACACCAGGGGAAATCGTGGCGAGGCACGGCGAAGTTGTTGCCGCGTTCATCTCCACCCCAGTACAGCAGCACTTCGGTCATGCTCACGCCGCGCCAGAACAGGGTGCCGATTTCGCGATAAACGATGGCCAACGAGTCTTCGGGACGCATGGCCGCGCCGACGCCGATGTGCGCGGCTTCCTGGCCGAGGCAGGAAGGGTAGGTGCCCAGCTTGCCGGTGCGTTGCAGATTGACGGCTTTGGTGTCGAAGGTGCGTGCTCGCAGCATGGCGGCGAACAGCTTCAGCAATTCGTCGTTATCGGCAGCGAACGCCGGCAGCTCCTCCAGCGCTCGGCCCTGCGGGCTCACTTGCCGCAGATACTCGATCCGGAACTCCGCCACTGTTCTCACTCGTCGCCGCTCCTTCGACCGCAACAGGCAGTCATGCAAGCGGCGCGAATTATAAGCGAACCCCTACTCAATATCGCGGCTTGCTTGCATGGACGTCGCTTGCTCCATCAGTCGCGTCAGCAGGCGGTCGAGCGTGCGTTGGTCGGTGGGGTTCAAGACGCTGACCAGCTCTGCTTCGTAGCGCAGGGCCATCGGTGCGACCCGCGTGTACACCGCCTGTCCAGCGGCGGACAAGCGGAGGATGGAGCGACGCCGGTCGCCCTTGTCATAGGCGCGTAGCACTCGCTTCGAACCGAGCAGACCTTGTAGCGCTCGGCTCACGGCAACTTTATCCATGGCGGTACGTTCTGCCACGTCTACCGCCGACAGATCGGGGTAACGGGCCAGCACCGCCATGATCCGCCATTGCGGAATGCTCAGCCCGAACTCCCGTTCATAGGCACCGGCAATCAGCATGCTGATGGTGTTGGACAGCACCGACAGCCGGTAGGGAATGAAGCGATCGAGGTGCAACGGGGCCTCCGGCGAGTCCACGGCGACAACTTTTTCTTTAGGCGCGGTCATGGCTTGCGATCACTCCCCTTGACGGGTGCCAAAGATATAGTTTCAATTGTAACCATTAGTTCCCCCGACGGTTCCCAGGTTCCCAGAGGCATGTCATGAGTACTGCGGCCCGCGAAAGTCATAATCCACTCGGCACCGATGGCTTCGAGTTCGTCGAATACACCGCCGAAGATCCGGAGTTGTTGCGTACCTTGTTCGAGCGGCTGGGTTTTCCCGTCAGCGCCCGACATCGCAGCAAGAATGTCACTTTGCATCGCCAGGGCGACATCAATTTCATCATCAATGCCGAGCCGGACAGTTTCGGTCAGCGTTTCGCGCGCGAACACGGCCCGTCGGCCTGTGCCATGGCATTTCGCGTCCAGGACGCAGCGTACGCTTTCAAGCGCTGTGTCGAACTCGGTGCCAAGCCGGTGGAAACTCGCGTCGGTCCGATGGAGCTGAGCATTCCGGCCATCGAAGGCATCGGCGGCAGCCTGATTTATCTGGTCGACCGTTACGGCGATCGCAACATCTATGACGTCGACTTCGTGCCGGTGGCCGGCCATGCGCTGAAGCGCTCGGCGGGGCTGACGTATATCGATCATCTGACGCACAACGTGGCTCGCGGCAACATGGACAAGTGGGCCGGCTTCTACGAGAAGCTGTTCAACTTCCGCGAAATTCGTTACTTCGACATCGAGGGCAAGAAGACCGGCTTGTTCAGCCGTGCCATGACCAGCCCGTGCGGCAAGATCCGCATTCCCATCAACGAATCCCAGGACGACAAGTCGCAGATCGAAGAGTACCTGCGCGAGTATAAAGGCGAAGGCATTCAGCATATCGCACTTGGCACTGCGGACATCCAGCGCACCGTCGACGTGTTGCGTGAGCAGGGGGTGCAGTTCCAGGACACGCCGGACACCTACTACGAAGGTGTGGACGCTCGCGTTACCGGCCACGGCGAGAATCTGGCGGAGCTGAGCAAGCGTCGCATCCTGCTCGACGGCAATCCGGACAAGGGCGAAGGCCTGCTGTTACAGATCTTCACCCAGAACGTGATCGGCCCGATCTTTTTCGAAATCATTCAGCGCAAGGGCAACGACGGCTTCGGCGAAGGCAACTTCAAGGCCTTGTTCGAATCCATCGAGCTGGATCAAATGCGTCGCGGCGTGATTTAACCACTGAAGCGAGGTTCGCAATGAAGCGGCCAATCACCCCATCGCACGTCGAGGGCACGGCCTCGCGGCAGGCGCATGCCGACCTGCCGGAGGGCACCTACGAACGCGAAATCAGCAAGGAAGGCTTCTTCGGCCCGGCCGCGTTTTTTCATCATCGTCATCCGCCCACCGGTTGGGTGGACTTCGAAGGTCCGTTGCGGCCGCATGCGTTCGATCTGACCAAGATCGGCAGTGGGCAAACGTCGCCGTGGCAAGCGGCGGAGATCCTGCGTAACTCGAATGTTCGCGTGCGCGTGTGGAGCGCCGACCAGTCCATGGATCACTTGGCGCGCAACGCCGACGGCGACGAATTACTGTTCGTGCATCGGGGCGCCGGTGAGTTTCATTGTGACTACGGTCATCTCACCTTGGCCGCCGGCGACTACGTCGTGATTCCTCGCGGCACCATGTGGCGTATCGAACTGACGGAGCCGCTGTTCGCGCTGCTCATCGAAGCTACCAACTCCAGCTACTCGCTGCCGGACAAGGGCTTGTTGGGTGCGCATGCCATCTTCGATCCGGCCATGCTGGATGTGCCGCAGATGGACGCCGCGTTCGTCGCTCAACAAAGCGACGATCGTCACTGGCAGGTGCGCGTCTTACGGAACAACGCCATTTCGCGGGTCACCTATCCATTCAATCCGCTGGACGCGACCGGCTGGCACGGCGACCTGTCGGTGGTGCGGATCAATGTCAAAGACATTCGACCGCTGGTGAGTCATCGCTATCACTTGCCGCCGTCGGCACACACCACGTTCGTCGCCAATCGGTTCGTGGTTTGCACGTTCGTGCCGCGACCGTTCGAGACCGATCCCGGTGCGTTGAAAGTGCCGTTCTT
>NZ_JAEUPY010000891.1 GCF_016790065.1 Steroidobacter sp.
CAGGGACAGTGCGCGCGATGTTGCATTAGGTTGCTTGGTCGATACGACAAAGAAACAGGTCGGCTGCAGAATCGGACGGTTGGTCGCGATGTCGCCTTCCGCTACTCGATAGACCAACCATTGCCCATCTGCAGAGAGCCGGAGCATTTGCGGGGTTCGTATCGTGAGCAAATCCTCAAGATCGATGGACCGCTTCGCCCCGGGCCGCCGCACGAAGGTCACGTCCGATTCATCCAACGACATCGTTACTTTGTCGATGACGCCGAGCGAATTACCAAAGAAGTTCATTGAGTATCGAGCTTGACCTTCTTCGTCCGCCGTATCGAAGCGGTCGTAGTGAACATGACTCAGCGGCCCGCTGACGCCATGAAAGTCGAATGCCAAGCGTTTGCCGGACAAGTCGATGCGCACCACGCCATAGGCGGGATGCTCGTACTCTCCCGCGTAATCGGCCAGCGCATGTGAAGGGCGAGTGTTCCGTACTCGCGGCTCACCGGACTGAACGCGCGGTTGATTTCCAGCCGCTTTCTCGTTCGCTCGGTCCGCCAGTAGCCGCTCGCTCCAAGGCGTCGGTTGCAGATCGAGCAAACGTTCGTAAATGTGGTAGCCGATCGGATCGGGAAGTTCCTGCGTGTGCTCACCAATCGCGAATACGATGACACCGAGGCGTTCGGCGGGCATGAAGGAGATTTGCGAATGAAACCCCGGCAGGTCACCGCCGTGATAGTTGAGCGCATGCCCTCGGTAGACCGCCATGAGTCGTCCCATGCCGCCTACCGGACGCAGCAGTTCTCGCCAGCCGCGCGACTCGGCCGAATCATTGCGCAGCGGATTCGCCGGCTCGAGCGTCGCTTTCAGTACAGCCGTCGGCACCACCTGACGACCGGCGTAGCGCCCCTCGTTCATTAGAGCGACCAGCCAGTGAGAGGTGTCCTCGAGATTTGAAACCATCGCACCCGCTGGCGCCGCACCTGCATCGGCCGCGTCCCAGAGCGGCATCGGGTAGAGTTCCAACCCGACGCGCCGTTCGGTATAGGGCACAACGGCATTGGGCGCTGCGCGCAAGGTGCTAGCCACACCGAAGGTCGTGGCATGCATCGCAAGCGGATCCAGAATCCGCTGCCGCAGGAACGTAGCCCACGGCATCCCCGACTTGAGTTCGACGATGTGGCCGGCCGCCGCATACATCAGATTGTTGTACAGAAACCGTTCGCGCAGGCCGGCCACCGGCTCCAGATAACGCAGCCTGTCGAAAAGCTCCTGTCCCGTGAAACCAGAGCCATACCACACTGAGTCGTGTCGCGAGATTCCGGTGCGGTGTGCGAGCATGTCGCGCAACGTGATCGTGTTGGTTAGTTCAGTGCTGTTGAATTGAATCTGTGGCACCGTCTCCCGCACCGGCCGATCCCAGCTCAACTGTCCTGCTTCGACCAGCATGCCCGCCGCCACCGCGGTGAACAGCTTGGTGTTCGAACCGATCGCAAACAGCGTCTGCGCGTCGAAAGGGAGTTTGCGTCCGTAATCCCGGTAGCCGTACCCCTTCGCGATCACAACGTCATCGCCGACCACGACGGCGATGCCAAAACCCACGCCGTTCCAGTCCCGCAGGACTCCCTCCATGTACGCGTCGATGCCCTGCAGTCGCGCGAGTGCATCCGCCCGCCCCACCTGCACGTCACTCGCATGCGCGTCGCCATGCGCGGCGACCCACGACAACGTCAAAAGAGCGAGCGCCGCCAGCGAACGGCCAATGCCGATCGGAGGCGTCATCTCAATTGAACCTGTATCCGACCTGCACTCCGAATGTGCGAGGCCACGGTCTCGTGGCGCCGTCTTCAATGGAGAATGGGCTATCGAACTCCTCTTCGTTGAGCAGATTGCGCCCGTAGAGTTCTGCCCACCACCCGTCCCGCGACCAGCCCAGTTGCGCATTCAACAAACTGATGACCCCGGACTCGCTGTAGTATCGCGAAGGATCTGGGTCGATATAGCGAAGCCGGTAAGTGGTGCGCCCCTGCTGATTGAAGTCAACACGCGCAGTACCTTCGGCACCCGCCCCGCCCGGCCACGCAAACTGATACTCGCCGAACAGCGAAGCACTGTACTCCGGCACCAGATCCAGGTTGTCCCCTACCCAGTGGGTGGAATCGATGACCTGCACTTTGACGAACTTCGTGTCCAGATAGCTGGCCGACAGGCCGATCTGCAGGCCATTCACGGGCTTGAACGCCACCATTCCATCGATGCCGTTGATGCGCACGTCGCCCGCATTGGTGGTGATAGTTCCCCACACGATGTTGGCGGGATCGACACCGACGATTTGATAATCATCGTAGTCGCTGCGAACCACGGCGAGTTCGGCTCGGATGCGGTGATCGGAAGAGTTGAGCTTGACGCCGATCTCATAGGACCGGAGATTTTCAGGTTCATAGGGCGGCACCGTGCCACCGTTGAAGCCACCGCTGCGGAA
>NZ_JAEUPY010000904.1 GCF_016790065.1 Steroidobacter sp.
CTCGGGTCGAATCGCTGCGGTCGGACGGAGTTTAGCTGTACCGCTGGGAACTCACATCGTCGAGGCGGCGGGCCGGCCGGTTACGCCTGGCGTGTTTGGTGGTGTTGGCGGTCTGGGGATCGACGAGACGGTCACCGGCGATTCGCGACTGACACTGGGTTCGCCGCAAGAACCGCAGTTCGTCGCGGAGTTCGATGTCACTCGTGCATTCAATCCGCGCTCATTTACCATTCCCATCGCGCGGGTAGAAGGCATCACGTGGACCATGCTCGCGCCGGATGCTGGCGGCAGTTTCGTTGCGGGGCAGGGTGGCGCTGTCACCCTCGATGGCACGGCGCAAGTCGCTATGGCGAACAGCCGCACACTGTTCATCGACTTGGGCGCCGATGTGGCTGCGCTTTCGGGCGGCAGCCGCGCTGGACAATTGCTGTTGTTGGAGCAAGCCATCGCGCAGACGCGCAAGCCCTCATCGTCCGAGCAAAGTGAGTTGCTATCTACCGCGGGACGCGCGGCCTTTCGAACGTATCTGGATGGCGGACGCGTCGTTGCTCAGGTTGATCGGGCAACCGACATCAGTCAGTGCATCGCGTTTGCCCAACGAGTCGGCTTCAAGTTGGTGATTATCGGCGGCGCGGAGGCGTGGCTGGTCGCCGATGAGATGGCCGCGGCTGGCGTGCCGGTGATTCTCGATCCCCTGCAGAATCTGCCTGGGAACTTCGATAGCCTGAATGCTCGGCTCGATAATGCAGCGCTATTACAACGGGCTGGGGTTCTGATCGCGTTCACGGTTCCTAACGCTGCATTCGATGCTCGCAAGATCTTGCAGAGTGCGGGTAACGCAGTGACGCAAGGTCTCGATTGGCACTCGGCGCTGACGGCGGTTACAGCCAATCCCGCGCGTATCTTCGGCGTCAGTCACCTGCGCGGCAGTATTGCCGTCGGCAAGGTAGCGGATCTGGTGTTATGGAGCGGCGATCCCTTGGACGTGACCAGTGTGGCGGAGCAGGTTTGGATCGGCGGGCGGGCGCTCGAGATGCGCTCCCGTCAGAGCGAATTGCGTGATCGATATTTGAAGCTGGCCGAACAGCGCGAATCTCTCGGAGTGTCGAAATAATGATTGATGGAATTCGGTGCCGGCTGCTGTGTGGCCTGGTTGCGATGTATAGAGTCGGTGCCCAGGCGGCCGACAGCGTTGCTGACTGCCGTGCGGACGATGGCACCTATACCGTCGTCGATCCCCTCTTCGAATCTTTCGCCAGCGAGCAGCACATCCCCGGCATGATCTACGGCATCGTGCGAGGCGGTCAGCTGGTTCATTGCCGAGGGCTCGGCGTCGGTCAAGTCGAATCCGGACAACCGGTCAACATCGACACGGTGTTTCGAATCGCCTCGATGACCAAGAGCGTCACGGCGTTGGCGGTGTTGAAACTGCGTGATGCCGGCAAGCTGTCGCTCGATGACACAGCCGCGCGCTGGGTGCCACAGCTTGGAAAGAATGCGGGTCCGGATGCCGACATCGTAAAGATTCGTGTCGCCGACCTGCTGGCGCATACCGCCGGCTTCGTTACGGACGATCCGTGGGCAGATCGTCAGCTGGCCATGCCGGAAGTCGAGTTCTCCAAAATGATCAGTGCCGGCATTCCCATGGTGCGTGCGCCGGGCGTTGGGTTTGAATATTCCAACTACGGTTATGCACTGCTGGGCCGCATCGTCAGCAACGCGTCGGGCGTTCGCTATCAAGACTATGTTCGGAGCCAATTCCTGCAACCGTTGGGCATGAAGTCGTCCGGGTGGCAGGCTGCGGATATCGATGCCAAGCGACGGGCGCATGGCTATCGCTATGAAGATGGCGCATGGCGCGAGGAGCCGGTGCTCGCCGATGGTGCTTTCGCTGCGATAGGGGGGTTGCACACCAGTGCGCGTGACTATGTGGCCTATGTGGATTTTCTGTTGAGCGCATGGGGTGATCGTGGTGCTGCGAACTCCGCCATTCTGTCTCCGCAATCACGACGTCAGCTGGCACAAGCAACGAGCCATCCAGGTTTGTCCGCGGCCCGGCCCGCCGATCCGAGTTCGTGCGCCACTGCAGGCGTCTATGGACTGGGCATGGGAATCTACAAGGATTGTCGATTCGATCTGGCAGT
>NZ_JAEUPY010000039.1 GCF_016790065.1 Steroidobacter sp.
CGAAATTTCCGCGCGACAGCTCATACCGGGATGAAACTGCATGTCCGGCGAGGCCTGCAGGCGGATCTTCACCGGATAAGTCTTGCTCTGCCCCGCATTCTGTCGGGGCGAGACCGCCACCTGCTCCACTGCGCCCTGCCAAGATTGTTTGGCATACGCCGCAGGCACAATCGTCGCCGGCAGGCCGACTCGAACGCGTGCGACGTCGGCCTCATCGACATTCACTTCCGCATACAGCCCGTTGGTATCGGCGACTACCATCAGATCGGAGCCGGCGATACTCATGGCGCTGGGTACGGCCGTTTCGCCTAACTCGATGGAGACAGTGGTCACCTGGCCGGAGATCGGCGAGCGGATCTCGGTCTTCGCCAGCCGTTCACGTGCTTCTCGCAACTGAGCTTCAGTTTGGGTGAGCGCGGCGCGGCTGGTTTTCAGTTCGACTTGAGCCAGATCGCGTTGTGTGGCGATCTCTTCGTAAGTGTTGGCATCGACGACGCCTCGCTCACGCAACGCTTCGTAACGTTTCCATTTGGCCTGCTGGGTCACGAGATTGACCTGCTGCCGCTCGATGCTCAGCTCCGACTGCCGACGAGCCGCTTCGAGCTGCGCGATCTCGGCGTGTGCGGTGGCCGGATCCAACCGCAACAGCAGCTGCCCTTGGGTCACTTTGTCGCCCTCCTTCACGCGAACCTCCGTAACGCGCCCGATGACCTCGGACACCAGCTTCACTTCACTCTGGTACGCCAGCGTTCCGGACGCGAGGATAGAGGGCGACACCGTCTGCAGAGCGACGGCATGGGCCTCGATCTCCTTCGGCTTCGCGCCACGCGCAATTTTGAGCCCGACCGGTAGAGCCACCAGCAGCACGATGACTGCCAGTACGATCCATTTACGATTCATCGCGCCTCAGCTAAACGAGATGGCGGCCCAGATTCCATAGCCCACGACCACCGGCAACAACGCAAAGATGGCGCTGAAGGCCCATGAGCGGCCGGTCCACACCCGCACGCCGAGCACCGACAACCCCCACATCCAGGGATGTAACAGCGTCAACGCGCTCAGCAAAGTATTGCCCTTGCCGCCCAACGGCGTGTGAAAGAACAGCTCGTTCAACGACAGCACCGCCAGCTCGCCGGTGCCCAGCTGATTAGTGTCCGCCGCCAGTAATACCGCGGCCGACGCCAAGACGCCTAGCAGTGACGGCAGGCCAGTCCAAGCAGCCAACGTCAGCCAGTGCCGAAACGACTTTTCTACATTGGTGATCTTGCCAGCCAGTGAGTAATAAACCGCCTCCAACAGCTTGAACGCCACGATGGCAACGGCACCTCCGACCACCGAGGAACCAAGCATGAAGCCTCGCGAAGTGGCTGCGACGGCCTGCGCTCGCTGCTCCTCCGGCATCTGGGCTGCACCCCCGACGCTCAGTATTTGCTCCATCAACCAGCGCAAATCGACGATGCTGTAGTACCAAGCGATCAATGCGACAGCGCCGAAGACCGTTGCCAGCAATGGAAACCAAAAGCGCGGTCGCTCTTGTAACTCGATGAATGCGCTGCCAGGCGAGGTGAGGATGGCCCAAGCAAGCTCCGTATTCTTCATCGTTTGTTCCTGTGCGTCGGGTACCCCGCGATGGTAGGGGATATAGACAAACTGCCGCCAGCCCTACCGGCGAACGCCAGGGATCCACCGGTGCCTTGAAAAACCGTTTGTTCGCTGCGACACTCCTGCCCATGCATAGTGCACTGATTTCACGATTCCGTGGATCACCAGCGAGACAACGCGCCCGCGTCGTCGTGTTGGGGCTGGCGCTATGCTTATGGATGGTGGCATTCGCCACTCATATTCATAGCAGCGACGAGCTGCCGTCGAATGGCCCGTCCAACGCCTGCAGCTTCTGCTTGTCGCTGCCGGCCGGCGCACCGGCCCCCACGCCTGCGGTCATTTCGCAGTTGGTGTTGGTTGCAACTGAAGTCGTCGCCGAAGTCGCCACGACCTGGGTTGCGCTCGATGTTCCTTCCTTCTATTTCAGTCAGGGTCCTCCCGCGCGCTAGTTGATCGCTGCAGCGTCTGGGTGTCGTTCGCCTGGCGTAGTCCTTTCGCAGCGAGACTTTCTCGAGCTTAACGTCCATTTGTATTCGCCGCGAAGCGCACTGCGCATCGCGACGCTTCGGCTGCGTGTTGTTCACGTAGTCATTGGGCCAGCTCGAGCTCGATTCATCCATCAACTGCCATTCGCGAACGGCCACGGCCGCACGCGACGTGGCGACGTGCGCGCAAAATTTCTTGGAGCTTCTCATGACTACAAACACAACCCTCGCCACCACCATCCGGCTGATCCTGGCGAGTTCATTGGCGGGCATTGCATTCGGTGTTCAGGCACAAGACGCCGAGGAGGATCGCGTCATCGAGACGGTGCGCGTTTCGGCCAGCGCGGTGAATGAAGATCCAAACAATCTGGCCGCCTCCTACAGCATCCTCGACGGCCAGGCGCTGTTCGAACGTTCGCAGGCTACGCTCGGCGACACCTTGAGTTCATTGCCTGGCGTGAACTCGGACACCTTCGGCGGCGGCTCGAGCCGGCCTATCATTCGTGGCCAGACGGCACCACGCGTGGCGGTGCTTTCGGATAGCTCAGTATTGTTTGATGCGTCCGGCATCTCCCCCGACCACGCAGTGACGGCGGAGCCATTGCTGACCGAGCGAATCGAAGTGCTGCGAGGACCAGCCACATTGCTCTATGGCAGTGGCGCGATCGGCGGCATCGTGAATGTCATCGACAAAAAGATTCCGACGGCCCTGCCGGAGAATGGCATCGAAGGCTCCTTCGGCCTGCGCGGCTCCAGCGCAGCGGATGAAAAGGCCGGCGCCTTCGAGATTACGGCGCAGGCAACCGACAATCTGGTATTGCATGCCGAGGCGATGATGCGCGATGCGGATGACTATCGCGCCCGCGGATTAGATGAGTCTCGCGTGCACGGCACATTCTCCGAATCCGAAAACGCCAGCCTCGGATTGTCCTGGGTCGGTGAGCGGGGTTTCATCGGACTTGCCTACTCGTACCGTGACGATAACTACGGAATTCCTGGCCACAACCACGAATATGAGGGCTGCCATCCTCACGGCAGTGCCCTCCACTGCGGCAGCCATGAAGAGGAAGGCGAGGATCACGACCATGAGCATGGGGAGGAAATCACGCCTGAAATCTCGTTGCTGAGTAAGCGCATCGACCTACGAGGCGAGTTGAGCGACCCGTTCGCTGGCGTCGAACGCATCCGCCTGCGCGCGAGCCACACTGACTATCGGCACTACGAACTGGAAGAAGGCCAGATCGCGACCACGTTTCTCAACGACGGCTATGAAGCCCGTGTCGAAGTTCAGCATCGTGAAATCGCCGGACTTCGCGGCGTGGTCGGAGCGCAGCTGGCCGAGAACGACTTCAGCACGGTCGGCGCAGAGGCCTTCATGCCGCAGGTGAAGAGCCGCACCATCGGCGTATTCGCCGTCGAGCATGTCGAAGTTGGCGAGAGCTGGCATTTCGAGCTCGGCGCGCGCCAGGAATGGCAGAAGCACACGCCGATCAACGATTCGCGAGGCCGCCCGGAGTTCGATGACTCAGCGACCTCAGTATCGGCTGCTGCAATCTGGCAGTTCGTTCCCGATTATTCCCTGACTCTGGCACTCACTCGTTCGGAGCGAATGCCCCATGCGCAAGAGCTGTATGCGCGTGGTATCCATCTCGCCACGAATACCTATGAATGCGGTCTCGCCCCTCACCCGCTGACCTGCGGCGGTCTGGACAATAACGCCAACCTGGAGACCGAAACCGCGAGCAACGTCGAACTCACACTCAAGAAGAACGTGGGCAATCTGACGTTCGCCGTCGGTGCGTTCCACAACCAGATCGATGACTACATCTATGCGCGTACTCTCGACCAGTACGAGGATTTTCGTCTGATCAAGTACACCCAAGACGATGCGGAATTCACCGGTCTCGAAGCGGAAGCAACCTATCAGGTCAGCCCGTCGTTCTCGGCAACTGTGTTCGGCGATCGCGTCCGTGCCGAACTCAAGGATGGCAGCAACCTGCCGCGCATCCCGGCCGCTCGTTACGGCACTCGACTGAATGCGAAAGTCCTGACGCTGGCTGGCGAGCTTGAGTACTACAGAGTCAACGCGCAGGACGATATCGCAGACTTCGAGACATCCACGCCTGCCTACGACATGTTGAACCTGACATTCAGCTACAGCCCGCGCGGCGACGGCGGTCCAGTGATGTATCTTCGCGGCACTAACTTGCTCGACGAGATCGTGTGGAATCACGCCTCTTATCTAGCAAACGTCGTCCCGCTGCCCGGACGCGGCGTGACTGCTGGATTGCGCGTGTCGTTCTAAGCGAGTGATGAACCTCTCGCTCTACGAACGAGTGACCGAGCTCCACGGCGCGTTGCCGTGGAGCTCGGTGCTCGATGCCGGCACCGGACCGGCTTCGATGCGTTGGCTGCTGTCGCTGAACACGGAACGTTGGACCGCGGTAACAGGATCGCCCCGCATGGCCGACGTTGCACGCAAGGAATTGCGCGATCGGCTCCGACCCAACGATCGCCTGATCGTCGGTAATTGGCTGGATCACGACTTGCTGGCGAATGAAACATTCGACGTGGTACTGGCCGACTATCTACTCGGCGCCGTCGACGGCTTCGCTCCGTACTGGCAGGATCAGCTTTTCCCACGCTTACGACCGCA
>NZ_JAEUPY010000099.1 GCF_016790065.1 Steroidobacter sp.
GGCGGCGCCAGCAGACGCGAACAAGGCGTCAGCCACGGTGGGCAACACGGCCAAACCGGAACTGGCCATCTTGCCGGAATCGATCACGTCGTCGCGGGTCTCGGAACGGCTGCCGAACTGCATGCCGCCATAGCGCACCGAAGTGCCCCACATGCCGATGCTGCTGACCGAATCGCCGACGCGCAGGTTCTCGTCTCCCATCTTTTGGGTGTACGAGGACTGTAAGCGGGTCAGGGTGTCGGCGCTGGCGGCTGGATCCAGCGAGGCGGCGAAACTGTAGTCGACCTTGCCGGCATCGCTCAGCACCTGAGCATTCACCGAGGAATAGGCCGGATTGAGCGAGCTCGCGCGCACCGCCACGGTCTCAGGTTCGCTGACCTTGGGCACGGCGCAGGCGGTCAGCGCCAGGGCCGGAAGCAGAACCAGGGATGTCCGAAACGTGGTCGCAATCATCAGCGGCCCAGTGTAGGCAACCGGGCCCGGTCTGGCCATCAGTTGAGCCCTGTAAGTGTGCGGATTACGTCGCATTTTCAGGGTCGAATGGGCTACCTTGCGGGTCCGGCGCGGGCCGCGTCACGAGCCTGTAACTTCGGCTGTGGCGGTGTGTTCTGAAGCTAAACGACGACATCATCGTGGCAAGGCAACCCCCGGACACCCAACGCCAGGACGACTTCGCAAGCTTCATGCGTGCTTATCAGGACATGGTCTTCAACACCGCCGCGCGGATCACCGGCCGCGACGGCCCGGCCGAAGACATCGCCCAACAGGTGTTCCTGAAGGCCTATGAAAACTTCGCGCAGTTACAGACCAGCCCCGCCGCCGGCGGCTGGCTCAAGACCGTGGCGCGCAATCTGGCCCTGAATCACGCCACTCGGTATCGCCGTCGCTGGCGGTTCTTCTCGGAAATGCGCAGCGACGACGCCGATGACGATATGGAGATGGACATTCCGCAGCCCGATGGCGAAGCCGTCGACCTGGATGCGGACGCCCGTCGCGCCATCGTCGCCGACGCCTTGAATCGCTTGCCCGAGCATCGCCGCCTGCCGCTGGTGCTGTACCACTTCGAAGAAATGTCTTACGACGAGATTGCCAAGCAGCTGGGTATTTCGCTGCCCAAAGTGAAGATCGACATCCTGCGTGCACGAGCAGCCCTGGCGAAGATCCTCGCCGCTCGCGGCCTCACGGCGGAATGTTTCTAAAGGCCGCCCTCATGAACACTCCCCTGAATCGTCCTGTGAATCGTAACGACCGCGAACGACAGCTGGAGCAGCTGATCGACAAGGCGCTGCGCGACCAACCTTCGCTGCGTGCGCCGGCCAGCCTGCAAGACAACGTGATGGCGGAGATCGCGCGACGCGCGGCTGCACCTTGGTGGCATGGCAGTTTCTCCAGCTGGCCGATGCTGGCGCGTGTGTTGTTCCTGGTGGCATCGGTGGGCCTCATCAAGCTGGTGCTGGAAGCCGGCTCGCTGGTGGCCGGCGGCCCGATCGATCCGAGTGTGCGCAGCGCTGCGCTGTTCGCCGAGGTTTCCTGGATTCCCGCGTTGTTCTCCACCTTCGGCGCCGCGTTGCGCGGTCTGCCGTCGTTGTGGATCTACGGCGGCCTGACTGTGCTCGCCACGCTCTATCTCACGTTGTTCGGTGTCAGCGCAGCTGCGTACCGAACCTTGTATGCGACCCGCTAACGGCGCTTGGTGTTGTATGAATCGTGTGCTTCAAACCTTGATCCTGTTCGCGACGGTGACTTGCCTGAGCGGTATTCACCCAGCTCAAGCGCAGGAACCCGCGCCACCGGCGGCCACTGCGGCTGAACGCGAAGGCGATCTCGCCGTCGAACGCGCCGACCAGCAAATCGAACGCGCAGAGGATGAAATCGCCGCTGCCGAACGACTCGAGCGTCGTATCGAGCGACGCCTCAATCGCCACCACGAACAAGTTCTGATTCATGTCGGTGACGACTCTTCGTTGCCCGCCGGCGATTACGCCGATTCGGTGATCTCGATCCTCGGCTCGGCGAGCGCTGCCGGTGAAGTCGGCGAAGTAGTGATGGCACTCGGTGGCAATGCCACCGCGACTGGTCCAGTAGGCGAAGCCGTGGTCGCATTGTTCGGCGACGTGTTTGTCGACAACGAAGTCGGTCAGGACGTAGTTGCGCTGTTCGGTAACGTGAAGCTGGGTCCGAACGCCGTCGTCGATGGCGAAGTCGTGTCGATGGGCGGCACCATCACGCGCGATCCGGCCGCGACCATCCGCGGCGGGCAACAACAAATTGCGTTCGGTCAGAAGCTAGGCAACCTGGATTGGCTCAAGCCCTGGTTCGAGAAATGCCTGATGTACGGCCGCCCGCTGGCGTTCGATTCCGGCATCGCCTGGGCCTGGTGGCTGGCCTTCGGCTTCCTCGGCATGTATGTGCTGCTGGCTTTGATGTTCGATCAAGGTATGCAGCGTTGTGTCGACACGCTGGAAGAGCGACCGGTGCAATCGGTAATCGCGTCAGTCGTGGCTGTGTTGTTGTCGCCAGTGCTGATCGTCGTGCTGCTCATCACCGTCATCGGAATTGCATTGGTGCCCTTCCTCGCGCTGGGCCTGATGTGCGCCGCCTTGTTTGGCAAGGCCGTGGTGCTGGCCACAATTGGACGACGCATCACTCGCCTCACCGGCATCGGTGCGTTCGGTCACATCGCGGTCGCCACTTTGTTGGGCGGTTTGATCGTGATGTTGTTGTACACGGTGCCGGTGTTCGGCTTCATCGTGTCCAACCTGATCGGTGCACTGGGCTTGGGCGTGGTGGTGTACACGCTGATGTTGGCTATGCGCTCGAATAGTGCGCCTGCCGCTCCGGCCGCCGCCGCCGCCGCAGGCAATGTTTCTTTGGATCCGGAAGCTCCGGCCGTCGCACCTGGCATCGTCGGCGATGGCAGCACCGTGCCGCCACCGCCGTCGTCGTCGGAGTTCCATCCGACCAACGCCGAGCTCAACAGTCTGCCGCGCGCAGGCTTCTGGCTGCGCATGGGCGCGCTGATCCTGGACATTCTGTTGATCGCCATCATCGTGAACTGGCTGGAACCCACTGAGCACTTTTTCGCAGTGGTGCTGGCCGGCTACGGTGCGTTGATGTGGAAACTGCGGGGCACCACCATCGGCGGCATCATCTGTAACTTGCGTGTGGTACGTACTGACGGCCGCGACATCGAATGGGAAACCGCAGTGGTACGCGCGCTGGGATGTTTCCTGTCCATCATCCCCGCCGGCCTCGGCTTCATCTGGATGGTATTCGACAGCAACCGCCAGACCTGGCACGACAAGATCGCCGGCACGGTGGTGGTGCGCGTGCCGCGCAATCAACCGCTGACCCGCTGATCCGAACCGGGTTGGATTCAGCCGCGGCAGGCTTTACAGTGGCGAGCTGTTGTCCTCGTTCGCTGAATAGTCAATGGAAGCTGCTAACTCGCCCGACGCGCCGGACCAGACAGTCATCGGCGTGGTCTCCGACACACATGGCCTGCTGCGTCCGGAAGCCCTCAAGCATCTGAGCGACGTGGAACGGATCATTCACGCCGGCGACATCGGCTCGCCGAACGTGTTGGAAAAACTGCAGACCCTGGCGCCGGTCAGCGCGGTCCGCGGCAACAACGACAAAGGCAGCTGGGCCGAAGCCATTCCCGAATCGTTGTTGTTCGAGATCCGCGGCCATTCCATTCATGTGCTGCACGAGCTGGCCAAGATCGACATGAGCCCGTCGGCGGCCGGCGTTGCCGTGGTCATCAGCGGCCATTCGCACAAACCCGAAGTCGAAGAGCGCGACGGCGTGTTGTTCCTGAATCCGGGCAGCCTCGGGCCGCGGCGCTTTCGGTTGCCGATAGCGCTGGCCAAGCTGTACATCACCGATACCGCCGTGCGCGCGGAGATCATCGAGATCCGTCTGCCCCACTAACGAATCAGGACCGGTTCGCGCCGTGCGCGACTCCAGTTGCCGAGTCGCTGCGAATATCGAATCGTCCCCCATTGTCGGCCTCCGTCATGTGCGAGCGAGTCGTCATAGCCAATCAAGCTGCCGTGGAACGCGAGTTTCCACAGCTGCGTGCGTGGTGGCGTTTCGAGCCCAGCTACAACGTCTCCACCCGTAACAACGTCCCGGTGGTGCGCCTGCATGACGGCGAGGTCGAAGGGGTGATGATGCGCTGGGGCTTGATCCCCGAGTGGGCTGAGGGCGATCCGCTCAAGGCTTGCACCACCAATGCGCCCACCGATGAACTGGATCGTAACAAGGCATTCAGCGGCGCCTGGTGGCGGAGTCAACGCTGCATCGTGCCGATCTCAGGCTTCTACGGTTGGCAACTCACGCCGCATCAATACTTGCAGCCCTACTTCGCGCGCTTGGTGAATCGCTCGGTGTTCGGAGTGGCCGCGATCTGGGATCGCAGCGTAAACAAAGACGAAGACGACGTGATCGACAGCTGCGCGCTACTGACGGTGGAAGCGAATCAGCTGCTGGCCGACGTTCACAACACGTCGCGACGAATGCCAGCCATCCTGCACAAGAGCGAATACGAACCGTGGCTGCGAGGATCGACCGCTCGCGCGCGGTCGCTGCTACGCACGTACCCACAAGAAAGAATGGTGACGCATGCCGTCAGCCCGAGGATCAACTCACTCAGGTTCAACGATGAGCGGTTGATCCACCCGGTGCGGTACGGCTGATGGTTACTACTTGATCGACAGTGACGTGTAACCGAGGCCATCGGGCTCGCGCCCGGCCTTGAGACGATTCACGATCTGCAACGAATTCAGATCGATCACCGTAATCGTGTCCGCGTTGGTATTGGCCACGAAGGCCAGCGACAACGCGTCCGGAATCAAAATGCCCACCGGCACCGGTCCGGTACCGAACTGAGACACCAGCGGCCGAGCCTCGCCGTTGGTCAGCTTCTCGCCGTCTTTTTGCATGGGAATGCTGGCCAACTTTTTCTTGGTCGCGGTATCGAACACAGCCACATCGCCGGACTTGGCATTGGACACCAGCGCACGTGTGCCGTCCGGAGTGAACTTGACCCGAATCGGGATTTCGCCCGGCTGCAAGGTCGCGGTGATTTTCAATGTCTGCGGATCGACGATGGACACCGTGTTGGCGTCGCGATTGGTCACCCACACTTCGCTGCCATCCGGCGACACTGCGATACCTTCAGCGCCCTTGCCGGTCACCACGTCGGTAATCCGTTTGTTAGTTGCCAGATCGATGACGGTGGTCGAGCCCGAACCGATGTTGGCCGTGAACGCGCGCCGATGTTTGGGACTGACCGCGACCATGTGCGAACCGACTTGATCGGTGGCCACCGCCTGTTTCACTTTGCCTTCAGTGACGCCGACGATCAGCAGCGCTTTGCTGGCCTCGACCGTCACTGCAACTTCATCGCCTTGCAGCCAGACGATGCCGTGCGGCCGGCTATACGCGCCGAGATCGATGGTGCGTAACACTTGCTGACCCGGCACGTCGATGACGGTCAACGTCTTGCCCGGATTGGCCGAGTCGCCGTAGTTCGCGACCACCGCGGTTTTGCCATCGCCGGACACAGCCACTTCATGCGGCGCGTCGCCGGTGGGCAAGGTCGCCTTCACCTGATTGCTGGCCAGATCGATGAACGACACCGTGTCATCCGATTTGTTGAGTACCAGCAGCGTGCCGCTTGGCGCCGCGACGGCGGCTGCAGCGAAACTCAGGGCCAGCAACACCGGTGCGAACATATATTTCATGATGACTCCTGCAGCGTCTCGAGGTCCCATCGCCATTGACGATTCTGCCGCCGTGAATTGCGTGCTCACTCACCGCGGCCGTTAGCTAGAATCAGTCGCTCGTTACAGCGTTCCGATTGTACCCCAGCCCATGAATGTGCCTGCCGTAGCCGAGCCGCGTCGATTGCTAACCGGCGTGCTGCTGGCCGGCGCCGGCGCCATCGCGTTTTCGTGCAAGGCCATCATCGTCAAGCTGGCGTATCGATACGGCGTGGATGCGACCACGACCATCATGTATCGAATGTTGTTCGCGCTGCCGCTGTTCCTGATCTTGTCATGGTGGGCGGGACGCGGCCGGCCCTCCCCCAGCGCTCGCGACTGGCGCACGCTGTTCGGCCTGGGATTTTGTGGTTATTACCTGGCCAGTTATCTGGATTTCGCCGGCCTGCAGTACATCAACGCCAACCTGGAACGCCTGATCCTGTATTTGAATCCCACCATCGTGCTGCTGGCCGGCAAGCTGCTTTTCAAAAAGGCCGTGACGCGGCGGCAATGGCTGGCACTGGGCGTCAGTTACATCGGCGTGCTGCTGGTGTTCGGCCACGATGTCCAGGCCGGATCGGATATCGCGCTCGGCGCCGCCCTGGTGTTTGGCAGCGCCGTGAGCTACGCGCTTTACTTGGTATACAGCGGCGAGGCGGTCCACCGCTTGGGCGCGTTACGGGTCACCGGCTTGGCCACCACCATCGCTTGTATCCTGTGCATCGGCCAGTTCTTTATTCTCAAGCCACCGGCGGCCATGATCGTCGCGCCGGAAGTGCTCTGGCTGTCGGCACTCAACGCGGTGTTGTGTACCTTCGTGCCGGTGCTGATCACCATGATGGCGCTGGAGCGCATCGGTGCCGGCATCACTGCGCAGATCGGCATGATCGGGCCCATGTCCACCATCCTGCTGAGCGTACTGATCCTGGGTGAGCCCTTCACCCTGTGGACCGGGCTCGGGACCGGCCTGGTGCTGGCCGGCGTTTGGGTGCTGGCGCGGCGCCCGGCGGTCAGGTCGGCTTAGCCGCCGCATTCGTGACCAAGCGGAATTTGCTCCGTGCATCGGTGACGACGCCGAACTCACTATAATGGCGGCCCTCGCACCCATCACGGTCGAGCATCGGAGTGAAGCGTGCAGTCCATCATCTCGGTTCGCAACCTGGTCAAGACCTATGCGTCGGGGTTCCAGGCCCTGAAAGGCGTGGACCTCGACATCCGCCGAGGTGAAATCTTTGCATTGCTGGGCCCGAACGGCGCCGGCAAGACCACGCTGATCAGCATCATCTGTGGCATCGTCAATGCCACCTCCGGCAGCGTCACCGCCGACGGCCACGACATCCGCAAAGAATTTCGCGCCGCGCGCGCCAAGATCGGCCTGGTGCCGCAAGAGCTCAGCAGCGATGCGTTCGAAACCGTCTGGGCGACGGTGAATTTCAGCCGCGGCCTGTTCGGCAAAGCTCCCAACACCGCGTATCTGGAAAAAGTGCTGCGCGACCTGTCGCTGTGGGACAAGAAGGACAGCGTGATCATGGCACTGTCCGGCGGCATGAAACGTCGCGTGATGATTGCGAAGGCGTTGTCGCACGAACCGCAGATTTTGTTTCTCGACGAGCCCACCGCCGGCGTCGACGTCGAGCTGCGACGTGACATGTGGGACATGGTGCGCTCGCTGCGGGACAACGGCGTCACCATCATCCTCACCACCCATTACATCGAAGAAGCCGAAGAGATGGCCGACCGCATCGGCGTCATCAACAAGGGCGACATCATTCTGGTCGAGGACAAGAACGTGCTGATGCGCAAGCTGGGCCGCAAACAGCTCACCTTGCATCTACAAACTCCGTTGCAACAAGTGCCGACACAGCTGGCGAATCGCCAGGTCGAGCTGGCCGCCGACGGCACGCAGCTCATCTACACGTTCGACGCGCAGGCCGACGCGACCGGTATCGCCAGCCTGTTGCGTCAACTCAACGAGCTCGGCATCGATTTCAAAGACCTGCACACCAGCGAAAGTTCGCTGGAGGAAATTTTCGTCAGCTTGGTGCATCAACAATGAACGCTTACGCCGTCAGCGCCATTTATCGCTTCGAGCTGGCCCGCTGGTTTCGCACGCTGGTGCAGAGCCTGCTATCGCCAGTGATTTCCACCTCGCTGTATTTCGTGGTGTTCGGTGCCGCCATCGGCTCGCGCATGGCCGAGATCGAAGGCGTGAGTTACGGCGCGTTCATCGTGCCGGGACTGATCATGCTATCGGTGCTGACGGAGAGCATTTCCAATGCGTCCTTCGGCATCTACATGCCGCGCTACTCGGGCACGATTTACGAAGTGCTGTCGGCACCGATCTCGGCGATGGAAATCGTCGTCGGTTACGTCGGTGCCGCGGCCACCAAGTCCATCATGCTCGGCCTGGTGATCCTGGCGACCGCGCGACTGTTCGTTCCCTTCAGCATCGAGCATCCGTTGTGGATGGTGTCGTTCCTGGTGCTCACTTCGCTGACCTTCAGCTTGTTCGGTTTCATCATCGGCATTTGGGCCAGCGGCTGGGAGAAGTTGCAGATCGTGCCCATCATGATCGTGACGCCGCTGGCTTTTCTCGGTGGCAGCTTTTATTCCATCAGCATGCTGCCGCCGTTCTGGCAGAAGGTCGCGCTGTTCAATCCGGTGGTGTATTTGATCAGCGGGTTCCGCTGGAGCTTCTACGGCGTGTCTGACGTCGCAGTGGGCATCAGCCTGGGCATGACGTTGCTATTCATGACGGTGTGCTTGATCGTGATCTGGTGGATGTTCAAGACCGGCTACCGGTTGAAAGCCTGATCATGACGACTGCAATTGTGTTTCGTCGCGCTACCGACCGGGACGCCAGTTCGCTGGCGACGCTCGCCGAGAAAACCTTCCGCGACACGTATGCTCAGTTCAATACGCCGGAGAACATGGAGCACCATTGTTCCAAGTCCTTCGGCGAACACATTCAGCTGGCGGAAATCAGAGACGCCGGTCGCGAGAGCTGGCTGGGCGAGATCGATGGCCAGCTGGTCGCCTTCGCGCAGCTCATTGTCGATAAGCCTTGCTCGGCCGTGCCGGGGAAGCGCGGCTCAGAGGTCCTGAGGTTCTATGTCGATGCCTCTCAACATGGCAAAGGCGTGGCCTATCGAATGATGGATCATCTCGCCGGGCGGGCCACCGAGCTGGGCGCGGCTGTGATGTGGCTGTGTGTTTGGGATCAGAACGCTCACGCTGTCGGCTTCTATGAAAGATGCCGGTTCGAGAAAGTGGGCACGACGACTTTCCAGCTCGGTACTGAAACTCAGCATGACTTCGTAATGAGCCGCGCACTGTAAAACAAGGAGCCCCGCATGACCGCGCCGATGCTTTCCCGTCGCACTGTCTTGCTTGCCACCGGCGCAACCGCGCTGACGCTATCCACGCGTTGGGCGCACGCCGCTCCGTGGAAGGGCTATGGCAACGCAATCGTCATCGATGGCTTGGGCGGTCCAGGCAGCCTCACTGCCGAACCCGGCGCGCCGCTCACCGAGGCACACATCAAAGATGTGCGCGATAGCGGACTGACTGCAGTGCTCGTGACCATCGGACCAGTCGGCACGACCGCGCCCGATGAAGCCTTCAAAGACGCGGTTCGCAGCATGCTCAACATGGATCGCGAGATCGCGCGCCATCCCGACACGTTCGTCAGAATCCGGACCGCAGCCGACATCACCGCGGCCAAGAAAGCCAAGCGCACTGGTTTGATTTACGGCGTGCAGGACGGCGTGGCTTTCGAAACCGACTTGGATTTACTCGCAGATTTACATCTGCTGGGTCTGCGCGTGGTGCAGCCAACTTATAACCGTCGCAATTTGCTTGGCGATGGTTGTATGGAAACTGCAAATGCTGGCTTGAGCCGCACCGGTATCGAAGCTATCGAACGACTGAACTCGCTCGGCATGCTGGTCGATCTCAGTCACTGCGGTCGACAGACGTCAGCCGATGCGATTCGCGCGTCGAAGCAGCCCGTTGCGTTCACGCATACCGGCGCAGCCGCCGTCGCCGATCATCCTCGTCATCGCACCGATGCCGAACTGCGCGCGGTTGCCGATAAGGGCGGTGTTTCCGGCGTGTTCGTCATGCCGTATTTGGCCGGCGGCAAGCAGCCCACCGGCGCCGACGTGGTTCGACATCTGGAACATATGATCAATGTGGCCGGCGAGGATCATGTATCCATCGGCACAGACGGGACCGTTTCGCCCGCCGTGATCGATCAGAAATACAAAGACGCCTTCGCCGACACCACCCGCAAACGCAAAGAAGCTGGCATCGCCGCGCCCGGCGAAACCGAAGACGGCTATCTATTCGCCAACGATTTGAACACGCCGAATCGCCTGGACACGCTCGCCCAGATGCTCGCCGATCGCGGCCACAGCTCGACTCGGATCGAGAAGATTCTGGGCCGCAATCTGCTGCGCGTGTTCTCGGAAGTGTGGCGCGGGTAAGTTAGTTCGCGCCGCTGGCTTCGGTCGGTGCAGTCCACGCTGGGCCGGAGAATTCGGTTTCGATGATGACGTTCACTTCGTCACTCACGCCCATCTTGGTACCGGGCGCGGGAATGCCGTACGTGATACCGAACTCGGAACGTTTCAGCACGCCGGTGGCAGAGAAACCGATGCGGGCGTTCTTATCCATCGGATGGCCGGCGTAGCCGCCGTTGAATCGTGCTTCCAACACCATCGGCTTCGTCACGCCCCGCAGCGTGAGCTCGCCGTTGATGCGCATGGTGCGCGCACCAGTCGGCTCGACGCTGACGGAACGGAATGTGATTTCCGGATACTTCACTGCGTTCAACCAACCTTCGCCCAACAGCTCGGCATTGAAGTCCAGCTGCGCCGGATCGGGATAATCGGTCTCCAACGATTTGACATCGACCGTCACCGTGACCGTCGATGTCGCCAGATTGTTTGGATCGAACTGCAACTGCGCCGTCGCCTTCTTGAAGCGCGCCGTGTAATTCGAAAAGCCCAAATGATCGACACGGAACAGAATGCTGGTGTGGGCCGGATCGATGGTATACGCCCCCGCCGGCACAGCCACCGGCTCTTCCGCCGGCGTCGCCGGTGCAGCCGCCGATTGCGCAGCCGATTCTTTCGCAGCCTCGTGCTTAGGCGCACACGCGGCCAACGCCGCTAGTAAGCTGAGTGCCAGTAGTCGTTTCATCCGTCATCCCCATGGTCGGTGTGATTGTGGCTCGTGTGATTTAAAGACGTGCCGCCAGAGCGCCGGCCGACACGGCTGACATATTCTGAGTCGATTCCGGGCCGGTTGAGCAAGATCCAGACTGAACGGCGTGCCTCCAAATCCTCCGGGGGCGCGAATGAACCAGGCGAACGTGCTGTAAAGGGGTTCCCATGATCAGGCTTGCGTTGCTGGTGGCCGCGCTGTTGATGACCGGCTGTGCCTCGCACGAGGGGCGGCCGAGCAATGCCCGGATCGGGTCGGTGCGGCCGGTGGACGTGACCGTGACCCGGGATTTCGTCTACACCCCGCCGGGCTGGCCGCAGGAACTCAAGGCCGACCTGTACAAGCCGGCCGGCAACGGGCCGTTCCCGGGGGTGATCATGATTCATGGCGGCGGCTGGGAAGGCCGCTCGCGAGCGGACATGGACAGCATTTCCCAGCGGGTGGCCGAGCGCGGTTATGTAGTGTTGAACATGTCGTACCGCTTCGCCCCGCAATGGCATGTCCCGGCGCAGCTCCAGGATGTGCAGCAGGCGATTCTGTGGCTGCGAGCGCATGCCTCGGATTTGAACGTGCTGAAGAATCGCATCGGC
>NZ_JAEUPY010000159.1 GCF_016790065.1 Steroidobacter sp.
CTTCTCGATAGTCGCGCCCGTAACCGATGCTGCCGCGATAGTTGCTGGCGAGGACCACGTAACCGGCCAGCACAGCGGAATGAATCCAGCGCGAATCATATTTGGAGACCCCAGGCAAAGTGATATCGCGTGGCCCTCCGTGTGCCCAAACCAACGCGGGACGTTTCACCGCGCGCTTCTGCTTGGGACGAAACAACAATCCGCGCGAAGCGAAGCCGTCCTCCGCAACCAACGTGACGATCTCCGGCTCTGAGATCGCCGCCGTGGGAAATTGCTCAGGGATAGTGTCGATGGCCTGCGCTTTCGCAGTTGCATCTTGCTGCAACGTCACCTGTCGCGGGGTTCGGCTAGTCTCGCCGATGAAAACAACGCGACCATCGGCAAGCGGTGCGGTCGGCGCATCCGGCGGCGCGCCTTCCCATATGAGCCGCGCCGGACGCTGCGAATCCACTCGATAGATGTCGAAGCGCTCGCGGCTACTGCCGTTCTGCTGATACACCAGCAATTTTCCGTTCGCGCTCACGGCCGCCGTGGACACTTCGCCGTCTCCCCGACTCACTGCCGTGGCTTTCCCACCTGCTACCGGCACACGATACAACTGCACCGAACCGCTGCGCTCCCAAGGAAAGATCAGCTCATCGTCGGCTGTGAACAGCAGGCTGGAAAAATTGTCCTCCGGCCCCATGCCGCTCGCGGTGTCTTGCTCCAACTCCACGAACACGCTCCCCACGCCAGGATCCGCAGTCCAGACGGTGCGCACCGTCCACGTCGCCGTGTCCGCTGCCAGAATCGACCAGGGAATGCCCGAGGAACGATCGGAGAAACGATACATCTGCACCGGCTCACGAGTTCGCACGAAGGCCAACCACCGCCCATCCGGCGACCACACGGGATTCGCATCACGATCGATGCTCGGAGCCAGATAGCGTATCGAGCGAGTCGCCAGATCGAATACGGCGACGAAACTGTGATCGTCGCGCTGGCTCACGAAAGCCAGTGAGCGCCTGTCCGGCGACCACGCCAGTGCTCCGACCCGACCGCGAATCGTGAATGCTCGTGACGTCGAACCATTCGCCACCTGCGCAAACCAAACCTCGCTGCCCGACGCATAAGCCAGCATGCGGCCATCCGTAGAGAAGGTCGGCGCATGCAATGCCGCTCCCGGCCCACCCGCGATGCGCATTGGCGCACCACCGTCACTCGCCATCATCCACAACACACGTTCCTGCGGATCAGCTGAGTCATGCGGGTTGTTGGTCTCGCCTTGCCGATTGGGCCAACCGCCGCGGATGTACGCCACGTGGCGCGCGTCGGGCGCAATTGTCAGCGACGACAGCGGCAAGCCATCGTCATCCGGATACTCAAGCAACACGCGCGGCTGCAACCCGACGCCATCCGCGATCCAAAGACTTCTTCGGCCTTCGAGCATGCGTGTCCAGGTCACCGCAGCGCCGTTTGAACTGGCTCGCAGCTGTCCCACCGCAGGCAGGTTTTTCAGATAGCGCTCATATGTCGCCTCAGCGTGTGTCGC
Organism: Steroidobacter sp.; assembly: GCF_016790065.1. Taxonomy (GTDB): domain Bacteria; phylum Pseudomonadota; class Gammaproteobacteria; order Steroidobacterales; family Steroidobacteraceae; genus Steroidobacter. The sequence goes on from NZ_JAEUPY010000159.1 coordinate 1,532, forward strand.
ACTCGTGTGTAGAACGCAGAGGACAACACCAAGCAGCAGCCGCAGCCCTGCCGACGAACGAATATCAGTCATGGACATCGCAAATCCGACGGCTGGTGCTGCAGTGGAGTAATGGAAGGAAAGAACACGAGCGCGTCGAACGACCGCGCCGGACGCAGCGGACTGTAGCCGGACGCCACATTGATATTGCGGACCGGAGCTTCGACATCGAACCCATCGAATGCGGCACTGTCTGCCGGCAGCCGCCGGAGATCGAGCAAATAACTGGACGAACTCACCTTGGCGAGCAGCGCGTCCATGCTGCCCGGCGCCGCGGCGCTCAGCGGGTGCAGACAATTGTCGAATCCTGGTAGATCGAGCCAGTGCCGCGTAGCACCGCCGCCGTGCGCTGTGCCGATGACGAACAACCGGTCCCCGAGAAGCTCTGCGGCATGCTCGCCGATCGAGGTGTAGAGCGGATTGGCGGGCGGGGCAAATTTTCGCCAACGGGTCACATGCATGTTATGCATGAACAAAAAAACCCGCCCCTGCGGCCCTTCACGCTCCAACGCCCAGCGCAGATTGTCGAAGGAAGCGATGTCACGACCGCCACCGCCGGTACGCAACTCCGTCTCCAACTGTCGCGCGACCACGGCAAGCCGATACGCACGCTGGTAGTCGAGTTGCGAGGTGCGCCGGGTCCAGATCACGTGCCATTGTTCGAAGCGCGTCAACAGATCCTGCAGATCGAGACTGATCCGGTCACGTTCCGCCTGCGACAGATGCCGGTAGGCCGCCGCGTTGAACGATTCTTTCCAACTCTCGAAGCGCGGTGAAAAATCCACGGCCATTTCCCGATCGACACGCTCCAAGTACTGCCCCAGTGCAGACAGGATCGGTGCGCCGTCGTAAGAAAAATCGCCCCGCGCCTCGAGTCCATAGAAGCGCAACTTCCGTCCTGTGCCTGCAGTAGCGTTGTAGTCGCGCATCCATTCGATCAGTTCGCGATTCTCCTGAAAGCTGCCGTATGACCACGACATGACGGCGCGGGCCTGCGGGTCTACCGGCAGCGGCTTGCCGAGCACGTAGTCATCCACTGCCAGCGACTGCAAGTAATCGCTCTCCACAGCGATGGCGGTAAAGCCCTGCTGCTGGACCAGGTATCGGAACAACTGATTGCGTAGCTGCAGAAACTCGTGCGCGTTGTGATTGGCCTCACCGAGTGCCACCACCGACACTCCCCGCAAACGTTCCGACAGCATCGAATAGTCCTGTGTCGGCTCCAAGCGCAGCGGCTGTGCTTCACGCTTCGCCCACGACAGCGCCGCGGTACTCGACCGCTCGAATGAAACGTCACGCACCCAACCGAACTGTGCCGTCAGCTTGAACCCATCGACCGAACCATCCGCGCCGCGCTGGAAATGCAAGACCCAGCGTTGCGGTATGGAATAGAACTCATCGGCGAGCAGCGGCTGCAGCGGGACGGTGGCAGCCAGCGACGGCTCCGCGCTCTCGTTCCGAACGATCAAGCCACCGTCGCGAACTGCGATGACATAGGCAGCACCGAGCTCGGCGCTGAAAAACCGACCCGTGAAAGCTTGCAACTCCATCGCCGTGGGACGAGCCGTCTGGATACGCTGAAACCGGCCGGAGCCGTACCGCCGTTCACCCAACTGCCGCAGCTCACGAGTTCGTGGGCCGCCGACGAATTCGATCTCCAAGCCGCCTTCGGCGCCGAAATGGGAATCGCCCAACGGGCTATACAAATAGGACAGCGCATCGCCGTCGACCCGCAGCCCATGGGCTTCGGACGTGACGATCATCGGCCAGCCCAGCTCGGATTCGCGATACACGCCAGCCAATGTGACGAGATTGGTTGCACGAGTAGCCGCTGCGGGCGATGGCTGACTCGGTGCTGGCGGTAGAAACAACGAAGCCAGTTGCATGACCAACGGTTGCGCATACACGCCGTTGTTACAGAAGCCGGCCACCGTCAAGCCCAGCTCAGGGAACAGCATGGAATGAGTTTTGAAGCCGTCGCCCGAGCCGCCGTGTCCCAAGGTTCGCCACCCTAGAAATTCGCCCGTGCGCAAACCGAAGGCGTAAGGCGTCGCCGAGCCGTCCGGCAATGGCGTCGACTGCTTCAACGAACGGATCAACGCAGGGCCACCGCGTAACGCATCCCCTTCCGAGAGCAAGTTAGCTGCCCATTGGTGGTAATCCGCCAGCGTCGTGACCAGCCCGCCATTGCCAATGCGCGCGAGCTGATCTCGCGTCTCGGTAGCGACCCAATGCCCATCCCGGCGCGAATAAGGGATTGCAGCCCCGACTTCGTCGAGCCCCTGCTGCAAATAATGACTTCGCTGCATCCCCAGCGGCGCGAAGATGCGAGAGCGTGCGTACTCCGCGAACGGCACACCGGCCGCGCGCTCGATGATCTCCGGGATCAACATGTAGCCCGTGTTCCCGTACAGGAACCGCGTGCCGGGAGCAAAGTTGAGATTCCTCTGCCGCGCCAACAACGCAATGATCTCGGACCGCTGTCGATAGTCGGACGGCTTTCCGGTCAGTTCGATGAGCACGCCATCGTCACGAAGCCCGGCCGTGTGATGCACCAACTGCCACAAGGTGACGGGCTGCCCATAGTCGGACAGCTCGGGAATATGCTTGCGCACGTCATCCTGTAACGACAGCAAGCCTTCGTCAGCAGCAATCGCCAACGTCGCGGCGGTGAACTGCTTGGACATCGAAGCCACGCCGAAGGCATGCGACGGCGTGAGCCGCTCTCGTTTCGCTAGATCTGCGAATCCGAAAGCGCCATCGAACAGGCGTTGCTGATCTCGATACACAGCGACCGCGCAGCCCGGCGCCTCGGGCTGCTCGTATTCCTTCAGCAGCGCCGCGGCTCGTCGGCCTGCTGCTGCGTAGTCCGCTTCATTGCCTCGAGATGCGGCGGGCTGCCCTGACAGCAGAGCGAACAAACCAAGCAGCCCGCAGCCCCCTGCAAGCATCGAGCGTCGCATGGCCGACGCTCACATGCGCAGAGTCAGGCGGGCCAAGTAGGTGCGCCCGGGCTCGCGAGTCACCAGTCCTAGAAAGTACAGGCCCGTGTAGATGCGCTCGTCGGTGACGTTGTTCACCAACAGATCCAGATTCAACGCATCGTTGAACGCATAGTGCGCCCCCAGATCGGCGCGCCAGCTGCTGGGAATGAGCACGCTGTTGCCTTGATCGCTGAAACGCTCGCCGGCATAGGAGACCGCCATGGACAGGCCGAGATCGCGCAACGCCGTCTGCGTGAAATCGTAACGACTGGCCAGCGACACCGTGTCGTGCGGCGAATTGGGCAACTCGTTGCCCAGCAAACCATCGTTGTTCTTGGTGACTTCGGTCTTCATGTGCGCGTAGCTGGCTTGCAGCGACCACTGCGGCAGCAGATAACCCTGCAACCCCAGCTCGACACCGCGCGAACGCACCGAACCGATCGCGATCGACTCACCGGGATGACTGGGATCGGCGGTGGAGATGTTGTCCTTCTCGATCTGGAACAAAGCCGCGGTGGCGGACAGACCCGAGCCGCCCAGATCGAAGCGACTGCCCAGTTCGTACTGCAACCCGGTCTCTGCCGGGAACGGCACGTTACCGAAGGAGCTGCCGCCCTGAGGCACGAAGGATTCGTTACGACTTGCGAACAGCGAGATGCGATCGGTCAACGCGTACAGCGCGCCGAGCTGCGGCACCCAAGCCGAATCAGTCAGCTTTGAAGTGTCGGAGTACACTGCCGTCTCTTTCAACTCCGAACGTCGCACGCCCAGAATCAAATTCAGCTTGTCGCCGAGCTGCATCCGGTCCTGCACGAATAGCGCATTGATGGTGGACTCGGTGACGCCTTGGCCAGCCGCGAAGTTAGCCGGCGTCGCGTTGAGCACGACCGTGCCGTACACGGGTGCATACGCGTCGATGGCGCCGATTCCCAGAAAGGCAGCGTTGCCCCGGAAGCGCGATTCACGCCGTTCCGCACCGAACACCAGTTTATGAACTACCGGTCCGGTACGCACCTCGCCTGAGACATCGATGTGAGCATCGTTGATGTTGTCCTTCTCGCCGTCGGTCTCCAGGAAGTTATATGCGAACAGTCCTCGGCGCAGCGTACGTCCATCCGCAGCGAAGCCGAACGCCAGCACGTCGGCATCGTGATAAGTGTTGCGGGTGTAGTTGTAGGCCAGGCGAACCTGCCAATCGTTGGCAAACGAATGCGTCAGCCGCGCATTGATGTCTTCGGACTCGCGATAGGAGCGCGCCGGAAAACCGCCAGGCTCGCCGGGATTGAATGACATCGGCAGCGGCCCCATCAGCGGGTTGGGCAACAACGTACCTTGCGACGGCACGCCGTAGTACGCACCGTTCGGCCGAGTGCTGCGACCCAAGACACCTTCGATCAACAGTTCGGTCCGATCCGTGAGATCGAAAGCGACGACAGGTGAAACGACATAGCTCTTCTCGCGATAATGATTCACGTAGGTTTGCGTGTCGCGCACCTCGCCGGTCAGTCGCGCACGCACCGAATCAGTCAACGGGCCGGTGACATCCAGCGTGTAGCGCTGGCTACCGTAGGAAGCGATTTCGGCGGAGGTTTCGGCACGAAACTGCGCCAGTGGCTTCTTGGTGACGATGTTGACCACAGCGCCGGGCTCCATCGCGCCGTAGAGCACTGAAGCGGGCCCCATCAGTACCTCGACCCGCTCCACGTTGATGGTGCCGCGCTGCTGGGCGAAGTTGTTGAAGCCGATGCCGTTGAGCGTAGAGCTCGCATCGAAGCCACGAATGGTGAAGCTGTCACCGAATACGGTCATGTCCGAAGCATTGCGGGCCGCAGTAGGCACGAAGCGCAGCACATCGCCGACGGTATCGATGTTGGTCATTTGCAGGAATTTTTCGTCGAACACCCGCACGCTCTGAGGAACCTCACGCACGGTATCGCGGTCGCTGCGCCCGTACACGGTGACCACGACCATGTCGGGTGATTCAACTTCGGCAGCGTGCGATGACGAATCGGCGGGCCGATCTGCAACACCCGAGCGTCGCGGTACGGCTGACTCGATCATCATCGCGCCGGTGGACTCATCGGTGCGCAGCTGCAAAGTGGTGCCCTGGAGCAGTTGCTCCACAGCCTCGCGCGTCGACAGTACGCCGCGGATGCCATTGGTGCGCAG
>NZ_JAEUPY010000190.1 GCF_016790065.1 Steroidobacter sp.
TCACTTCCGGTGCCGCTTCCAGCTTGCCCATGCCCTGCCACATCGAATCCAGCGCTTCGAACTCGCGACGTCGTTCCGGATCTCCCGCCAGCCAGGCACGAAAGCGAACCGCATCCAGCTCCGAGACATCGGGAGACTTCAGGCGCACGTACCAATCCGCGGCCTCATCCACAGCGCTCGCTCGACCGTTGGTCATTTTCTCATCCATGATGATTACTTCGCGCCTCGCAGGGAGCGCGTCGTCCTTGGACGATTCAGCAACACGCGGTGACGCATATGAGCCAGCGCTTGGCTGATGTATTTTTCGATCATCGACACCGACAGGTTCAACTCACGAGCAATCTGCGGATAGCTCAAGTTTTCGAACCGGTTCATGACAAAGGCTTCGCGGCACTTCGGCGGCAACTCGAGCAAGGCCGCGCGCACGATGGCCAACTCCTGCTCGGCGCTCAGTTGGCGATAGGCACTGGGATCCTCGGCAGCCACGTTGAAGCTGTCGATATCCGGCGTGCATTCTTCGAATAGATTGCGGTGACTCTTACGCGCATTGAGCAGCACGTTGTTGGCCACTCGGAGCAGAAACGCCCGGGGATGGCGGATGCTCTCGACCGAGTCCGCCTGCTGGACGCGGTAATAGGTCTCCTGCACCACATCGGCGACCTGATCCTGACTCAGGCGCCGGCGCACCAAAAACGAGCGCAAAGTCTGGCCGTACTCTTTATAAAGAGCCTCGACCAGCGTTCTTTTACGCCTCGCCTCGTCCGCCGTGGTCATAGCCGTGTTCGCCCAGCCCCGCTCAGGATAGGTCACCCCTTAGGAGACAGACAACTGGCAGGACCAACCCCTCAATGCGCTGTGAACCAGCGGCCTCGGCGCAGCTACGGTGGCACTACCTCGCAGTGGCTATCAATCAAAGACGCAGCTCGCTTCGTGCAGATGAAAGCCGCGGTCGCATTTCCAGGCTTCGCCGGAGTAGTCCAGATGTGCGTTCGCCGGGACGGGTACAGCGACGCATTGGGCGCTTTCCCGGCGGAAGCCTCGTTCACATTCCCAACTCTTGCCGGAGCGCGATAAGAACGCGTTGATCGGTACGTCGATCAGAGCGCAGGCCGCCTGGACGGACTGGTAGCCACGAGCGCACTCCCACCCCGGACCATAGCTGGAATCGACCGAGTGCGCGTTGCTGGGAACTACGATCGCAAGGCATTGGCCCTGCGCCTCCCGATAGCCGCGCTCGCATCTCCAACCGGTGCCGAATGAATCATCCAGGTAGGCATTTTGCGGGACTCTGACGGCCACGCATGCTTGGTCGTTTCGTAGATATCCGCGAGCGCATCGCCATCGCTCGCCCGATGCGTCCAGGTAGGCGTTCGCTGGCACGGTAATGCGTGAGCAACGATCGGTGACTCTTTGGAAACCGGTCATGCATTCCCAACCGATACCATAGCGGGACTTCATAGCGTTCTCCGGTAGGACATTCGGTGTTTCCGCCTCGGCTGACGGCACGAAAGTAACAGCCAACAGCACTACTGCCAGCAGGCCGGCTGGCACGCGCCACCTCTCGAACCCTGTCACGTTGTTCATCGGTCACTGTGCCGAGTCTGGTCCGGTGCGCTTGCTATGTAGCTGAATCCCTGCACCCGCCCGTCTCGGAGCACCACCGGCCGGATGTCGTAAGTGCCCCAGAATGAGCTGCCGTCCGATCGGCGACGCCACGCTTGTCGAGTGATGTGCCCTTCGATGACGGCCGCACGCAAGTCACGATGCGGCTGTCGTCGCGCGACTTCTTCGGAGACATAGAATAGTGACAAATGTCGGTCGACGACTTCTTCGGCAGCGTAGTCGCGCCCATCCCAGCTGCCGTACCAGCAGACCACTATTCCCGTCTCATCCAACATGGCCAACGAACTCGGCTGGGGGTTGGATGCCATGGTCACGTGTAGCCGGGCACCGCGTTTCGACAACGCGCGTCGTCGCCAGGATCGGATCTTGTCGGAGCGGCGGTCAACACTCTTCAATTGATCCCATTTGACTATCGATGTCGATGACCAGCCTGCGTTGGGCGTGCCATTGGTAGCTACGTCGAGGTCGAAGCCCGAGCGCGTCGCCGCCGAAGTTGAGTCAGTGTGGGCTGCTGCCGGCATTGCCATGTCGGCATCTCGACCATCGCTCAACGCTGTGTGCTTAGCTTTCACGAACGGCTCCATACAACTTGCCGATACTGTGCCTGAACGCGCGTGCGCCTTCGGTGCGCCAGCGAACATACGGGCAGCACAGCGACCGCCTCCCGCTGACAGCACCCTATGTGCGTCAACGTACCGAGATCTTTCCAGAAAAAGCGCAACGTCACCGCAGTCCCTGAGCTGCCGGACCGGCAGTGTCTTCACTCCCACGGAGAGATTGCAATGTCCCCATCCCCGGATGCGTTTAGAAATATTTGCTCGCGCCTGACCGCCACGGCGCCAGCCCGAAAGGGGGCAGCACTCGTCGTCGGCATGAGCATGCTCGTGGCCGTTGGCGCATGCAGTAGCGTGTCGGCCCTCACCAAGGAGCGAGTCGCCCAGAGCGACACCTCGTTTCAACAGGCACAGCAGGCAGTCGGACGCTCGGAAGCTGGAGCAATGGAACTACAGCAAGCCCGAGAGAAGCTGAATGAGGCCAAGGCTGCGCTCGCCAAAGATCGACAGCAGGAAGCGGAACGTGCGGCCGCGCAGGCTCATCTCTACTCGGAGCTTGCGATTGCGAAATCGCAGAGCGCCAGTGCGCGCAAAGCCGCCGACGAAGTGCTAGCGAGCGTCGAAACGTTGCGCCTGGAAGCCCAGCGCACGTCGCCGACACAACGCTGATCGACTGCAAAACATACTCAAGAGGTCAAGGACATGAAATTCAACGAACGCATCGTGCTGAGCGTGGCGGTAGCCACGATACTGAGTGCCTGTACCGCCGCCCCAGAACGCAACGAAACATTGGAACGAGCGCGCACGTTGGTTCTAGCAGTGGAACAATCGCCGCGCGCCGGAATAGCAGCGGCCGATATCGCCAACGCACGCACTTCGCTGGACAAAGCAAACAATCTGGCGCAATCCAAAACCAAACGGGCCGACCTGGAGTTCGAAGCCACCAATGCCGCGCTCAGTGCGCAAATCGCCAACGAAAAGATTCTTACCGCACAGGCCAACGAGCAAGTGGCCGACGGCACAGCTCAACGCCAGGCAGTTCTACTCCAGGCGCGCGAGCGTGACGCGCAGAGAAATGTCGATAGTGCGAACGACGCGCGTCGCCAAGCAGATGCCTCTCAGACCCGCGCGGACTCTCTTGAAATGGAGCTCGCCGATCTGAAACTGCAGCGGACCGAAAGAGGTTTGGTGCTGACCCTGAGCGACGTATTGTTCGACACCGGCCTCGCCACCTTGAAGCCCGGCGCCTATGCTCCGCTCGATCGGCTGGCGACCGTGCTGAAAGAACAAGCGGCGCGCAAAGTGTTGATCGAAGGCCACACCGATGACGTGGGCTCCGACCAGAACAATCTGAGCTTGTCAGAACGCCGGGCGCAGTCGGTGCAGGCGAGCCTGGTCCAACGCGGCGTGAATCGCAGTCAGATCACCGCGCTGGGCAAGGGTGAGAACTTCCCGATTGCCAGCAACGACACGGCCGCGGGCCGCCAGTCGAATCGTCGAGTCGAATTGATTTTCAGCGACGGCGCTGCGCGCATCGCAGCCGACCCGGGTCGGTGACCGGGCAGCTGCACCATCAGCAGCGCTCCCATGAGCATCGCGGATCGACAAAATCGATATCACGGTTGCTATGTCCCGGCGACGAGCCTGCCGCGGCGAACGGTTCATCCGAATCTGCAGGCCGAAGCCGCGGCGCTCCGCGAATTGTCGAAGGTCCTCGCCGAAGACACCGGCATGGCCCTGCGCTCCCTGCTCGACATCGCGCAAGATCTTTGCAGAGCAGGCAGCGCAGGATTCAGTCTGCTAGCTCAGGACCGGACGGGCGCGGCGATCGTACGCTGGGAAGCCGTCAGCGGCGCGTTGTCCGAGTATGAGGCGAGCGCCGCGCCGCGGGACCACAGTCCTTGCGGTCTGTGTTTGGACGTAGGCATCGCTATTCTCATCTCACAGCCGCAGATCGTGTTCGACCGGCTGGTCGACAAACTACCTGTCATCGCCGAGCTGCTGATCCTGCCTTTGTACGACGGCGCGCGCAGGCCGGTGGGCACGCTGTGGCTGGCGCACCATGACAGCACATTACATTTCGACAGCGACGACGTGCGCATCGTGGAGCAACTAGCGGCACAGCTGGTCCTGGCGATGAAGCTCCAGGAACGAGCCCGCGATCACTCTCACGCGCTGGCGCTGTTCCAGTCGCATCAACATGTCCAGCAAAGCCTGCTGAACTACGAGCTGCACGAAGAGCGCGGGCTGCGGGAACAGGCGGAAATCGAAAATCGGCAAGCGCTCAGGTTCAAGGACGCGCTGATCGGCGAGATCAACCATCGCACCAAGAATACGCTGCAGGTAGCCTCCACTCTGCTGACCATGCAAGCCCGGGCCAGTTCATCCACGCAAGTGCGCGAAGCGTTACTGGATAACGCTGCGCGCCTGCAAATCCTAGCCAAGGTCCACGAACTGCTCTACTCGAATGCCGACCACAAGCAGAGTGTATTCATACCGCAGTTACTGCAGTCACTGGGCGATGCGCTTCGGCAATCGTTCGGCCGCGCGAACCCAGGAGTAACGCTAGAGATCGCCTGCGACTCCATCGAACTACCCACGCAGGACGCAGTGGCTTTGGCCTTGCTGGCCAACGAGACGATCACCAACGCCTACAAGCATGCATTCCCGAACCACTCCACGGGTACGATCACGGTGCGGCTACAACGCATGGACACCGCACTATGCCTTCGGATCGCAGATACCGGCACCGGTCTCGCTCCAACCAATGGCGGCGAGGGCATGGGCATGTCGCTGATCCGCACCTTCGCGACTCAACTGTGCGGAACACTCGAGATGGCGGGCAGAGGCGTCGGCATGGGCACATTACTGACGCTAGCCATGCCAGCCCCGACCAGCAACCAATTAGCGAGCAGCCCTTGAGCTACCCGACAAATAGCTCCCGTACCACTCCAAGTACCGCCGCAGTTGATCGCGAGCGTAACTCGGCTTGGCGATGCCATGATGCTGACCCGGGTAGATGACCAGCTGCGTCGGCACGCGAAGTGTTTTCAGTGCGCGATACATCTGTTCGCTGCCGCTGACCGGTACGTTGTAGTCGTTCACACCGTGCATGAACAGCGTCGGCGTGCGCACTCGGTCGGCTTGATACAACGGCCGAGACACGCGCATCCACACGTCGGTGTTTCCCCAGAGCGTTCCCCACTCCAGCTCATTGCCGTGCGCGTATAGATCCGTGCCGTACAACGCAGACTTGGTGCCTGAGCCGGCACCGGCCATCGCTGCCTTGAAGCGCGTGTCGCTGACGATGATGAAGTTCGTCAGGAAGCCACCATAACTCCAGCCGCCGACGCCGAGGCGCTGAGAATCGGCAACACCCAGGCCCACCACGTGATCCACAGCGGCAAGCGCGTCGGACACATCGCGATTGCCCCAGTCGGCGAAGATGCCGCGACCGAAAGTTCTGCCACGTCCGCTGCTGCCACGATAGTTCACTTGGACGACCGCATAGCCGTTGGCAGCAAACGTTTGCACAACATTGTGGAAGCCCCAATTGTCCTGACTGTACGGGCCGCCGTGCAGCCAAAGAATGGTCGGATAACGTTGCCCTGCCTGGTAGCCGAGCGGCTTGGCGAGCATGCCGTAAACGCGCTCTCC
>NZ_JAEUPY010000201.1 GCF_016790065.1 Steroidobacter sp.
CGAACTGGGAGTTGTCGGCGGCGCGTGCCGCTAGCGTGGTGCACTTGTTCACTCAGGCTGGCATGGATCCACGCCGCTTGGCCATCGTCGGCCTGGGCGAATTCCGTCCGGCGCAAAGCAACGATACCGAACAGGGCCGCAATCTGAATCGTCGCGTGCTGCTGGTTATATTGAGCGGCAACGGCATGCCCGAGGGCGACTATGCCAGCGACCGTGGCAAACCGGATATCGAGGCGGCTCCGCAGCCGCAGCCGGAACCGGTGGCGACGACTGTTCAAGCGACGCCCGCGCTGCCGTCCGTGCCCTCCGTGCCGGCAGTATCCGTCGGCGCCAGATAACAATTAATTAATACGTTCGCCTGAGTAGAGGCCGGCGGCGCCGGTGGCTCGCTCTTCCGCTTGGGGAACCGCCGTCGACGCGGCGCGTTATCTGCCAAATCCGCGTTGTGAAGTCGCGGCATAACGGACCAGACGCTGCAGCGTCATAGGCAAAGCGGGTAATGACAGAAACCTCCCCCGAAGCGTCGCTGGGGCATAAGACCGGTCTGAATGCATTTTCGCTGCTGGCCTGCCGGGTCGGCACCGACCTGCTCAATTTTCTGTTGTTTTTGGTGGTGTCGCGGCGTTTCGGTCCGGAAGGCACTGGTGAATACGGCTACGGCTTCGCGCTCGCCGGCCTGGTTTATTACGCCGCCACGCTGGGCATCGAAGAGTATGGCGTGCGTGAGTACGCGCGGTTGCCGGCCGAGCGGCGACCGGAGCTGATTGCGAATCTGCTCGGCGCGCAGGTGTGTATCGCGGTGGCGGTGATTGCGATCTTGATCGGCTACCTGGCGATCACCCAGCCGCTGCCGCACATGCTGATCATCATCGTCTGCATGACCATCTATCAGCTGGGCGCGGCGTTTTCCGCCACGCTGTTCGTGCCGGCCATGGCCGAACAGCAAATGTTGCCGCCGGCTTTTATCAATCTGCTGGGCCGGGGCACGGCGTTCGTGGTCACCGGCCTGTTGATCCTGGTGTTCAACTGGTCGCTGTATGTCGCGTCGCTGGCGTTCGCTGCCGGCGGTTTGTTGATGTTGGTGCTGGCGCTGCGCTCGGCGGCATCGTTCAAGGTGCGGCTGATGCCGAATCTGGCTCGCCGAGTGGTGCTCGACGGTGTACACACGCTGTGGTCGTTCGCCGCGGTGGGCCTCCTCGGTCAATTGTTGAATCGTATTGGCGTGATTGCGCTGTCTTTGCAAGTCGGGGAAGCCGCCGCCGGTATCTATACGACCGGGCTCAAACTAGTGGAGGTCGCTTGTTTGCCATTGGTGTACATCGGTGTGGCGGCCTATCCGCGGTTGTGTCACGCATTCGCGGATCCAGCGGGATTTCAAAGACTGTCACGGCAAGGGTTTGTCATCGGTACGTTGGCGGCTGCGCTGCTCGCCGCGGCCATGTATTTGCTGGTGCCGCCGCTGTTGGTGCCGGTGCTGGGGGAACGTTTCGCGGGGGCTGAAACCATCATCGCCGCCATGGCGGCCATCGTGCTGGCGCAGGGCATGGAAATCGTGCTGGGCCGCTTGATGCTGGCGGCGAATTTGAATGTGGCCCGCGCGGTGCGCATTGCCTTCGGTACCCTGGTCTGTGTGTTATTGACGATCGTGTTGACGCCGTTGTTTGGCATCGGCGCGACGGTCGCGGCTTTGGTATGTTCTTATCTGTTGGTGGACCTGCTGTACTACGGCAGTCTGTTTGGCTCGTTGCGCAAGGCGCAGCTGCGCGCCGGCGCGACACTGATGAAACGGGCATGAAGCTATTAATCAAAGTCCTATTGAAGCGCTTGAGCCGTGCGGCGCGGCCTTATTTGCAATCGTCCGGCCTGTTGCAAGTGTCCGGCGTGTACAACCATTCGGCCATGGTGTGGCAGCCGGGGCGCGAAAAAGTATTGGTCCTTGCACCGCACATGGACGATGAAACGATTGGTTGCGGCGGCACCTTGGCGTTGCATGCCCAGCGAGGCGCGCAAATCACAGTGATGTTTCTAACCGACGGCCGTAACGGCAGCAGCGACGCCAACGTGCTGTACGGCGAGGAACGCGAGCGCAAGCAACAAGAGCTGATCGAGCTGCGCACCACCGAAGCCCGGGCGGCGCTCCAGCGGCTTGGTGCCAACCGCATGATCTGCCTGGATGCCGAGGACGGCGCGCTCAGCCAATGCCCTTGGGCGGCGGAGAAGCTGCGCGACGTGTTGGTGAAGCTGCAGCCAGACATAGTCTATTTGCCGTTCTATCTGGAAGAACATCCCGATCATCGGGCTGCCAGTCGCGTGCTGCTGGATGCAGCCGCCGGCACGCAGCTGCAGTTTCAATGTATGGGGTACGAGGTGTGGACGCCGCTGTTCCCGAATTGTTTGGTGCGTATCGACAGCACCGTCGAACTGAAAAAACAAGCGCTGCAGGAATATCGCAGCCAGCTCGAACAATGCGACTATGTCCATGCCAGTATCGGTTTGAACGCGCATCGCTCCGCTGGCCTGATGCAGGCGCGCGGTGCCCAGGGTGGTTACGCGGAAGCGTTTTATGCGACGCCGTTAGCTCAGTACCGTGAACAATTCGCGACCTTTTGCGCCCAGCGTTGAGCCATGAGTTGATGTCATGCGCTTAGGGATCATGTTGCGTCACTTCGACCAGCACGAAGGCGGAGTGAAGGTCTATACCCGTGAAGTCGTGCGCTCGTTGATCGAAATCAACCGGCGGCATGAAATCGTGCTGTTGTTCCGTAATCGTCAGCGCACCGGCGTCTACGAGAATGCGCCGGGCGTGGAAGAAGTGCTGCTGGAGGGCGGCTCGATTCTGTATTGGGACCAGGTCAAGGTGCCCAAGGCGGTGCGCCGTTTCGGCATCGACGTACTGTTCAACCCAAAATATTCCATTCCGCTGCGTGCGCCTTGCAAGACGTCGTGGGTGTGTCACGGTTTGGACTGGTACGCCATGCCGCAGGCGTCGCCGTTGCTGGATCGGCTCAGTCATCGCTTCCTGGTGCCGCGTTACGTGGCCAAGGCGGACGCGCTGATCTCAGTGTCCGAGGTCACGACTCAACATTTGCAAAAATATTTGCAAGCGCCACGCGAGCGTATCCACACCATTTATTCCGGGCTGAGCGACGCCTTTCGTCAGCGTTCGACGCCGCAGCAGTTGGAACAGATCCGGCAACGCTTCTCCTTGCCGCCGCGCTTTGTTTTGTATTGCGGCGCTGTGTATCCGCCGAAGAATTTCACGCGACTGATTCAGGCCTATGCCAAGGTCGGGCCGGCGCAAGGCGTGCCGCTGGTGATCGCCGGTGGCAGCAATCGTTACTTGTCCGAACATGAGCTGGACGAACCCAAACGGCAGCACATCAGCGATTGGGTGCGTTGGCCGGGTTGGATTGAGAATAAGGACCTGCCGGCGCTGTATCAGCTGGCCGAGGGCTTGTTGTTGCCGTCGTTGTACGAGTCGGTGGGCATGCCCATCATGGAAGCCATGGCCTGTGGTTGTCCGGTGCTCACCTCGGACCGTTTCGGTACCAAGGAGATTGCCGGTGACGCGGCATTGCTGGTGAATCCCGACTCGGTCGACGCCATCGCCGCCGGCATCGATCGGTTGCTCAACGATAAAGAACTGCGCGCCAGCAACGTGGCCGCCGGCCTGGAGCGGGCCAAACGCTTTACCTGGACCCACACCGCCAGCGAATTGCTGGGCGTTCTGGAAAGCCTGTAGCATCGACCCGACTGCACTACCGACGGGGGATGCCATGCGCGTTCTGGAGACCGATAGGCTGGTGCTGCGCCGGCTGACGCTCGAGGATGCCGAATTCATTCGGCGTCTGGTCAACGAGCCAGCCTGGCTGCGCTACATCGGCGATAAACACGTGCGCAGTTTGGAAGATGCGCGCAATTATCTACGCAGCGGACCGCTGGACATGTACGAGCGCTACGGCTTCGGCATGTTTCTGGTCGAGTTGAAAGAGACTGGCGCCGCGGTCGGCGCTTGCGGGCTGCTGAAGCGAGACACGTTGCCCGACCCTGACATCGGCTATGCGTTTCTGCCGGAGTACTGGGGCAAGGGCTACGCGCTCGAGGCCGCCGATGCCGTGCTCAAGTACGGCCATCGTCAGCATGGCTTGCCGCGCATTCTCGCGATCACGTCGCCCGACAACGAACGTTCCATTCGGATTCTGCAACACTGTGGCATGCACTTTCAGCGCATGGTCGAGATGGCGGAACAGGATCAGGTGAAATTGTTCGCGTTGCAGTTCGTGGGCTGAGCGCTCAGCTCGATTACTCAGCGTCGACTCACCGTCGACTCATATCGACTCATATCGACTCAGGGTCGACTCAGGGTTGTTTGCCAAGAGCCGTGGCGAGGCTCTGCTGAGAGAAGGGTTTGCGAATTCGAGGAATCTGCGCAAACTCGGCTGGGAAGGACGCGCTTTCGCCATAGCCGGTCATGAAAGCGAACGGTACGCCCAGCGCGACCAGGCGCGCGGCCGCTTCGAAACTGGTTTCCACACCCAGATTCACATCCAGTAAAGCGAACTCAGGGACGCGCTCTGCCAGCAGCGCGAGCGCCGCACTGACATTGCTCGCGGTCCGAATCTCTCTCACGCCCAGTTTGCGTAACACGTCCTCGGCGTCGAGCGCGATGATCAGGTTGTCCTCGACCACCAGAATATCGCTCGGCATCGCGACCAGTTCCGGCGCCGGAGTCGGTGCGGCTTCGACTGGTGCGGTCGACTGGTCCACGCGGTGGACATAGATCGCGGGAATCAGAAAACAAGCGTGTACACCGCTGAGTTCGAAATCGACCCGCGTCTCGCCTTTGAGTTCATAGGGAATGGTGCGCTCGATCACGGTGCTGCCGAAACCGCGCCGCTTGGGAGCTTGCACCGGCGGACCGCCGCGTTCGCGCCAGTCGATGATGAAATTGCCTGAGGCGTCCAACTTGGTGTCGAGGGTCACGCTGCCGCGACGATCGGTCAGCGCACCATACTTCGCTGAGTTGGTGAGCATCTCGTGCATCACCAAGGCGAGTGCGCTGAACGCTTGCGGCTGCAATCGGGCATCGGGGCCGAGCAACTGCACGCGATTCGCACCGCCATTCAAATACGCGCCGGCTTCCGACTCGATCAAAGCGCTGAACAGCGCCGGCCCCCAGTGATCGGCGGTAATCAAATCGTGAGCGCGCGCCATGGCTTGGATGCGAGCTCCGACCAATTCAGTGAACTGCACCGTGGTCAGGTTGGGATCCTGGCTTTGATTGATCAGGCCACGAATCAGGCCGAGGATGTTACGCACTCGGTGATTCAGCTCGGCGATCAACAAGTCCTGACGTTGCATGGCGCGGCGCCGCTCGTCTTCGGTTTGATCCGACAAGCGCAGAATCACTTCCAGCAGACTGACGCGCAGCCCGTCGGCGATGCGTCGATCCGCCGGCGACCACGGCACTGACTGGCCGGTCACAGTCTCACGCCACAGCTCGAAGCTCTTGCGCGGCGTCAGTCGGGCCCCGAGTGGGCCCACCGTCACTGGCTTGTGCGGATCGCCGGCCCAATTCACCGTGCGCGCCACTTCGCGTCGAAAGAACACCAGATAGTCGCGTGGCAGCCTGGACAGCGGCATCACCAACATACCGGCGGCAAGTTCCTGAAATTCGGCTGCGGCCGGGTGGGTGGCGCGAATCTCGTTGGTGGCGTAGTTGCCGGAGGTCGCGACCGAAGCGCGAATGTGTTCGATCAGCTCGGCGAACTGTTGCCGGTCCGGCGTCATGCCATTCAAGGTCACCTCGCCTTCGAGCGACAGCCCGATGCCGTCGCAGGCGAGTTGGTCGCCGATGTCGTCCAGATGGGTGACGATGCTATCGGTACGGTTTTCGGCGCTCACCATGTTGAGCACCAACCGGTCGTGCAGTTCGCGCGCCCGAGTTTCGTAACCGCTCTCGGCTTCCCGTTCGCGATTCTCCATCAGCAACGAAAACATCTGGCCGAACAGCTCCGCAGCGGTGCGCCGTTCGAAGCTGACGTGCAGCGGCCCGTAGTGATGACAGGCGAACAAACCCCACAGCCGACCTTCCCTGAGAATCGACACGGACATGGAGGCGCGCACCCCCATGTTCCGCAAATATTCGATATGGATGGGCGAGACGCTGCGTAACACGCTTTGCGACAGATCGAGGGGCTTGCCGTCGCTGCCGTGGCTGGGTTGGATGGGCGCGGGCGTGGCTTCGATGTCCGGGATGATCCGCAGCCAATTGCGTTCGTACAGGATGCGAGCCTGGCGAGGAATGTCGCTGGCCGGGTAGTGCAGGCCCAGGAACGAATCGATGCCGGGGTTGGCGGACTCGGCAATGACCTCGCCCGAGTCGTCGTGCGCGAAGCGATACACCATCACTCGATCGAAACCGGTCAGGGCGCGCAGTTCCCGGGCCGCGACTCGGCTCAGCGTGCGCGGGTCTCGCATGGCTTGCACGCGATTCATCATGCCGCGCACCAGCGCGCTGGCATTGACTGAGCTATCGGGGACGCTGGGTTCGCATTCTATGACCACCAGCGCTTCGGACATGTGAATCGCCAGGTCGAAGCGGCGTTGCGAGTCGTCGATATGGATGCCGAACAGCCGCGCCGTGGTGCCGGTCATGTTCACGATGTGCAGCTGATTGCGCAGCGTGTGAATGGCCTCGGCATTCATGAAGTTGAACAGCGACCGGCCGAGCATCTCGGCGGGTGCAACTTTTAACCACTCGCCGACGTTATTTGAAACACGCTGCACGAACCAGTCGGGCGTGGAGACCGCGAGCAGGAAGCCGAACGGTTGGATAGCGCCCAGCAAATGGATGGGCTCGCGATCGCAATTGGTCAGGTCCACCGAGGCGCTGGCAGTCATTGCGAGATTTTACAGCGGCTCGTGGTTTTGTAGGGGGGACTAGCCTACGGGACTGTCCCAATCGGGTCGGTACAAAATTGTACAGTTCTTTCCTACAGCGAACATTTAGAGAATAAAGCGGGGTGAATCATGGTTGCACTGGGAATTGCCAACGGTAACGGCCACGCTGCCAGCCAGCAGCGTCCCGACAATCGGCTGCTGCAATTATTGAACGACCAGGATTTCGAGCTGTTTCAGCGCCACGTGGAATGGGTGGGCGCGCAGCCCGATCAGGTGCTCTACAGCCCGGGCGATTCGGTGGGCACGGTGTACTTCCCTTGCGGCCCGAGCGTGGCCTCGTTCCGGGTCGTGACCGAAGACGGGCAGGAAGTGGAGACGGTGCTGGTGGGCAAGGAAGGCGCGGTCGGCGGCATCGTCAGTCATGGCGACGTGCCGGCGTTCACGCGCATCGTGGTCCAGTTCGGCGGCCCGTTCCTGAGATTGCGGCTGGCCGATCTGCAGGCGATCCAGGATCGCTCGCGGTATGCCGCGCACCTGTTCGCTCGTTACGCCGACTGCTTGCTGGCGCAGATCTTCCAGTCGAGCGCCTGTAACGCCGCGCACTCCATCGAGCAGCGGCTGGCGAAATGGATCATCGACGCGATGGAACGGCGCGAGGATCGCGACCTGCCGTTGACTCATGCACAGCTGGCGGCGATGGTCGGCATCGGCCGCAACTACGCCAGCCGGTTACTGCAAGTGTTTCGCGAGCATGGCTTGATCCAGACCCGTCGTGGCGGCTTGCAGATCGTCGATCAGGCCGGCTTGGAACGGCGCGCCTGCCAGTGTCACAACGTAGTCAAGCGCCACTTCGCACGCGTGTTGTTGGGCGTTTACCCGAGCGCCACGCCGGCAGCGTAAAAGAATCCGGCGCTGTTGGCGCCCGATTGTGAAATTTTTACGGCAGGCTACTCAGTCGTGCCGTGAACTCATGCAGAATAGCGGGCCCGTCCGAAGCGGGCCCCGCTTCGCCAGCTGCATGACCGAACCGATCTTCCCAAAGCTACGCATTGGATCGCGCCTGGGGCCGTATCGCCTCATCGAGCTGATCGGGCGCGGCGGCATGGGAGAGGTCTATCAGGCCGAACGCGCCGACGATCACTATCACTCGCGCGTGGCCATCAAGCTGGTGCGCGTGGATCACGATGCGTCCCGCGTCGCCTGGCGGTTCCGTTCCGAACGCCAGATCCTGGCCCAGCTCGAACATCCCAATATCGCGCGTCTGATCGATGGCGGTGCCACCGACGACGGCGTGCCGTATCTGGTCATGGAGCTGATCGCCGGCAAAGCCATCGACGTGTATTGCGAAGAGCGGGAACTGAGCATCACGCAGCGGGTGCGGTTGTTCCTGCAAGTGTGCGCGGCCGTCAGCTTCGCGCATCAGCGCCTGGTGGTGCACCGGGACTTGAAGCCCGGCAACATTCTGGTCACCGCCGACGGCACGGTGAAACTGCTGGACTTCGGCATCGCCAAGCTGGTCGAGTCGGAGCAGGCCACCGAATCGCCGGAGATGACGGCCACCCACGTGCGCGTGATGACCATGGAATACGCCAGCCCGGAACAGGTGCGCGGCGATCCCATCACCACCGCCAGCGACGTGTATTCGCTGGGCGTGGTGCTGTATCGACTGTTGACGGGTCGCAGCCCGTATCGCGAAGACAATGCCGCCGAGCGGGCCGTCGAGATCCTCAGTGACTCGGCGCCGAGCAAACCAAGTACTGCGGTCAACGAGACGCGGGTGCGTCCGTCCTTGGAGGGCACGTCGCCGTTCTCGCGCAAGCGGATGCGGCGGGCGCTGAAAGGCGATCTGGATAACGTGCTGTTGATGGCGCTACGCAAGGAGCCGGAACGCCGCTACGCCAGCGTCGAGCAGTTCGCCGAAGATCTGCGGCATTACCTGGACGGCATGCCGGTGCGAGCGCGGGGCGATTCGCTGCGATATCGCGCTGGCAAGTTCATGAGTCGGCACAAGTACGCGGTGGCGGCGGCGTCATTGGCGGCGCTCGCATTGGTGGCTGGCATCGTGACCACGACCTGGCAAGCTCGCATCGCTGCCGAGCAGACGCTGATCGCGCAGGAAGAAGTGCGCAAGCAGCGTGCCGTGCAGTCCTTCCTCACTGCCTTGTTCGAGAAGAACACTAGGCTGCAGCCCGATGCGCTCAAGGCGCGCAACATGTCCGTCCATGAGTTGCTGGTCGACGCCAGCGACAAAGTGTTGCATCAGTTCAGCGATGCGCCTTCGGTGCGCATGGAAGTGATGAACACAGTGGCGCGGCTGCTGATCGATATCAACGAATTCGATCGCGCTGGGGTGTTGTCGCGAGAATCGGCGAAGCTCGCTCGCGAACTGCAACTCACCGACAGCGACGATTACGTCGAAGCCTTGATCGGCGTTGCTACTGCCGGTCGCTTGTTGGGCAGGGGCGAAGAAGCAGCTGCGGCTCGCAATGAAGCGTTGCAGGTTCTGGATGCGCGTGATGATCAGACCTCGCTGCTGCGTGCTCGCGCTTTGGGAACGACCATTGCGCAGTTCTCGCCCGATCCGGCTGAAGAAATTCGCCTGGTCAGTTCCGCCGTGGAATTGTTCAAGCAGCGCTATCCGAACGACCCCGGTCATTTCAATGCGGTATTTGCGCTCGGTCAGCTGTTGCGGACTCAGGGCGATATGCGCGGCGGCGTACAGCACTTTCAGGCGGCTGCCGAAGTGTTTCAGAAGGCCAACCTGCAGGCCTACAGCGATCTCGGTGCGGCCTATGCGTGGGCGGCGTTTTGTGAGATGCAGTTGGGCTGGGTCGACGATGCGCTGCGCGACTACGACAAAGGCATCAAGCTGCTGCGACAACACGCCGGCGATGGTTCGTTGTACACGCGCATTCATTTGGGACTGTACGGTCAGGCGTTGCATCAGGCCGGTCGCTTCGAGGAAGCGCACGAGTATTTCGATCTGGTGCTGTCGCCCGAACACGTTGCCAAACCGACGGCGGTGGAATTCGATACGGCCGTCTATAAAGCGCACGGGCTGTTGTTAGAAGGGCGACCCACGCAGGCATTGGCGGTGCTGGCGCCATACACGGATCACTGGTTGGAATTCGGCAAACGTTTCGTTCCCAACGGCGTGCAGTTCTCCGCTGTGCGCGCGCGTGCGTTGGCCTCTCAAGGAAAAGTGGCTGCCGCCAAAGCCGAGTTGGCGCATGTGGCTCAGTTGCCCATGTTCTACGACACGCCGGCGCAAAACGCGGATTCGTATATAGCCGCGGTCATCGATGTCGCTCTGGCCGACAATGATCTGCCCGCGGCCCGGGCGGCATTGGCACAACGTGGACCGCTCGACGTGCCGGAAGAATTCGATATGGACTATCTGCAGTTGGCAATCGATAGTGCCGAGCTGAAGCGACGCATGGGCGATGTCGACGGCGCCGTCGAGTTGACGGATGCAGCGTTGGCTCACTTGAAAGAACACGGCGGCTCGTCGAACTTCGCCTTCATGCGCAAAGCGCTGCAGAAAGCTCGCACCGAAGCTCAGGCCGCGCGCCTGCAAAGCAAAGAATAGGTAACAGCCAGGATGGTGTCGAAGGCGAGCTGAGACTTTGCTCGCGCGATGAACACCGTCCCCGTGCTCGATCGCACACAGCTGCTCGAAATCACCGGCGGCGATGCGCAGTTCGAGCGCGAGTTACTCGACACTTATCGAGCGAGTGCTACGGCCATCCTTGCGCGACTCGAGCAAGCGTTCGCTGCCGGCGACCTGGTGCAGGTCCTGCGGGAAGCGCACGCGTTGAAGGGCGCCAGTCTGAATGTCGGTGCTTCGGCGATGGGTCGATGCGCCGGCGAAATCGAGTCCGCGGCCCGCGCCGGCGATTTGGCATTGGCGAGCGCGCAAACCCAATCCCTGGCCGACGCCGCCACCTCGCTGTGGGCCGAGCTGGCCCGTCCGTCAGCCTGAACCGTCTGTAAGCCTTGCCGGCCGGGCCCAATCGTCCAGGGCTGTCCCATTGCGATCAGTGCCTACCCAGGCCGCCAAAACGTTAACCCGTTCGCAAAAGCCCGCCGCATCCGGGGCAGCCCGCCGGGCGTGGCACGCATCCTGCTTCGTCTGTTATCGAGACCAATGGTTTGCGCCAAAGGTTTGACACCGACGGATCGAAGCCTCTTGCGGTGTCCGGAAATGTGAGCCAAGTCACGGGAGCTGCCATGTTTGAAATTCTGCCCAATCCCTCGTTGGAAACCCTCCTGATCGCGGGTCGCGCCGTGGCCTTGATCGGTGCTTTCTGGGTGTTCGCGGTGGCGTTCTCTCGCTGGCGCCGGTCGGACGAGCGCGAGTCGCAGGCTCTGCGGGCTCAGCTGGAGCGCGCTTTCGGCGAAATGCGCAGCTTGCACGAGACCGTGACCATCATGAGCGCGCGCATCGAAGCGATGAGCGAGCGTGCCGAATCCGAATCCCGTCGTCCGCAGATGCCTGCGGTCGTCGCCAATCCTCAAGCGCGGGGTTACGACCTCGCGATGCGCATGGCCAAGAACGGCTCGGCGCCCGAAGAGATGGTCGCCAACTGCGGCATCACTCGTCATGAAGCGGAATTGTTGACCCGTCTGCATGCCGCCAAAGCACAGCCCGAAGTGGCTGCCTGGAATGCGCGTCAGCAGGAGCGTCAGCCGGTGCAGCAACCGCAGGTCGCGGAAGCTCCGCAGCAGCAGCCGCAAGCGACTGGCCGCAAGCGCGGTTCGTTGTTGAGCGTAGTCGGCTGAAGTTACTGAATCGGTCGTAACACGAAGGGGCTCGCGGGCAACACGACGCCGGGCTCCACGTGATGTCGAGAAACATGTGGCTGATAGCCGTCAGCCACGATGGTCAGCTGGTACTCGCCAGCGGCCAGATCCACAAAGCTGAAGAGTGCTCCCACTGCATCGTCGCGCGCTCCCAGCTGCGCAGCGATTTCCGAATCCGGATCGTCATGCGGACGCGGCACCAACCGTCGCCGCCCACTCGGCCCCTCGATGACGATTTCCCTAATCGGCAGCACCGGCTCCGGTGCCCGATAACTGCCCGCCGGATGAGTCAGCGTATCGGTTGCGCTCACGATGTAGCCCGACAACCAGCCTTGCGGCGTGAGTTGGAATTGCAACGGCACTGCCTCGCCACGCTCGATCCGCGTGACCAATCGATCCGGCGTGCTACAAAAACCCGTGGCGAGCAGTTTGATCTCATATTCGCCGGCTTGGATTGGGCCGATTGTGCGTGAGCCTGCGGTCGCAGCCAGCGGCAGCAAGGAAGGACGTTGGCGCTGAGCATCGTCGCCGTCCAACCGCTGCAGAATCAGCGCCGGCACGCCACCGGCCGTCTGATATTCACCGTCGAATGACAGATCGATTTGCAGGCGACCTGCCTGATCGGTGCCGTTGCCTGAGTCGAGCAACTGCGTGACCTGCGCTAACACTGCCGGTGACGACAAGATGCTGGTGTGATCCTCGTCGAACCCCATCATGAAGCCCGCGCTTGATTGAGCTTCACCGCGCAGCTGACTAGCGAGCGTGACCGTGCCGTCCGTGGTCGGCCGAAACAAGTTGTAGCCGCCGCGATGTCCGAACAACAACGAATACGACACGCCAGCGGGCAGCGGCCGCTCGAACAAACGTTTCAGAAACGCACCTTCGGGCTGCATGTCCCGCCACGACGGCACCACCGCCGGGGAATGATTCACGCCGAGTGTCGCCGTGGTTTCTCCACCCCAGGGCGTCGAGATAGTGACGAAGCGCGTGATCTGCGGAAATTGAGCGCCGTGATCCAACAGGAAACGTCGTGTCAGCAAGCCGCCCATGCTGTGAGCGACCATATCGAGGCGTTGAAAGCCATAACGCAGCTGCAGGTTGAGCAATTTCCAATAGAGCAGATGAGACATCGAGTCCAGCGACGAGCCCGACGGATATTGGAAGAACCAGGCCTGGTAACGAGTGCGATCCAGCCGGTCGAAAAAGTAGCGCCAGTCCTGTGCCGATCCGACCGCGCCATGCACGAACAGCACGGGTGTGCGCGCGGGATCGTACGGCTCGAGGAAATAGATGTTGCCGCCGGTGGCGCGGAAAGCTTCGAGCGGCGTCCAATAGCCGAGGCTGCCACTCGTGGTCGCAAACGCCGGTGATTGCAGGTCCGCGATCGCGCCGGCTTGAGTGCTGTGGGTAGGAGCCGGTCCGGAGTCGGCAGGCAGGACGGCGCGGACCGTTCCGATCTGTTCCGCGGTCAACGGAATATCCAACAACGTGATGAGTCCGTTCGCAGCCACCCGCACTTGTTCCGCGCGCAGGCCGGCTGGGTCGGTGTCGTCGGGCAAGCCGTTGCCATCGCTGTCGCCATAGGCGATGAGCGTGTAGCGACCGTCGGGGACGATCAGCTCATAGCCGCCGGGTTCGTGCAGCCGGACTCGGTGGACGATGACGGTGCGACCCTCGTGTTTGGTGGTGGCGGCCACGATCACCGGGCCATACCAATTGTCGGGTCCCCAGACCCGGCCCACCAGCACGGTGGCGTCGTAGAACTGTGCCGACTCGCTGCGCAGCTTGGCCAGCGTGCAGCCGGTGAGCTGCGGTAACACCAAAGCAAATAGAGCGAGTATTAGTCGGCCGCTGGATTTCACGGCGTGAGGCTCGGCGATCTGGCGTTACGACGCAAGAGCCGAGCGCGGTGCTCAGAAATATCTGGGGACCGGCAACGGCAGCGGGCGTTCTTGCAAGGGGTTGGGCTCGACCGCCGGCGTCGGCTCCGGCGCGACGCTGCTCTTGCCGGCAATCGACCAGGCAAACGCCAGCACGTGGGCGACTGCTTGATACAGCTCTTTGGGAATCTCGCGTCCGATTTCCAATTTCGACAATGCGCTGGCGAGCGCTGCATCTTCCTGCAGCGGCACGTTGTGTTCGCGCGCGGTTTCGATGATCTTTTCCGCGATCTCACCGCCGCCTTTGGCAACGACGCGCGGAGCGCCGTTACCGCTGGCGTTGTAGTGGAGGGCGACGGCAATCGGTGGGCGAGGGCGTTCGTTCATGCGTGTACATCCAGTAGACGCACAGCGCGAGTGCCCCTGTCACCGGCCGGCATGCCATGCAAACAAACGATCCGATCGACCTCCAGGCCGGACTCGCGCAGGATGGCTTCCAATTCACCGGCACGAGCGGTCAGCGCATCGACGATACCGGGCGATTCGGCCCGCAATTGCACGCCGATACGATGACCGGTCAATGTGACTTTGGCGTGCAAAGCGCCGACCTGTCCCAGATCCATGGCGGCTTCCACGCTCCACGAATCCTCGCCGCCGGAACGTTTGCGCGAGCCATCATGCTCGATGCGCAGACGAAGCATGCTGGCCTTGTCTTCATGACGCACCGGCAACTCCACCAGCATCGATTGCACCGTCGGATCGGGTGCGGTGTTGGTGATTTGGGTGGTGGTCAGGCGGGCGATGGCGCCATCGGTCTGGCGGGACAGTTCGTTGAGCTGTTGATTGGTGGCTTCGAGCATCGAAAACGTGGCCGGCGCCGAGCTGAGCGCAGTCAGCGGGCCGCGTGCGTTCGGAATCGGTGCATTCACGCCGCTATCGGAGAAAGCAGCGTTGGGACGCGCGCCGTGCTCCTTCAAGGTGCGGCTCAACGTCAGCATCAAGGCTTTCAAATCGTTGCTCAGAACATTGGCATTGGCCGCGCCCCGAGCCGTGTCGGCCAGATTGGCTTCCAGAAAAGTGCCGGAGCGCAGGATGGCGCTGGCCAGGCTCTTAGGATCGCTGAGGGATTCGGCATCAGGCAAAGCCTGCCAGAGCTGGGATGCGGCCTGCATCACGGCTTTGGGTAATTCGCTCGCGCCATTCTTGCCCTGGGCCAGCCAAGAAAGATTTGCCAGCAGCAACGCTGCGCTTTCCTGGCGGGGTACGAACCGGCGCATGGCATCGGCAACCACGGTTGCTTCGGCATCGGCCGTCACGGTAGTAGCGGAGGAGAGCGTTTCCAGCGCCAGCACCGGGCTGTTACGCAGCACGCGGACGTTCAGTACTTCGCCATTGGCGGGACCGGCGTTGTTGCCATTGGCCAGACGCGCCGAGTGGCGCTGACCGCCGATATCGAGCCACAGCTGACCGCTGGCAGCCTCGCGCACGGCCACGGCCTGCAGGAGCGCGCCAACGCGCCACTCCGACAGCAGGCTCGGGCTAGTGCTCCCGGCCGGGCTGGTACTGCGAAAGTCCACCAGGTCGATACGCATGGTTGAGACGGCTCTTGCGAGTTCAGTGAACTGCTTCACCAATTTAACGGCAGGGAATCCCGGAGCTTGAGGCAACCACGGTTAAGTAGTGCGACGTGGCTCACCTAACTGCCATCTAAAGCCCAGCCTGATGCCTGCCGATATGAACCAAGAATCTGTGAAATCAGTAGCACTACCGCGTTGGATCACCTAGCAGCTGTCATGAAAACCAGTAAGCGCAAACGCTCTGCCAAGACCGCACCGGCCGCCGAGGCTGCGGGCGTGGAGGTCGTGGCCGCTGCAACGGTCGTGCTGGAAGCCGTCGCCGAGACTTCTATAGATGACGTCGCCGCTGAGGTGGTCGACGCCCATGCCGACACCGTGGTCGCCGAGACCATCGAGCCGGTCGCCGCCGAGCCGGTGGTGGTACTGAATTCCAACTGCACCGTGAAAGACGCGGCTGCCCTCAAAGTTTCTCTTTGCGCCATTGCCAAGCACAGCGACGCTGTGACTGTGGACGTGAGCGCTGTCGAACGTGTCGATACCGCGACCATGCAGCTGCTGTGCGCCTTCGTGCGCGATCGCAGCGGTCGTAAGCAAAGCATCACCTGGCGAGGTGAGTCGCAGGCGCTGCAGGACGCAGTGCGCTTGCTCGGCATCGGTGCACTGCTCGGCTTCGATTCAAAAGGAGTTGCCGCATGACGCGGATTCTGGCCGTCGACGATTCTCCCTCGATGCGTGACATGGTCCGCATCGCGCTGACTAGTGCTGGTTTCGATGTGACTTCCGCCAGCGATGGTCAGGAAGCGCTCGAGCTGGCGCGCACTGCGGGCTTCGATCTGGTGCTCTCCGACGTCAACATGCCGGTGATGGACGGTATCGAGTTGATTCGCGCCTTGCGCGCCGAGTCGGCCTACCGTCATACGCCCATTTTGATGTTGACTACCGAAGCGGGCCCGGACCGTAAAAAAGAAGGTAAGGACGCGGGTGCCACCGGCTGGATCGTGAAGCCTTTCGATCCGGCGCAACTGGTAGCAACCATGCATCGAGTGTTGAGGTAATACAGTGGCCATCGATCTTGCTCAATTTCATGACGCCTTTTTCGAAGAGAGCTTCGAAGCGCTCGACTCGATGGAAGCGGCGCTGCTCAAACTCACCATTGGCGCGGCCGAGCCGGAGCTGATCGGTACCATTTTCCGCGTGGCCCACTCCATCAAGGGCGGCAGCGCGACCTTCGGCTTCTCCGAAGTGGCCTCGTTTACTCACACTTGCGAAACCTTGCTGGATGAGTTGCGCGGCAACCGCATGCAAGTGACTCGTCACATCACCGACCTGCTGTTGAAGTCAGTGGACGTGATGCGAGACATGCTGCGTTCGGTACAGCGTAAGGAAGCGATCGACGCCCAGAAGGTCGCCGATCTGCAATTCGATCTCGAGCTGGCGATTGCGCAGAAGAGTCAGGCGCCCGCGCCGGTGGCTGCTCCGGCCCCAGTCGCTGTTGCGCCGGCTCCAGTTGCCGTCGTCGAAGCTGCCAAGCCGAGTGCCGCGCATCGTTGGCGCATTCAGTTCCGTCCCTATCCGCAGCTGTTCGTGCACGGTAACGATCCGTTGCGCATGTTGCGTGAGTTGGCCGAGGTCGGCGAGCTCGCCGTCACGCTGGATGGCAACGCGTTGCCGTCGCTGGACGATTTGGATCCCGAATCCTGTTACCTGGCCTGGGACCTGACGCTGGATACCGATGCCACGCGCGAAGTGATCAATCAGGTGTTCGACTGGGCCGAAGGCGATTGCGAGCTGAAGATCAGCGAAGAGGCCGTGCCGGTTGCGCCGGTGGCTGCAGTTGCCGCTCCCGCCCCGGCCGCTGCGCCGGAAGCGAAACCTTCCAACGTAGTGAACATCGCGGACGCCAAGCCTGCGGCGGAAGCGCCGAAGGCGAGCGCCGAGCCGGCTCATCATCCGGCCGCAGCTCCTGCCGAAGCACCGAAGGCCGGCGCTCCGGACGGCGGCTCGATCCGCGTCAGCACCGAAAAAATCGACGAGTTGATGAACACCGTCGGCGAGTTGGTGATCACGCAGTCCATGCTCACTCAGCTGGGCGCCAAGGTCAGCGGCGCGGCTGCCGAGCAGTTGCGTTCGGGCCTGGCGACTTTGGAAAGAAACGTTCGCGAGCTGCAGGAAAGCGTCATGCGCGTGCGCATGTTGCCCATCAGCTTCGTGTTCAGCCGCTTCCCCCGCATGGTGCGTGACTTGAGTCAGCGCCTGGGCAAGAACGTCGAATTGAAGATGACCGGCGACCAGACCGAGCTGGACAAGACGGTCATGGAAAAGATCGGCGATCCGCTGGTGCACCTGGTGCGTAACAGCGTCGACCACGGTATCGAAATGCCGGACGTGCGCGCGGCCGCCGGCAAGTCGGCCACCGGCACGGTCTATCTGAACGCGTATCACAAGGGCGGCAGCATCACCGTCGAAGTCGGCGACGACGGCGGCGGCTTGAACAAGGACCGCATCCTGAAGAAGGCGCGCGAGCGCAATCTGGTCGGCCCCAACGACACGCTGACCGACGAACAGATTTACGAACTGGTGTTCATGGCGGGTTTCTCGACCGCCGAGCAGACCACCGACATTTCCGGCCGCGGCGTCGGCATGGACGTGGTGCGCCGGAACATCAAGGAGCTGGGCGGCAGCATCGAAGTGCGCTCCGAGCTGGGCAAGGGTTCGCGCTTCATCATCACTCTGCCGTTGACGCTGGCCATCGTCGACGGTCAGTCGGTGGCGGTGGGCACCGAGACTTATATCGTGCCGCTGATCACCATCATCGAGTCGCTGCAGTTGAAGCAGGGCATGGTGAATCGGGTCGCGGGTCAAGGCGAAGTGTTCTGGTTCCGCGATGCTTATGTGCCGG
This sequence comes from Steroidobacter sp., assembly GCF_016790065.1. Lineage (GTDB taxonomy): Bacteria > Pseudomonadota > Gammaproteobacteria > Steroidobacterales > Steroidobacteraceae > Steroidobacter. The sequence continues at coordinate 18,063 of NZ_JAEUPY010000201.1, forward strand.
TAGTCCGGCTGCACGAAGTGTTCGGTGTGGAGCCGCGCACCACGCAATTGCACGAAGGTTTGATCATGGTGGTGGAAGGCGAGGGCCGCAAAGTCGGTCTGTTCGTCGACGATTTGCTGGGTCAACAGCAAGTGGTCATCAAATCCTTGGAGACCAATTTCCGTCGCGTCGATGGCGTGTCGGGCGCCACCATCCTGGGGGATGGCGCCGTGGCCTTGATTCTGGATGTGCCTGGATTGATTCGAGTCGCCACGCAAAAGCTAGCCGCCTGATTCGTTACGACTGACATCGATCGCACATCGAGCACCGCGTACGAGGCGCGGTGCTTTGCCGCCTGAACGGATTGCACGGGCGTGCTGGCTGGATTGTTTGGGGTCAAAAAAGCAAGTTGGGGCTCAAAAGCGAGCTAAGGAATCGACGTCATGAATACGTGGAACATTTCCGTGAAGGCCAAGCTGTTCGCCACCTTGGCGTTGACCGGGATCGTGATGATCCTGGTGGGCGTCATCGGCCTGGGCGGCACCAAATCTTCCAATACCGATCTGGATGCGATTTTTTCCAATCGTTTCATGCCGACTGGTTGGGTCGGCACCATCGAAACTCATGAGCGCGCGGTGCTGGAGAAGGCCGAGGAAGTGGTCATCCGTCAGGATGCCGCGGCGGTCAAAGCGGCGCTCGATCTGCTGCAGGAACGTCAGGGCGAAGTGAAAGAGCTGTTGCGCAAGCTCGACGCCACCGAACTCACCGACAAAGAGCGCGAGATCGTCGGCCAGTTCCGTAGCAACGGCAGCGACGTGCTCAATCTGGTGCAAGAAGCATTGCTGGCGGCTCAGTCGGGCAATTTCAGCGCTGCCGAGAGCGCGCTGATCGAAAAGGCTCGCCCGGCTTACGAGAAGCTCAACACCGCCGGCGACAATCTGCTCAAGACTCAGATCGCAGTGGCGCAGGAAATGCGCACCGAAGCCGACAAATCCTTCAAGAAAGCCAGCGCCTGGATCATCGGCGCCATCGTGGTCGGCATCGGCTTGTCCGGTCTGCTCGGGCTGCTGATCATTCGTTCCATCGTCGGCACGTTGACTGCGGCGGTCAGCATCGCCGATCGCATCGCCGGCGGCGAACTCGGCATCGACGTGCGCGTCGACAGCAACGACGAGTTGGGTCGGCTGCTCGAAGCGCTCAAGCGCATGGACGGCAAACTGGTTGAAATCGTCGGCGGCGTGCGCGGTAGTGCGGATGCGGTCGGCGCGGCGGCTCGTCAGCTGTCCCACGGTAACGACGATCTCTCACAGCGTACGCAGGAACAGGCTGCCGCTCTGGAAGAAACCGCTTCCAGCATGGAACAGATGACTGCGACGGTGAAACAGAACGCGGACAACGCGCGCCAGGCCAATCAGCTGGCGGTGGGTGCTCGCGAGCAGGCGGAAAAAGGTGGCGCCGTGGTCGAGCGTGCCATCGCTGCGGTTGGCGAGATCAACAACTCCAGCCGCAAGATCGCCGACATCATCGGCGTCATCGACGAGATCGCCTTCCAGACCAACCTGCTGGCGTTGAACGCCGCCGTGGAAGCGGCGCGAGCTGGCGAACAGGGCCGCGGCTTCGCGGTGGTCGCGACCGAAGTGCGCAACCTCGCTCAGCGCAGCGCCAGCGCCGCGAAGGAAATCAAAGGTCTGATCAACGACTCGGTCGACAAGGTCAAGGTCGGCTCGGAGCTGGTCGACGAGTCCGGCAAGACGCTGTCGGAGATCATGGAAAGCGTCAAGAAAGTCACTGACATCGTGGCCGAGATCGCCGCGGCGTCCGAAGAGCAGTCGGCCGGCATCGAACAGGTCAACAATGCCGTCAGCCAGATGGACAACGTCACGCAGCAGAACGCTGCGCTGGTGGAAGAGGCCTCCGCGGCCAGCAAGTCCATGGAACAGCAGTCCGGCACCTTGGTCTCGCAGATCGGCTATTTCCACCGGGCCGACGGCACCGGCATCAAGGGTTCGGGCGCGCCTGCTCAGCAGCACCCGACCCAGCATGCTGAAGGCGTGCGTCAGGCGGCTCCGGTCACTCGCCCGCGTCCCACCGCCGTCCGTAAGGCTGGCCTGGGCTCGGTCAAGCCGGTCCGATCTGCGGCGTCCTCGGGCTCGCAGGTGCCTCTGGCTCGCGCCAGCGGCGACGACAGCCAGTGGAGTGACTTCTAGACGTAATCCGGAAGGCCGGAAGCGGCGCACCTCGGATGCAGTGAATGCCTTACTCATTGTGTGCCGGGATACGCCGATAACCATCAAGAGCGCTGCTACTGACGCTGGCACCGAGCCGGCGCCGAAACCTAGGCAGCCAGTGAGGAGATTCGTTTCATGACCAATCAAGTTGCCGCGCAGATCGATGCTGCCGCTGCCGGTTCCAACCAGGTGTTGACCTTCACCCTGGGCGACGAGACATACGGCGTCGACATCCTGCGTGTGCAGGAAATACGTGGCTATTCTCCGGTCACGCGCATTCCGCAGGCTCCGAGCCACGTGCTCGGCGTGTTGAATTTGCGCGGTTCGATCGTCCCGATCGTGGACTTGCGCATGCGCTTCAACCTGCAGCGTGCCGAGTACACCCCGCTCACGGTGATCATCGTGTTGTCGGTGGAATCGGCCGGCGGTCGTCGCGATTTCGGCGTGGTCGTCGATGGCGTCTCGGACGTGATCGACGTGGCCGCCAATGACGTGAAGCCGGCGCCGGAGTTCGGCGAGCACGTCAGCACCGAGTTCATCGAAGGTTTGGCTGCTGTGTCGGGCCGCATGGTGATGCTGCTCGACATCGATCAACTGATCGGCGCAGACGTCACGGGAGTGGCGCTGAGTCCCGCTGCCTAACCGATGAAAAGTGAATGACGGCCCGCCCGCGGGGCCGTTGCGCACACTCGAAGAACAACGTCCATCATGCCGACTTCAGTTTCCGCTTCCGCTTCGTCCTCCGACGCCGCGCATTATGGACCTCAGCTCGGCGACGCCGAGTTCGACTTCATTCGGCACGTGGTCGGTGAGAACGCCGGCATCGTGCTCGGCCCCAACAAGCGCCAGCTGGTGCAGGGGCGGTTGGCGCGGCGGCTGCGTGAACTCGGGCTGCCGAGCTACGAGTCGTATTGCAACTACCTGCGCGACGCCGGGCC
>NZ_JAEUPY010000209.1 GCF_016790065.1 Steroidobacter sp.
TGAACTGGCGAATGGCGGCATCGTTCCCCAGTCGCAACTCGCTGAGCTTGCGACGCATGGAAGATGTGTATTGGCTGATCTCTACCGACAGCTCAGCGAATTGGTCATACACCACGTAGCCGACACCGCCGACCGTACTGAGCGCCATCACCATCGTTAACGCCACGCCGGCGAATCGCGGCAACCGCATCCGATCGAACAAACGCACCAGCGGTGTGAGCACGAAGGCCAGCACCACGCCCAGCGCCAGCGGCAATAACACTTGTTTACCGGTGTAGAGAATGCCCACCACCAGCACCAGTGTGAGCAAGGACACCCACGTTCCGGCCAGGCGTGCGGGTAGAGGATTCTGCGGCACTCGAACTCAGCCCCTGCGCGATGAAGCGGGCGCTTTTTGAGGAAGACGACGGTGCAGAAACTCCGCGCCGGCGGCGTCGGTTCCTCACTTCTCGTCGGCAGGAGCCCTGGCAGGACGGGCGCCGCGGGCGCTCGAAGCTCTTAGCGTACGCAGCCGGGTCGTATTGTTATCGGCATCCACCGCCGGCGGCGGAGCCGCAATCATTAGATGCTCGAGGTGCGCGCGAGCCTGGTCGATGAACACCGGCACCGTGGCCGCATTGATCGGCCGCGACACTAGATAGCCCTGAACCTGAACCCCGCGGTCGGTCAATAACACACCCAACTGGCTCGGCCGCTCCACCCCTTCGGCCGTGACCTGCAATCCCAGGCTGTGACACAACCCGATGATGGAACGCACGATGGCCGGCGACCGCCCGCCGGTATCCACCGTCGTCACCAGGCTCCGATCGATCTTCACGCGCGTCAACGGCAACCGTTCCAGCGATGTGAGCGAGGAATAACCGGTGCCGAAATCGTCCAACGCAATACTGACGCCCAGTTCACGCAGCCGCTTCAACGTGGCGATGGTGTTCGCGCCGGTCTGCAAAATGTTCTCGGTGAGTTCGAGCTCCAGACACTGCGCCGGCAAGCGATGCTGCTGGAGCAAGGCCTGTAGCCGGCTGACGAAACTCGGACTCAACAACTGCTGCGAAGAAACGTTCACCGCGACCCGCGCCTTCGGCCAAGGGCCGTGGTGCCAAACCGCTGCGGTCTGGATCGCGGTACGCAAGGCCCAGTCGCTGATGTCGGTGATCAGCCCGGTCTGCTCAGCCACCGTGAAGAAGTCGGCCGGCGACACTACATTGCCATCCGGCTGACGCCAACGTAGCAACGCTTCGACGGTGTGCGTCTCCAGCGTTTCGAAACAAACTTCCGGCTGATACAGCAGCTCGAACTCGCCCCGCTCCACCGCCCGACGCAACGACTGCTCGACCTTGAAGCGCGACGCCGCCGCTTCCAGCAACTGCGGCGCATACAGGCTCCAACAATTACGGCCCAACTCCTTGGAGCGAAACAGCGCCGAATCGGCGGCGCGAAGTAAGGCATGAGAGTCGGACGCGTGATCCGGGAAGACACACGCGCCGACGCTGACGCTGATCCGTAGCTCGCGGCCATGCACGCTCAGCGAGCGCTGAAATTCCTCCAGCACCGAACGCGCCAACCTCTCGACATCCCCTAGCTGATTTACTTCTTCGCAAACAACCGTGAATTCGTCACCGCCCAAGCGAGCACTGAACGAGCGTGAGAACAGGCTGTTCATGCGCAGCCGCTCGCTCACCGCTTGTAGCACGCGGTCGCCGAAGGCGTGGCCCATGCTGTCGTTGATGGTCTTGAAATTGTCCAGATCGATGAACAACAACGCGAGCCGACCGTTGCGCAACCGGGCGCGATCCAACGCCTCTTCCAGATGCGCCAACAAATGGCGGCGGTTCGGCAGATCGGTCAAGGGATCGTGATGCGCCAGATGATTCAGCTCGCGAGTGCGCTCATCGACGCGAGCTTCCAATTCCAGCTGATGTACGCGCACCGCGTTCTGCGCCTGCTGGAGTTGTTCGGCCATTTGATTGAACGCTTCGGCCAGAGTGTCCAGCTCGCGAACACCGCCACGCACGACGCGCGTTCGCACGGCTCCAGCCGCCAATCGACGTGTCGCTTCAGTCAGGCGCCGCACTGGCGCGGTCACGCCCGTGACCGTGGCGACCGCTATGATCAGCAATAACAACAGCGTGGCGCCGCTGGCCCAACCCAAATGCCGGTCTGCGCGATCCGACGCTTGCACAGCCAACCGGTCCGCATTGGCCAAGGCACGACGCGCAGGCTCGACCAGTTGAGTGACGATCATGCCGGAGATGTCCGCGGCACGATCGCGAAACATCACCGACTGTTCGTTGAACGTATCAATACTCTGAAACGCGGCTCGCCGACCGGTGACGACAGCATTGAAGTTCGTTTTGACTTGTTCGAACCAGGCCTGACCATGCAACTTCGCCAGCTCGGCCGAGTGCAGCTGCAAGCTCGAGCGAAAGGCGTTTTCGCTACCGATGATGAGTTGCGCTGAGCGCGGCGACGACAGACTCGCTGCGGCACTCACTTGTTCCCGAATGCCGGCGAGCGTGCGCGCCAGATCCATCAACTTCTCGCTCGCGAACACGGCACCAGCGAAGCGCACCGCCTTGGCCTGCGGCGCATTCAAACTAGCTTCCAACGTATCGAAGCGCGTCCAGTAGTCCCGCATGCGCGCGCGGCGTGCAGCGCTGCTACTGAGCAGATCTTCGCCTGCCTTGCGAAAGTTACTGAGCTCGGCATGAAACGCCGACGCTGGGCGATCTAGTTCATCGAAACGAGAAGCCGCTTCGGCGTAGTCATTGGCAGCATCGGTCATGCGCTGAGCCGCTGCTTTGACCGGCTGTTGCGCAATGGCGCTGGTCTCGCTTTGATCGATCACCACGCGCTCGTACAGCGAAACGGCTGCCGATAGCGATTCGATGGCACGCACCAACGGCTCGTGCTGGATCAACAGTTCTCGAACTTTTTCGCGGGCTTCGCGGGCGCTGCGCTGAGTGGCAATGTTGGCGACGACGACGGTGATCGCCACCGCGAGAAAGCCGATAGCGACCCGCAAAGCCATACCCGGCTGACGGCGCGGCGCTCCTTCGCCGGATTCGATCCTCTCAGGTCGGCTTTCCGGCAACTCCATCCAATGACACTACAGTGGGGTGGGAACGGCGAATGTGCCATTGCCCTGCGCCAGGGTCTGTAGTCACACGATTGGATTGAGCAGCAAGTCTCGCTTTGCTGCGCTGCTGAACGGGTCGGCTACCCAGTATTTAACTTATCTGCTGTCCGATTGAGACGGCAGCAGCGTCGCGTGGAGCCCGCGATCCGCCAACTGGCGCAGGAACAGCGGCAGCACTTGTATCAACTGATCGGGCCGATTGTGCTGATTCCGGCCGTCGTGCATGAGCACGATGTCGCCGCCCTTGACCGCATCGAGACGCTTGCCGATGCCATCGGCAGCACCGAGCGGCCCCCAATCGACCGCACTCACATCCCAAAGCACCGTCTGCTCACCACAACGTTGTGCCTCATCGCTCATGCACGCTCGTTGCCGGCCGTGTGGCGGACGATAAAAACGAGGCGCGACGCCAAGCACGTCGCTGAGCGCCTTGGCACCATCGCGAACTTGCGCACGCGCGGTTTGCTGGGACATGAACCAGGGATGCCGATGACTGAACGTGTGATTGCCGACCGCATGCCCAGCGGCGTGAATACGCTGCATGAGATCAGGCGAACGCTGCGCTTTTTCGCCAATTGCGAAGAAAGTTGCGTGCACACCCGCTTGTGCCAATACATCGAGCACGCGCGGCGTCCATTCCGGATCCGGACCGTCATCGAACGTGAGATAGACGCGCTCTGCACTCACTCAGCTCACCTTCAACTTCGTCAGATTGCGCGCCAACGCTTCACGAGTGAGCCAGTACAAGCGCGGCTCCGCCTGCTCGCGACTACGAATGCGAGCTGCCGGCGCAAACACCCACATCAACATCTTGAAATGCGCGGCCAACAATTTGGTCTTCCACGTCTTGGGCAGCGGTGTGCTGACGAAACCCACGACTTCGCCATGCGAAGGAATCCAAGTGGTGCCTTGAAACACTCGCACGTCGGCGAAGGTCGGATCGTTATGCGCAGCCTCCGCCAGATTCCGCAACGACTCGCGCATCAGCTTGGCAAACCGGAAGCCGACACGATGCATCGATCCTTCGCCCAACGCAGCAATGCTCGCATTGTTGAAATGCAGTCGGCCGATGAAATCCTGATCGCGCAACACCGTGCCGTCCTCGAACTGCAACTCCGGCCCGTGATACTGCGCCCGACCGACGAACAATACCGGACCGAGCGTTTGCAACTTGTAACGCCGGTAGTACCACGCGTCGACCACGCCGAGCGCGCGTTGTGCGAGCCGATGCAGGACTTTCATCGTGATTGCAACGCCACTGCTCGACGTACCGAGGCCAGATCGAGCGCCAGATTCGCCACTCTCGCCGCGCCATCGCGCTGACCGAGCAACCAGGCGCGACGTTGCATATTCTGCAATGCTTCGCGATCGCCGAGTAGCGCGTCGACTCGATTCAGCAACTCACCGTCGGCGACCAAGCCGCCGACGCCGTGACGCGTGAGGAAATCGACGTTGAACCCTTCCTGACCGCCGAGCGAACGCGTCGCCAACAACGGTCGGCCGCACGCCAATGCCTCGGCCACCGTGATGCCGCCCGGCTTGCCGACGACGACGTCGGCTGCGCGCAGATAAACGTCCATGCGATCGGTCCAGTCGCACACTTTCAAACGCTGTGGGTGCTCGATCGCGAGCTTGTCCAATACGGCACGCGCCTTGTTGTTCTTGCCTGGCATGACGATGACATGCGTCGACGCCGGCCGCTTTAATAGAGTGGTCGCTGCCGTGTCCACACTGATGCCCAGCCCGCCGCCCAGCACGAGCACGACTTGCGCATCTTCCGGCAAGCCCAGCTCTCGTCGCGCCTCAGCCTGCGACAACGGGAATGCAAAATCCGGCATCAATGGCACACCGGTCACGACTGCACGCGAGGATGTCGACGAACCATCGCCTTCAAGAATGGAGCGATGAGCGACACAGTAGCGATCGATGCCTCGCTGTTTCCAAAAATCATGCACGCCGAAATCGGTGAGCACGCCGATCATCGAAGCCTGCACCTTGCCACGCTGCTGCAAGTACGACGTCATCGCGGCCGGAATCATCTGAGTACTGACAATCACGTCCGGTGCGAACTTGCGAATCGCCGGCTCCAAGCGACGGATCAACCGCAGCCAAGTGAATTTCCACAACGCCAATCGCGCGCGAACTCCATTACCGGCAAGACTGTCACCGTCGTACGGCATTGACGTGCATAGCAACGAATACAGCAGTCTGTCGGACGCATAGCGCCCGCCACGCGAAATCGACATGCCTTCATTGGCAGCCGCCGAGGCGATCAGCTGAAACACCTCGAGCACTGCACGCGGTGGTCCTGAACGGCTTTCCAACACCTGACGCCAGGTGCCAGCCTCCAGGTGATACAAACGTTCATACAAATCGGAATGGTTTTGTACCAAGTCCAGATAAGTCGCATGAATGGCGCGCGCCGCGCCGGCGTGCATCAGCGACCAGAAATCGACGGTCGCCACTTGTGCCTGTTCTTTCAGCGCCGCCGCGACTGCTTGCGCTGCGCGCACATGACCTAGACCGAGACCGGACGTGAGCAGCAACACGCGCGGCGGTGGACCGTCATGCGATATCGGCTCATCGTCGACAGCCGCATCGTTGACAGAAGTGACCAGCGCTTCTCGAGCTTGCTGCAATCCTGATCTGGGGAGGTCGAGGCGCATGCGGTGGGGTCCGATGCCCGGGCACAGCCGGGCTTGTAATGAACATTACTTCGTTGAATGCCCCATCTTAGTCATCGGTTCCGGACCGCGAATGCCTCTATTATTCAGCCTCGATCATTTCACTCGTGATTACTTTTTGAGCCGCCCCCGTTCAGCTAACGGCGGCATGATCCATACATAGATGCCGTCGCTGCCGAGCTTCAGCGAACGATCCGGCGGCCAGTCCTTGCCCATATCGAAATCGTGCGACACCACGCGCGCGCCGGGCCGCAGCTCAGCGAAGAATTTCGGTTTCAAGCGCCGGTTCAGTTCCGGCAACAGATACAACAGCACCACCGACGCCTCGCGCAAATCGGCTTCGAACATATCGGCAACGCGGAATGTCACTAACTTGTCAACGCCAGCGGCTTTGGCATTGGCCCGTGCTTCTTTGATTCTGGCCGGATCCATATCGATGCCGACCCCGATGGTGCCGAACTTCTTGGCCGCCGCGATCACCATGCGACCGTCGCCGCAACCGAGGTCGTAGACGATGTCGGTGGGCCGAATCTTGGCCTCGTCGATCATCCGGTCGACCACTTCGTGCGGCGTGGCGACGTACCAGACGTCCAACTTGCGTTTCAGCTTGGTCGGCTCGGCGGCCTCCGGGTTGGCCGGCTCCGAACCCAGCGCCGGCAGCAACGGTGCCAGCAGTATTAATCCCGATAGCGCCAGTGCGCCCCTCAGCGTCGCAGCGTTCGCCATCGGCTTCCTCCGCCAGCTTGATTATTTTTGTGCGCCCGGGTTCCACATCGGAACCCCGACCCCCTTGGCATTCGTTGCGTTGAATTACGCGCCCGTTGCTCAACGAACGACCAATCCAACGCTCAGGCCATCTTCCGCCGCAGATGCGTGAAGTCAAGCCTGGGTTATTAAGAAGTTATCCACCGCTTCTGTGGATATCTGGGCGGCCTCGCCGCCGACTGCTAGAATCGCTGGCTCAAGACGACATGGGCCTGTAGCACAACGGTTAGTGCAGGGGACTCATCGATAAAGGTGCCTTCGTGTGCGAAAGCCACGAAGTGGACGGGATGAATTCAGGGAACCCTTCCGCCGCAACCCTCACGGGCCGGCGTGGCAACCCTGAGCCAAGCCGGCGGTACACCGCCGGAAGGTGCAGAGACTACCTGAGGGCGGGATTCGGCCTCTTTGAGAACTTTCGTTCTCATCGATACGAATACCCAAGTGCCCTTGATAACAGGCTAGAGCGTCCCGCACCCCACCGCCCTCGAAGATTTTTTCGGGCGCGGGTGAAGAGATAGTCCACTCCCTTTGGAAACATCGGGGCAGAAGTGAATCCCTTGGTTGCAGGTTCGAATCCTGCCGGGCCCACCATTTCTATCGTCTGTCTCAAGCAATTGTGCATGAAACCAAAGATTGGCATGGGTAGCGCCAGCCTCGATCGAACAGTTCCGGCGAGCCGAAGCAGTGGACGACGTCATCGCTGAAGACGAACATGCCCGGATGACAAAGGGCCGATCCATGCACGTTGCAATCATCGGCGGCGGACCGGCCGGCCTCATGGCCGCCGAGGCAGCACGCGCCGCCGGACTCGAAGTCGACGTTTACGAGGCGAAGGGATCTGTCGGCCGCAAGTTCCTGCTCGCAGGCAAGGGCGGTCTCAACCTCACGCATTCCGAGGCTCGTGATGCGTTCGTTGCGCGCTACGGTCGGCATCGCGATCAGATCAGCGCCTGGCTCGAAACATTCGACAACGATTCAGTGCGTCGCTGGGCGCGCGAGCTTGGCGTCGAGACGATGATCGGTACTTCGGCACGCGTCTTCCCTGTCGATCTTAAGGCAGCACCGCTGCTGCGCCGCTGGTTACACAGATTGAGGGAGAGCGGCGTTCGCTTCCACGTCAATCACCGTTGCACGGGATGGTCGCCGGAAGGCGAGCTGCAATTCACGACGCCGACCGGCGTGCATGCAATTCGAGCCGATGCGACCGTCATTGCGACAGGCGGCGCGAGCTGGCCGGAACTCGGTTCGGATGGCGCATGGGTTGACTGGCTCAGCCGCGCTTGCGCGGACATCGCGCCGTTACAGCCTGCCAACTGCGGTTTCGACGTTGCATGGAGTTCTGTATTCGTTCAGCGCTTCGCCGGACACCCGGTGAAAACAGTCGTGCTCAGCACCGACGCTGCATCGGGTGTGCGAGAGCCCCGCCAAGGAGAATTCGTCATCTCTGCGCACGGCATCGAAGGCAGCGCCGTCTACGCGCTGTCTGCAACGTTGCGGGACGCGCTGTCGGCCACAGGACGCGCCGATCTCGTCGTCGACCTGGCGCCGACGCGCGATGTGCATCAATTGCAATTGGCGTTGACTCGCTCATCGGCGCGCCGTTCGCTCACCGAGCATTTGCGTCGCGCGATCGGCTTCGACGGCGTAAAGACCGGACTCTTGTATGAGCTCCTGCCCCGCGAGGCCATGAACGATCCCGCGAGCTTGGCGACTGCGATCAAGTCATTGCGTATTCCACTGTTACGGCCACGGCCGCTTGCCGAAGCGATCAGCACCGCCGGCGGCGTTCGCTTCCAAGCACTCGACACACGATTGATGCTCACGGCGGTGCCTGGCGTTTTCTGCGCGGGCGAGATGATCGACTGGGAAGCGCCGACAGGCGGCTACCTGCTGACAGCATGCTTCGCGAGCGGTTTGATTGCAGGCCGTGGTGCGGTGGCGTGGCTGAGGCAGAGATGAAAATGGCCGCAGTGATGTGCCCTGACTGACACGACCAACCTTGGTTGATCAATCCCGGCCAAGCTTTGGTTTCATGCATACAGTCCAATCAACAGCAGCCTCAGTGCTGCTCGCTGATCCGCGCCGCTTGAAGCACGCGCTGCAGATCTACTAGCTCGGTCTCCAACACTTGAGGCAACGCCGAGAGTGGCGGTACGGCGGCGTGATTCGAGATCGCGGCAATAAATTCATCGATGGCTTGACTGACGCGAGCAGCACCGTCTGCTCCAAACATGGCAGCCGCTTCACGAGGCGCAGCGGCGCCCTGTTGTTCGAGCGCCCAGCAGGTTGAGATGGTGCGATAGGCGAGGCGTTCGACGGCGGCGATGATGGGCCATAGTTGTTCGGCGGCGAAGCGCTGCGAGCGCGCGGCGGCTAGGCTGTCTTCGTAGGCGTGTGTGAGCGCAAAGCTCGCGAGTTGTAACTCGCGACGACTCATTCGGGCGTCAGGCGTTGTGACTACGCCCTGAGCGAGCAGAGACGTGACTTTCGCAACGGCGTGCAAAGCGCGAATCAGTTGTTCGGGAATGTATGTAGCTGTGGCGCGAGGCGGGATCAGGCGAAAGACGACCAGAGCGATGAAACAGCCGAAGAGCGTGTCGATGCCACGAGCCCACAGATAGCCGCCGAGATCTTCGACGGGATGACCGCCGGCGGCGATGGTCAATGCGCCGCCAGTGATGAATACAGCAGCGAGTGCATAGTTGCGGATCACCAGCATCTCAACCGTGAACTGGCACGCCATCACGACCAGCACCAACCACACACCCTGCGGATGAAACACCAGAATCGCGCCGGTGAGCAGCAAGCCCACCCAAGTGCCGAGCAGGCGTTCGAGGCTGCGCTGGAGCATACGAAGCCAGTCGAAGCCTTGATGCAACATCAGCACAGTCGCAGCGACCGCCCAGTACGCGCGTTCGAAATGAAATATCGAAGTGATCGCACCGGCGACGAGCGCCGCGACGCCGACGCGAACGATGACCCGCATCGAGTTCGAGCCGGGCTGCAGAGCCTCCAGCATGGCGGCCGTTGCACTAGGATGACCCAGTGGGATGGCATCTTTCGCGGTGACTGGCGGCTGTTCTGGCCTGTGAACTTGCTCGATTAACTTACGCAGCTCGTCGATCAACTCCGGCGGCGGCGATTGATTGCGACTCGCCGCGCCCATGGCTTCGGCGAATCTCAGATGTAGTTCGCGATTGAGTGCGCGCAGCCGTGCGATTGGGCTATCGGCACTAATTCGGGTCGGCTGACGATTCACAAGAACCGTCCACGCGGCATGCAAGGCGTACGCGGCCCGATACCGCGAAACGTTTTCTTGATCGGTGCCGATGGCGTTGATGTAGCCGATGACCGCTCGGCCGGCCGTTCGCACCGCCCCTCGCTCAGGGCCGTGAAGAGAGAACAGTGCGCCCGCCATGTGGAGCAACCACGCGAATGCGCCGCCACCGAATACTAACAACGCCGCACCTAGCGGCCCGATGTGCGCCGCTGGCATCGCCGTTCCCGCCGCACACGCAAGTGCGAACATATATGCGCCCGGCGGACCGATCTGCAGCGCGTTGCTGAGCCAAGTCGCGATCATTGCAATCGCCGCTACCACGACGATCACGGCCCACCCCATCGGCGCCGCCAACAGTCCCAGCGCCACGCTTAGCGCGAACGCCAACGCGATCATCGCCAACTTGATCGCACGACTCACATACGGACGGCCGCTGCCGTACAACGCAGTGAAGCCGCCAATCGAAGCCATCAAGCCCGCTGCCGTGTCGTTCGCCAACCAGCCCGTCAATATCGGCGCACCCATACACGCCGCCGCCCGCAACGAAAACAACCACCGCCCCTCCGGCCCCGGCCGCATCTCGAACATGCCTCGCAAAACTTGCTGGGCCGCCGAGGCTCGCTTCGGAGTTGAGGAATTCATAGCGTGAGCTCAGCTAAACAGATCCGACTGTCCCCCACGCTGATCCTGATCGTCGTCCTCGCGACGGCGAATCAGATCCGGGGAGTCGTTGCGATTGCTGTTGACCAGGTTGCTGACGGGATAGGCGAACATCAGGCCGGAGGGAAATTGTTTGAGGGTGGCGAAGGCATCGGCGGGGGTGCCGGTGAGCCAGGTGTCGTGATCTTCGGCGGCGAGGATGGCGGGCATGCGGCGCTCCTCGGAAGCGAGCAGCACGCGCTTGCCGGCATTTTTCTTGGAGTTGTGAATGTCGGCCAGCAACTCGTTGGCCGGCAGGGTGATGACGGTGCAGGACTCGATCACTTCGCCTTCAGCCGTCACGGAGCGATCCCACAGGCCGGCGACGAAAAACGGATCCTGATCGACCACAGTAATGTAGTAAGGCACGGCGATCTGCCAATCCGGCGGTTGCGCTTGCCATTCGTAGAAGCCAGATAAGGCGATCAAGCACCGCTGGCCGCGATGCCACGCATCTCGATACGACGAGTTGGTCCGCAGCGTTTCGATGCGAGCGTTGATGGTATTGCCCATGGGCTTGCCCTGGGCCCAGCGGGGAATCAAACCCCAGCGCAGATGGACGCCTTCCCGCTCGCCATCGACTTCGCGCACCACGCGAACCACCGGCACGGGATCGGTGGGCGACACGTTGTAGCGAGCACCGAACAGCCCGTGCGAGCGAAAGCGCGACGACCAGTTGCGGCGCTGGATTGCCACCGACCGCTCGATGGCGGCTTCCTCAGGCGAGACGTAACGACCACACATGCGTTGAATTCTAGCGTCGCATTCCTGGCGCTTATAGCAAGCATCGATTCTGAACTGTGCAGCAGCCCGCCACGGAGCGACTACAATGCAGCGGTTCCACCCTCGGAAAGGCGCATGAAAGCTCGTACCCACCGCTCCATTACTGCCCTTCTTTATATCGCCATCGTCGCCTTCGCGACACCGGTCAGCGCGGCGCCGCCGTCGGACCTGGACGCGACCGTCAAAAAAGCCATGCAACAGTTCGAGATTCCCGGCGCCATGCTGGCGCTGGTGGAGCCCGGCCGGGCGCCGCTGACCAAGGGGTATGGCGTGCGCAAGCTCGGCGAAAGCGCGCCGATGAACGAGCACACGCTGTTCGCCATCGCCTCCAACAGCAAAGCCTTCACCGCCGCGGCGCTGGCGATTCTGGTCGACGAAGGCAAGCTGGGCTGGGACGACAAGGTCGCCGACCGTCTCCCCGGATTCCGCATGTACGATCCGTACGCCTCGCATGAGATGACGGTGCGAGACCTGCTGGTCCATCGCAGCGGGCTCGGCCTCGGCGCGGGCGATATGCTGTTCTGGCCTCAGACGTTGGTGTCACGCGAAGACCTCGTGCAGCGTCTGCGCTACATCCCGCCGGCCACCAGCTTCCGCAGCGGCTATGCGTACGACAACATTCTTTATGTCGTCGCCGGTCGCGTGATCGAAGCGGTGAGCGGCCAGTCATGGGAGAACTTCATCGTCGAGCGCATCTTCAAACCGCTCGGCATGAATGAATCGGCGCCCTCCGCCACCACCGTCAAATCCAACAATCGCAGCACACCGCATGCCCGCCTCAACGGACGTTCACGCAACGTCGGCGGCACCGTCGAGCCACTGGAGGAGGCGAACGGCTGGGACAACGCCGCGCCCGCCGGCGGCATCAATGCGAGCCCGCACGACATGGTGCGTTGGCTGCAGCTACAACTCGATCGCGGCGTGATGGGCAATTCGCGCTTGTTCAGCGAAGCGTCGGCCAAGGAAATGTGGACGCCGCAAATGCTGGTGCCCATCGGCACCGAGCACCCGGCGGTCGCCGCCATCCTGCCCAAGTTCCATAGCTACGGGCTGGGTTGGAACATTCAGGATTATCGCGGCCATCTGGTCGTCACTCACCAAGGCTTCCTGGAAGGCGCGGCATCGGTGACGTTCCTGATTCCCGACAAGAAAGTCGGCTTCATCATCATGATCAATTCGGAAGACACCGAGGCGCGCGACTCCATCTCCTATTCCTTGCTCGACCATTATCTCGGCGTGCCCAAGACCGACTGGGTCGGCGCCTTCAACAAGGCGTATCAAGCGAAGCAAGCTGACGCCATCCGCGTGCTCGACGCAGCCGATGCGCCTGCTAAAACAGCCAAAGGTCCGTCACTTGATACAGCCGCCTATGCCGGCACATACCGCGACGCCTGGTACGGCGACGTGGTCATCAGCAACAGCAACGGCAAGTTGAACATCGACTTCAAAGCGACGCCCGGCATGAGCGGCCCGCTGGAACACCTGCGCCTCGACACCTTCCGCACGCGCTTCACCAACCGCCGCATGGAAGATGCGTACGTCACCTTCTCATTCAAGCCTGACGGCAGCATCGAACACGCCAAGTTGCTGGCTATTTCGCCGCTGGCCGATTTCAGCTTCGACTTCCACGATCTGTTGCTGAAGCCAGTGGCGCGCTAGCCTCACGGCCGGTCATGACTAAACCCGCTCGCCTACTGCTCGGGTCTGCGTTGCTCGCCAGCTTCGTACTGCTGGCGAGCTGCCGGTCAGCGCCCTCCTCACTGCCGGAACTGCGCCCGCTCGCAAGCGTCGACCTGCCGCGCTTCATGGGAGATTGGTACGTCATCGCGCACATCCCGAGCTTCCTCGAGAAAGGTGCGTACAACGCAGTGGAGTCGTATCGGCTCGCGGCCGACGGCAGCATCGCGACGACATTTACCTTCAATCAAGACTCGCCGGACGGCCCGCTAAAGACCTACCACCCGAAGGGCATCGTGCGTAACGCGGGCAGCAACTCGGAGTGGGCCATGCAGCTGATGTGGCCGCTGCAGGCCGACTACGCGATCGTTTATCTGGATCAGGATTATCAGCAGACCATCGTGGCCCGCCAGCAGCGCGACTATGTATGGATCATGGCCCGCACGCCGCAGATCTCGCCCGCCGATTACGAAGCGCTATCGGAGCGGGTGCGCAAGATGGGTTATCAAACCAACCTGTTGCGCAAGATCCCGCACACGACTCAGCGTTAGTTCGCTTCCGGCGCCTGATCCGGCAACGGCGGAATGACCTGGCCCGGATACCAGAACTTCAAGTGGCAGCTTTCGCACACTTCATCCATGGCCTCGCCGGCATCGGTGATGGCTTGCGGATTCCGATCTTCGGCCGCCTTGAGGAAGGCCACGCCGACATCGTGTAGTGCCTGGCCGAAACCGACGAAAGTGGCGCGATCGGCGGCAATCGCTTTCTCAGCCTCTTCCGCGGTGAGATTGCCCGGCGTACCGTGATCGTCCAGCACTTTGCCTTCGCGAGCCACGTGACGACCTTCCATAATGATCAGGTTGGCCGACTCGGCAATGATGAGCGCCTGTTTACGCACTTCGGCCCATTCCTCATCGGTGCGCGGCTGGTGCTCTTCGGAACCCTGGGCGGTGACGGTGGTGCTCACCGATTCCCACAGGAAATCCGCCGCGGGGTCGATCAGATCCTTCATGATGTCCTGGATACCAGCCGTCAATTTGATGGGGCTGGGAGCAGCGGGCGCGGCCGCCGGCGGCTCGGACTTGGTGCATGCGGTGAGAGCACCGGCCACGGCGACAGTTACCAGAAACTTCGCCATCCGCGGTGAGTTAAACAACATTCGTGCAACCCCTTCCTATTTTGCTTCGTATTGCAGGCCGCCACTGTACCCGCGCGTTTGGCGGCGTTCATAAAATTAGAGTCAAGATGAACCACGGATTGGAATGTAACCGGCTGTAAACCTGTCCCCCGCCCAGGAGCACCCCGCCGCCATGGCCTTTTTCGAGACTTTGTTGATGCTCCTGTTCATCGCCATCCTGCTGCTGCAGGTGACGCGACGTTTCGGCATTCCCTATCCGACCATGCTGGCCGTGGCCGGCGTGGCCATCGCGCTGCTGCCACGGGCGCCGCATCTGGTGATCCAACCGGAGCTGGCGTTAGCTCTGTTCATCGCGCCGGCTTTGCTGGATTCAGCATTCGATTTGCCGCCGCGTGAACTGCGACGCAATTGGCGGCCACTGGTCGCCCTGGCGGCAATAGCAGTCATTCTCACAACCATCGCAGTGGCCTGGACCGCCGTCGCGTTACAGGGCATGCCACTTGCTGCAGCTGTCGCGCTTGGTGCCATCGTCGCGCCGCCCGATGCAGCCGCCGCTGCGGCCATGCTGGCTCGTGCCGAATTGCCTCGACGCATGGTCAGCGTGCTCAAAGGCGAAAGTTTGCTCAACGACGGCGTGGCTCTGTTGATCTTTGCAGTCGCTGTGAACGTCGCAACCTCGGATCGCCCGCCGACTCATCTCATACCGGAGCTGGCGTTCGCGGTGCCCGGCGGAATTCTGCTCGGTATCGCCATCGGCGCAACGCTCAATTGGATGATGCGCTGGATGGCGGGCACGCTGAGCGCCACCTTGATGGGCTTCATAGCCACGTTCGGCGCTTGGATACTCGCCGAGCATCTGCATCTGTCTTCGATTCTGTGCGTGGTCGCCTATGGCATGACCATCGCTCACGTGATTCCCGCCCGCACGCCGCCTCGCGATCGAGTTCATACCTACGCAGTGTGGGAAGCGGTGGTGTTTCTATTGAATGTGCTGGCGTTCTTTTTGATGGGCCTGCAAGCCAGCGAAATCGTCAGTCGCTTGAATCCGTCCGAGATCTGGGAAGCCTGCGGTTTCGCCGGCATCGTGTTCGGCGTGGTGGTGGTAGTGAGATTCGCCTGGGTGATGCTGTACATGCGAGCGAACGCCTTCTTCGCCGCCCGGCGTGGCCGGACATTCCCGACCGGCAACGCCAACGGCATCCTGGTTTCTTGGTGCGGCATGCGCGGCTTGGTGACATTGGCGACGGCGTTGTCGCTGCCGACTTCGTTTCCGGAACGTGACTTGATCGTACTGAGCGCGTTCGCCGTCGTGCTCGGCACGCTGGTGGTGCAAGGCCTGACACTGCAGCCGTTGATCCGCTACTTGAACATTCCCGCGGATCATTCTTTTGCTCAGGAACTGGCCAGGGCCAGACTTCACTTGCTCGATGCCGCCGTCGCCAGCATGGTCGAGCGCGAGGATTCCATCGCGATTCGCTTGCGTGAAACCTACGAAGAAGAACGCAAGATCGCCGAAGCCGGCAACCATCCTCGCGAGCTGAGCGAGTCCGATGCGTTACGACGTCACAACATCGCCGCCAAGCGCACCAAACTCCACGCACTAAGAAGTGAAGGCGCCATCGACGACGATGTATTCCACGCCCTCGAACAAGAACTCGACTGGGCCGAGCTTGCCGTCACCCCGCCGCAGCACGCGGAGCTGGTGGAGAGTTAGCGGAATTATTCGGCGTCGACTGCGCTGCCTTGGCTGGCCGGCGCGAGCGCCGACGAGTGAATACAAACGCGGTCAACCCACCGGCCGAGCCAGCGCCTGCGGCAATCCACGCTGCCGCCGCGAAACATGCTGGGCACATCACGCGCTCTCCTCATAGCGGTCGTGGTGTCGCACCCAGGCCATGGGAAACTCCAACGCACCTTCGTCGCGGCCTTTCGGTGCGATGTCCAGAAAGTTGTAGGTGTTGACCAGCATTTCGCAGCCGCGTGCGTAGCTCGAGTAGGTATGGAAAATCTCGCCGGCAGCGTCCTTATAGAAGACGCTGATGCCGTGAGTCTCTTCGGCCGGATATTGGAGCAGCTCATAGTTGTAATGAGCCGTGTTGTTGGCAATGTCCTGCGGCGTGTGCGAGGCCTGGAAGTCGTAGTTGAACGGACTGCCCTGCGAGGACGCCCAGTCGAACTGCCAGCCCATGCGCTGCTTGAACGCCGCGATCTTCGCGTAAGGCGCGCGCGAGACGGCCATTACTTTCACGTCACGCTGTTTGAGATGGATCGCCGCGCCGTCGATATGGTCGGCCAGGAAGGAACAGCTCGGACAGCCTGCTTGCCATTCGGGGCCGAACATGAAGTGATAGATCATGAGCTGGCTGCTGCCGTCGAACAGATCGGCCAGCGTTCGGTGACCGCGCGGGCCTTCGAACACATACGGCTGATCGATGCGCACCCACGGCAACTGGCGCCGCTCTTTGCTCAATTCGTCGCGCAGCCGGGTGAGTTGTTTCTCCTTTTGCAGGAGTTGCTTACGGGCTTCCAGCCATTCGGCCCGCGACCCGATTCGATTGTTGTTCATCGCTGTGCTCCGCCCTGGGATGGATGCTCCAAGGACGCACGGAGCGCAGCGATTCCGACAAAGCAACGAACTTAGTGCTGCTGCCGTTTCTTGCCTTCTTCCGCCAGCTTGTCGAGATGCGTTCGAATGTGCGCCGCTTCGGCAGCCGTGTTGGCCAGCGAAATGGCTTTGTCGAACGACACGCGCGCCTCGTCATTTCGGTTGAGCTGCATGAGCAACCCACCGCGCAGCCCATGAAAATGAAAGTAGCTCGATAGGGCCGACTCCAGCGGTTCGATCATGGCCAACGCAGCGGTGGGGCCGTCGCACTTCATGACAGCGACGGCACGGTTCAATGTCACCACCGGCGACGGTTGAATGGCTTCGAGCAGCGCATACATCCGATCGATCTCATGCCAATTCGTGTCTTCCGACCGCACTGCTCGTGCATGAACCGCTGCAATGGCCGCCTGAATTTGATACGGCCCGGGCTGCTGCAATCGAACCGCCTTGTCGAGCAGCGCAAACGCTTCGGCGATCAACTCTCGTCGCCACAAGCGACGATCCTGATCCTCCATCAACACGATGTTCTGTTCCGCA
>NZ_JAEUPY010000211.1 GCF_016790065.1 Steroidobacter sp.
GATCGCCGAGTTTCTTGCCGTGCCAAGGTGAACCAGCCACCGTCAGCACCAACGAATCGGCGCCACCGCGACGGCGCAAGTTCTCACGCATTTCTTCGCGAATCTTCTGCAAGGTCGCGGCATCGTCGAGTCGTTTCAACAGAGCAGGGCGGCCGCCATCGACGGCCCATCGCGGCAGCAACGCGGCACTCAGTCCTGTGCCTGATGCCAGCCAGGGATATTGATCGGCAGTGACTTTCTGTCCGCTGGCATGTGCCTCGTTGACCAGTTTGATCACGGCGTCGGCTTGACCATGCACGTCGACGCCCAGCGCTTTGATATGAGCGAAGTGCACCGGCAGGTTGGCTTCACGTCCGATGCGCAAGACTTCGCGAGTCGAGCCCAATAGCCCGATGGAATAGGACGATTCGTCGCGTTGATGCGTGTCGTAGATGCCACCTCGTTGCGCGGCTTCCTTGGCCAAGGCGATGACTTCCTCAGTCTTGGCGAAGCTCTGCGGCGCGTAAAACAAGCCGGCTGATAGACCGAACGCACCTTTACACATGCCGTCCGCGACCATCGCGCGCATCTTGCTCAACTCATCGGCAGTAGGCTCGCGTGCGTCTTGGTTGAGGACCGCAGAACGCACGCGACCGAAGCCGACATAGGCGCCGAGGTTGAGGCCGATGCCGTCGTTTTCGATCCGAGCGGCTTCAGCATCGATGTCGGGTGTGCCGGCACCGTCGACGCCGATCATCAACGTGGTCGCACCTTGGAACAGCCACGCCGGCGTCAAACGCTGCGTTGGATCTTTGGAACGAACGAACTCGTCCGGGTGAGTGTGCGGATCGATGAAGCCGGGCGCGACGATCTTGCCCTTCACATCGATGACGCGCGCCGCGCTGAAACGTTCTTTGGCGTTCTTGCCGACGTACACGATCTTGTCGCCACGAATCGCGACGTCGCCGACGCGGGAGGCCGCGTCGCTACCGTCATGGATGGTGCCGCCGGTGAGGATCAGGTCGGCCTGTTCCTTGGCGAGTGCCGGCGTGCCGGCGTAACTCGCGCAGACGGCAGCCACCGCCCATCCCAGTCGTCGGCTGAACGCACTCATTACTGGCCTACCCGAGTGAACTTGACGCCGCCTTCGAGCCGGCCGGTTTCGAGCACGAAGCCAGTCACAGCGTTGTTGGCGCCGCGCTGTAACTTCAACTTGCCGAAGTCGCCACGCAGTACATCCGGCGCTTCGAGTCGCAAGCCCGAGAAGCCTTCCGGACGGCCGCCGCTAGTGAAGCTGGAGAACACATCGATGGCCAGACCGTCGCCCTCACGCGCGAAGCGGTAGTCGGCGTCGAGTTCTTCGGAGCGATACAGCGCCGTGCCGACACCGAGTGCGGTGATGGTTTCGGCTGGAATCGACTGGCGCGTGTCGGCCGGTCTGCTGCGGTCCTGAGCCTTGGGCTTGGCACCCTTGAAGGCCTTGGGATACAGCGCCTCGGCAGCCTCCCAGTTGTACTTGCCCGGGCTGTCGGCGATGTTACAAATGGAGACGAAGCTGGCCTTGAGCTTGGGGAAGGTGATGTAGTTGCTGGAGAACGCGGCATGGCCGCCGCTGTGTTCGATCAGCTCCTGGCCGCGCAATGTGCCCACTCGCACGCCGCTTGCGTAGTGCAGGCCGTCGCCGGCATCGAAGGTTTCTCCATTGGACAGCCGGCCGGGTTCCAACATGATTTGCCGGACCTTATCAGTCCACACTTTATGACCGACGTTCAGGTCGCGGTCGTACTTGGCCATGTCGTTCACGCTGCTCATCAGTCCACCCGAGCCGCTGAATCCCGGATAGGTGTCGCGGACCTTGTAGCCGCTGGCGTCATCGCGAACGTAGCCGTGCGCCAGGTTGGCACCGGCAGGATTGTCGCCATAGCGGAAGTAGCTGCTGGTCATGCCCAGTGGTTCGAGAATGCGCTTGCGTGCGTACTCATCGAAGCGTTGCCCGGCCGCGCGTTCCACGACCTGCGCCAGCAGAAAATAACCGCCGTTGCTGTAGGTGTACTGGGACCCCGGTGTGAAGTTGAGTTCTTTCTGACGCACCATCATGCGCAGCACTTCAGGCGGCATCAGCGTTTCATAGCTCTGCGTGCCGGCCAGCGAAAACAGCCCCAACACTTCGCGCACGCCGGCGGTGTGATTCATCAACCGGCGCACCGTCACGGGCGATTCATAGCGCGGCAGCTCAGGCAGCCATTTGCGGATGTCGTCATCGATGCCGAGCTTGCCGTCGGCGATCAGCGTGGCGGCGGCCAGCGAGGTGAACTGCTTGCTGACCGAGGCCATGTAGAAAACCGTGTCCGCGGTCAGCGGTGCTTTGGTAGCCAGGTCGGCCAGGCCGTAGTTGCGCACGATCGGGGTCTGGCCATCGCGGAACACGCCGACGGAGCAGCCGGGGCGGTCGCCGCTGAAGGACGCGAAAATTTTATCCACGGCGGCGGCATCTTCTGCAGCTTTGTCCCGTGTGGCGGCGAGCGCACTGGTGACGGCCATCGTGCAGACGATCGAGAGCAGAACTTGCTTCACGCTAGATACCTCGTAGAGCGCGGACAGGCGTTGTCATCCTTCATTGTTGTCCTGGGACAAGCCGGTGCGCATATAGATTTCTTTGGGGGTTGTATAACCCGAGTGCATACCTTGGCAGGGTTGGCGTAGGCGGGCAAAGTTTTTGCTTGGAGGGATTGCCGGTCGCGCGGCGTCGGTTGTCTAAATCTTGAGTTGGACCGGAGTTTTCGCTGGCCACCATGCGGTCGGATCATCAGCTGACGCCAAATCTCGACGCCGCGGCATCGCCCGTCGACGACCTGCGCCTCGAAACGGTGCGGCACCTGATCGAGCAGCACCATCGTGCGCTCCATGCTTTCCTGATGACTCGGCTGCGGGATCCGCAAGAAGCCAAGGAAGTGGCCCAAGAGGCGTACGTGCAACTCTTGCAGTTGGATCGGCCGGATGCGATCGGTTTTCTGCGGGCCTACTTGTTCAAGACCGCCGCCAACATTGCCATCAATCGCGCCAAGCAGCGTCGGGTGCGCGGTGCCTTGGATCGCTTGGACGATCCCGAGCCGCCGGTGGATTGGCTCAGCCCCGATCGCTACGTGCTGGGCAAACAGCAGCTCTGGCTCCTGCGCCGCGCGTTGTGCGAGTTGCCGCCGAACTGCCGGCGCGCGTTCATTCTGTATCGCTTCAAAGAATGGAGTCAGGAACAGATCGCCAGTGATCTAGGCGTCAACGAACGCATGGTGCGTCATTACCTGACTCGCGCCGCTCTGTACTGCAAGTTGCGCGTGCGCGGGTGCACGCCCACCGAGGCCAAGGCGCACTTGGCGGTGAAGGAATAACGAGGCATGAAACGAACCGTGGAGGTCGCGCATCTCGATGCTGCCTGGCGCTGGGTCCTACGCCTGCGCGATGAGCAAGCAACGCCGGAGGATCTGGCGGAATGGTTGCAATGGTATGAAGCCGATGAGAGTCATCGGGCAGCGTTCGAGGAGATGCAATCGTTCTGGCACGAGACCGGACACTTGGTGGCCGGCGATGAAGAAGCCGAGGTGGCTGCGTTGTTGGCCGGGCGCGTTTCGGCCCAAGCCCAGCCGGTGTTGCGACCGTGGTGGCAGCGCCCGGTGGCCGCGCTCGCTGCGAGTGTGTTGATCGCCACGGTCGCGGTCGGCTGGGTATTGAGTTCGCAGCGGTCCGCTCCGGTGTCGACCACCGTCGATGTGCGCGAAACGTGGCTGCCCGATGGTTCGACGATCGAGCTGGCCGCCAAGTCGGCAGTGAACTCGCGCTACACCGACAGCACGCGTCTGTTGGTGATGGAAGGTGAAACCGGCGAGGCGTACTTCTCTGTAGCTCGCAATCCGAAGCGGCCCTTCATCGTGCAAGTCGGAACGATGCGCGTGCAAGCGTTGGGTACGGCATTCAACGTTCGTCGCGCTGACGATCGAGTCGTGGTGAGCGTCACTAAAGGTCTGGTCGAAGTCTCGGTGCCACGAGCAGACGGTTCGGGCGAGCCAGTCAAAGTCGGCGCGGGCAATAGAATCGTCTGGGAAGTCTCGGGCGATTCCACACCCACCATCGTGCCCGCCACCGCAGCGAGCACGCTCGCGTGGAAACAAGGCCGCCTCGAATATCACAACGAGCCGTTGGCGGCAGTGATCGCCGACGTCAATCGTTACTCGCGACAGCCCATCGTGATCGAAGACGAGGCTGCCGGTCGCATCTTGTTCTCAGGCACGGTGTTCACGCGCGCGACTGATGTGTGGATCGAATCGTTGCCGCAGGTTTTTCCAGTACGACTGGAGCCGCGTTTGTTGGGTGGCTTGTATCTGAAGAGCCGCGATTGAAGTCGAGTTCATTAAAAGTATTTGCAAATAAATTCCAGGAGACATTTCCGGCTGGCGGCGCTCGCTTGTCTTGTTTGGATATCCCGGGCAACACGCACCGGGCAAATCCAAAGAACATGGGAGAAGGATAGTGTCGACATCCGCCATCGGTTATTTGTGCCGCGTTCTGAGTCGCCCGGTAGCTGCCGCCGTCGCGATGGCCTGTGCCGTGCCGAGCTACGCGCAAGAGCAGGGTCTGACTCGCATCGTTTCTTTCGGTATCGGGCCGCAAAAGGTGTCTACCGCACTGATCGAGTTGTCGAATCAAGCGGGCGTGCAAGTGTTGATGCCGGCTGCGATCACTGATAGCAAGAGCACTCGCGGCGTACGCGGCACGATGTCCGTCGAAGAAGCGCTGCTGCAGTTGTTGGAAGGCACGCAGCTGCGCTATCGGCTCACCGGCGAGAATGTCATCGGCATCGAATCGCTCGACACACAAGTTCGCGTTCGCACGCCGCCGTCGATGCCGCACTACGCAGCGCTGACGACGGTCGCTTACACGGTGGACGACTCTGCGTATGGCAGTGGCCAGCAGGCGTCCTCGTCGCAGCCGCCGAGCAGCACTACCGAAATCTCCGAGGAACTGCAGACCGTCATCGTCACCGGCACGCGTTTCAGCAATCGCACCGAGCTCGAATCGCCAGTGCCCGTCGACGTCTTGTCTCGCGATAGTTTGCGTAGCGGTGGCTACAACGACACGCCGTCGATGTTGGCGGCGTTGGTGCCGTCTGCTTATTTTCCACCGACCAGTACTGCGAACAGCGGTTCTTTCATGAGGCGCGTGCAGATCCGCGGACTCAATTCGTCGCAAGTGTTGGTGCTGGTCAACGGCAAGCGCAAACATCTCGGTGTCAACGGCGGTACGGCTGCGGCCGATTTCAATTCCTTGCCGACCAGCTCTATCGGTCACATCGAAGTATTGCGTGACGGTGCTGCGGCTCAGTACGGCTCCGATGCGATTGCCGGTGTGGTGAACGTGATCATGCGTCATGACCTCGGCACGCAGATCGAGACATCGCTGGGTCAGACTTACGAAGGTGACGGCGAAGTCGCCGAAGTGTCGTTGGATAACGGCATCGAGATCGGCGACGGCGGCTTCTTGCACAGCTCGCTCTACTATCGCACGCGTGGCAAGACCAATCGGCAGGGCTATGACAAGCGGCAGATGTATTTCGGCACGCGGAATGGCAATCCGATCATCTTTCCGACCACCAGCATCAGTGATGCGACGCCGGTGCTGCAGTCGGGCGATGCTTTCGATCCGCGCGAATTCACTATCGATCGTTACAACACGTATCGGGTCGGCGACCCCGAGAGCGAAGACATGGGGTTGTCCATCAACGCCCAGTTGCCGCTCGGCTCGCTGACCGGATATGCATTCGGCGGCTACATGCGTCGTGAGATCGAAACGCCGTTTGTGTTCCGTGCGCCGCTCGACAACAACAATGTGCGCGCCATCTTTCCGAATGGCTTCCAACCGTTGATGGTCGGCATCGTGACTGACGGCTCTTTCACCGCGGGCATCAAGGGTGCGTTGGGTGAGTGGGACTTCGATTTCAGCCAGGGCTGGGGTTTGAACAATCTGCGGCCCTATCCCAGCAACACATTGAATCCGTCGATGGGCGTCAACAGCCCGACCACGTTCTATGCCGGCAAGTACGCCTTACAACAAGCGGTGACCAATTTCGATCTGACGCGCAGTTTGAATGTGGGTTGGCAGTCGCCGCTCAATCTGGCGGTCGGCGCGGAATTTCGTTGGGATGAATACAGCACCCAGCAGGGCAGGGCCGAAGGTTATCTGCATGGCGGCGTGGCGGTGCTCGATGGCCCGAACGCAGGCGCGATCACTGCGGCAGGCTCGCAGGGCTTCGGCGCGCTGCGTCCCACCGACGAGGTGGAGGTAGATCGAACCAACTACGCGGTGTATGCCGATTTGGAAACCACGTTCTGGGAACGGCTGACGTTGTCGGCGGCCGGGCGCTTCGAGAAATACAGCGACTTCGGTGATACCACGGATGGCAAGTTGGCATTTCGTTTCGAGGTCAACGATGTGCTGGCATTCCGAGGCAGCGCCAGCACCGGCTTCCGCGCGCCGTCGCTGGCCGATATCTATTACCTGAGCACCAGTTCCAGCTTCATCCAAGGTGTTTCCTACGTCACGCGGCGTTTCGCACCTTCCGATCCGGTGGCGCGCTTGATGGGGGCCAAGGATCTCGAGCCGGAGCAGTCCGAGAGCGTGAGTCTCGGTGTGGTGCTCAACTGGGGTGCGGATCTGAACTTCGCGGTCGATCTGTATCGCATCGAGGTTAGCGACCAGATCGTGTCCTCCAGCACCTTCAACGACACGCGGGCGCGGGCGTTTTTCGCGGCGAATGGCTATCCCAACATCAGCGGCGCCAGCTTCCCGACCAATGCCATCGACGCGCGAGTGGAAGGCATCGATGTCACGGGTCGTTACGGTATCGACTTCGCAGCCAGCCGCTTGACTTTGACCGCGGCCATGAACTTCAACAGTCGCGAGGTGACTCGAATCGCCGCGACCCCGCCGGAGTTGGCGGCGATCACCGGCATTGCCTTGTTCAATCGCGACAGTTTGATCACTTACTCGAAAGGCCAGCCGCGCCGTACTTTCAACTTTTCCGGCACCTATGAACTGGGCGACTGGACCTTCTTCGCCCGTGCGCTGTACTACGGGGAGTACTACACCGGCAACACCAATCCCATCTACGACCAGACCTTCTCGCCGGAGTGGGTCGCGGACGTGAGTCTGGCGCGTCACTTCGGCGACAAGTACACGGTCACGGTCGGCGCCAACAACGTCTTCGACGCCTATCCGGACGAGTACACCGCCATCAATAATCCGCAAGGTCCGTTCCGCTATCCTTCTTCGAGCCCATTCGGCTATAACGGCGGCTATTACTACCTGCGACTGCTCGCCAAGTTCTAACGGTTCACAGCGGTAGCGTCGATTGCGTGGCCATCCTGCCACGTAATCGGCGTGTTAACGCTCGAGGCCGAATGGTGAAGCTGTCGTTGCGAAAATGTGCTGGCCTATGCGCCGCGCCGATTGGCTTCAACAATAGGAACGACCCCTTGAGCTCGAGCCGACCCTTACGATTGATCGCCGGCATTGCCGGTACGTTGTTGTTGGCTGCAGCTGGACCCAGCGCCGCGCAGGCCGGGCTGCAGACCCCCGAGCAGTTCTTCGGCTTCCAGATGGGCGCCGATCGCAAGCTGGCCGGCTGGGACAAGCTGCATGCTTATTACGAGGCGCTGGATAAGGCGTCGGATCGGATGCAGATGGTCGAGCTCGGCAAGAGCAGCGAAGGCCGGCCGTACGTCGCCATCTTCATTTCCTCGGCTGAGAATCTGGCCAAGCTCGACCGGTTGCGTCAGCTCAATGCCCAGCTCGCCGATCCGCGCGGCGTGTCGGAAGCGCAGGCCCGGCAGATCGCCGGTGAGGCGCGTGCCGTCATCATCCAATCGTTCGCGTTGCATTCGAGCGAAGTGGCCGCGGCCCAGACGGCAGCGGAGTTCGTTTACGACAGCATCGCCCGCGAAGACACCGAAGCCAAACGGATTCGCGACAACGTCATCAACATCGTGATGCCGTCCATCAATCCCGATGGCACGCAGATGATTGCCGATTGGTACATGAAGTATGTCGGCACCAAGTTCGAAGCGTCCGGCTTGCCCTGGCTGTATCAGCGCTACGCCGGCCACGACAACAATCGCGATGGCTTTGCGTTGAACCTGCCCGAGTCGCAACACTTCGGCAAATTGATGTATCGCGACTGGGTGCCGCAGGCCTATGTCGATCATCACCAGCAAGGTGCCAACGGTGCTCGCTTGGTGATTCCGCCGTATGCCGAGCCGATTCGCCCGAATGGCGATCCGCTGGTGTGGCGTGAAATGAGCTGGTTCGGCAGTCACATGGGCACCAAGCTGGAAGGCGCGGGCAAGACCGGCGTGATCGGTTCGGCCGTGTATTCGGGTTGGGGCCACATGGGCTTCCACTGGATCACACCGTTCCACAACATCGCCGGCATGTTGACCGAGTCGGCCAGCGCGCGACTCGCAACGCCGATTTACATGCATCCGGATCAGCTGCGCGGTGAGCAGCGAAACATGCCGACTTACGAACCGCAGGTCTCCATGCCCAGCGTGTGGCCGGGCGGCTGGTGGCGCGTGCGTGACATCGTCGAACAGCAAAAGATCGCTGCGTGGTCCACCGTGGACTTGGCGGCGCGTGATCGCGAGACGCTGCTTTGGAACATGTATTTGAAAGGTGTGCGTCAGGTGGAGCGCGGCACGACGGGTGAAGTGAAGGCCTACGTGATCGAAGCTGCTCAGCACGATCCGCTGACGGTGGAGAAGCTGGTCAACATGTTCCTGCGTTCCGGCGTCGAAGTGCGGCAGGCGAAGGCCGCGTTCGTCGCCGATGGCCGTACTTACGGCGCGGGCTCGTTCGTCGTGTCCATGGCTCAACCCAAACAAAGCCTGGTGCGTTGGATGCTCGGTCGCACGTTCTATCCGGACAATACGTTCACGCGCGATCAACAAAACAATCCGATTCGTCCGTATGACCTGTCCACCGACACGTTTAACGAGTTCATGGGCGTGCGCGCCGAACCGGTAGGTGAGGCGGTATCGGTTGAACTCGCCACGCTGGCTGCGCCGTTGGTTCGTCAGGGTCGCGTCGACGCAGATGCCGGCAATGGCTACGTGCTGAGCACCAAGTTGAACGACAGTTTCCGTGCAGCGTTCTTGTTGCTGAACCAAGGCGCCAAAGTTCGGCGCGTGACGGATGCATCGGGATTCACACCCGGCGACTTCCTCGTCAGCGGTGTGAGTTCGTCACAGCTGCAAGAAGTCGCGCGTCGTACCGGCGTCGATTTCAAAGCGCTTCAACAAGCAGCGCCTGCCAACAGCTATGCGTTGCGTAAGCCGCGCATTGCCATGTTCCAGCGCTACGGCGGTGGCAACAGCGATGAGGGTTGGACGCGGTTGATGTTCGAGCAATTCGATGTGCCGTACACGACGCTGATGGACGCGCGCATCAAGAAAGGCAATCTGAACGCTGCCTTCGACACCATCATTCTGCCGTCGGATTCGGCGCAAGCCATGCTCGGCGAGCAGGGCGACGACAAGTCGGAAGAAGACGAAGAGTATGCGGACGAGCCGCCAGAGTATCGCAGCGGTTTCGGCAAGGACGGCGTCAAGGCGCTGAAGGCCTTCGTCAAGAAGGGCGGCACGTTGGTGACCTTCGGTCGCGCCGGCGAGTTGGCGGTGAATGAATTGAAGGTGCCGGTGCGCAACGTGATTGCCAAGCTGCCGTCGAAAGAGTTCTGGTCGCCGGGTTCGACGTTGAAGACTCGGTTCGACACGACCAACCCGATCGCGTACGGCATGCCGGCGCAGGGCCTGGCGTTGCTGATGGGTGGCGAAGTCTATGAACTCTCGACCTATGACAAGGGCGAGGACGTGAAAATCATCGCGACCTATCTGGACCGCGACATCCTGCAGAGCGGCTGGCTGCTCGGCGAAAAGAACATCGCCAACAAGGCTGCGGCAGTGTCGGTGAAGTACGGCGAAGGTCGAGTGGTGCTACTGGGCTTCCGTCCGCAGCATCGCGATCAGACCCACGGCACATTCAAGCTGGTGTTCAACTCGCTGCTCAATCAGTAACGTCATTCAGTCACGTCGTCATCGGGCGCCGCTGCTTTCAGCGGCGCCTGCACTTTGACCGAACGCATGGTCACCAGTGTTTTGAAGTTTTTGACGAAGTTGTCGGCGTACAGCACATCGCGCGTCATGCGCTCGAAACTCTCCATGTCTCGAGCCACGATGCGCAGCGCGAAGTCATAGTCGCCGGTGACATACCAAGCGTCCACAATCTCCGGGACGCTTTGTAGCTTCCGAATGAATTGATCCAGGATGGCGGTGCGCTCCCGTTCCAGGGTGACCAGCACGATCATGGTCAACGGCCAGCCCATGGTGCGAGGGGCGATCACGGCCACCTCCCGCTCGATGACTCTGTCCCGTTTCAACCGCTGAATGCGCCGATAGCAGGCCGGCTCGGACAGATCGACCAGTTCGGCCAGCTTGGCCATGGGCATGCGGGCGTCTTCCTGGAGCAGTTCCAGGAGCCGGAAGTCGGCGGCGTCGAGTTTCGGGTCCATGGCGATAATTTCTATCATTCTTTGCCCAAAGTTGCGAAGTTTCCGCGTCGGCGGAGCGTACTTTTATCGCCAATCTGCCCAACAACTGGCTCAGGGGACTGCCCATGACGACGCTTCAGCAACTTCAGACCATGGATCGCGCCACGGTCCTGCATCCATTCACTCATGCCAAGGACTACGCCGCCGGCACCGCCGACAGCTTCGTCGTCGAATCCGGCAAGGGCGTGCGCATCAAGGGCGCGGATGGCACCGAACTGATCGACGCCTTCGGCGGCCTGTATTGCGTGAACGTGGGCTACGGCCGCACCGAAGTGGCCGAGGCCATCGCGAATCAGGCGCACAAGCTTGCCTACTATCATTCTTATGCGGGCCACACGACCGAAGCGCTGGCTCGACTCTCGGATCGCTTGATCAAGATGGCGCCGGCCGGCATGAGCAAAGTGTTCTATGGCTTGTCCGGTTCGGACGCCAACGAAACCAATGCCAAGCTGGTTTGGTACTACAACAATCTGCGTGGCCAGCCCCGCAAGAAGAAGATCATTTCGCGTGAGCGCGGCTATCACGGTTGCTCGGTGATTTCAGGCTCGATGACCGGCCTGTCGTTCTATCACCAGCACATGGATTTGCCGCTGCCCATCATTCGTCACGCCGGTGTGCCGCATCACTACTGGGGCGCGGAGGCTGGCGAGAGCGAAGAACAGTTCTCCAAGCGTCGTGCCGCGGAACTCGAAGCGCTGATCCTGCAGGAAGGTCCGGACACCGTCGGCGCCTTCATTGCCGAGCCGGTGCTGGGCACCGGTGGTTTGATTCCGCCGCCGGCCGGGTATTGGGATGAAATCCAGGCGGTGTTGAAGCGTCACGATGTGTTGTTGATCGCCGATGAAGTGGTGTGCGGTTTCGGCCGTATCGGCACGCCATTCGGCAGCGACCGCTATGGCATGAAGCCGGACTTGATCACTGCCGCCAAGGGTTTGACCAGCGCTTACGTGCCCATGTCCGCGTCGATCATCGGCGAGCGCATTTGGAACGTGGTACGCGATGGTGCCGATCAAGTCGGCGCGTTCTCGCACGGCTATACCTACAGCGGCCATCCGCTGGCGGCGGCTGCTGCCAACGCCTGCTTGGACATCGTCGAGCGAGAGAATCTGGCGGAGAACGCCGAGAAGGTGGGCAATCACTTGCGTGGGCAGCTCATCATCGAAGTCGGCTCGAACGAATTCGTTGGCGAGATCCGCGGCGTGGGCATGTTGGCTGCGATTGAATTCGTCGCCGACCGCCAGACCAAGCGCCGCTTCGAGCCGACGGCGAAGGTCGGTGCACGCTTGTCTGCCGCCGCTCGCAAGCGTGGCTTGATCACTCGCGCCATGCCTCATGGCGACATTCTTGGCTTCGCGCCGCCGTTGGTGTTGACGCGTGCCGATGCCGACCAAATCGTCGGTATCGTCAGCGAGGCGGTGAAGGAAGTGACCGAGCAGCTCAAACGCGAACGGGTTGCCTGATGTCAGACGTGGCAGCGAAGCTCGAGCACGACGTCATCGTCGTGCGCGATCCGGACGATGAAAGTGTCGTTGGCGAAGTCAATGTGACTAGCGCTGCCGAGCTCGACCGCATCCTCGATAGGGCGGTCGCGGCTCTGAAGGCGCCGCCGCTGGCAGCTCATGAGCGTTCCAAGATCCTGACGAACGTTGCTGCACGCGTCGAAGCAGAGGCAGAGGCGCATGCGACCTTGATCGCCACCGAAGGCATCAAGACGATTCGTGAAGCGCGTCGTGAAGTCGCGCGTTGCGTAGAAACGTTGCGCTTGTCGGCGGATGAGGCCAAGCGGATCGGCGGCGCTGTGGTGCCGTTCGATCAGGCCAGTGGCGGTGTGGGTCGCATGGGGTGGTGGAAGCTGCAGCCGGCCGGTGTGGTCGCTGCGCTGACGCCTTTCAACGATCCGCTGAATCTGGTCGCGCACAAGTTGGGACCCGCGTTTGCGTTGGGTGCGCCCGTGGTGTTGAAACCGCATCCGCAGACGCCGTTCTCGGCGCTCAAGTTGGTAGAGCATTTCCTGGCGGCGGGTGCCCCGGAAGGTTCGGTGCAGATCGTTTTCGGTGGCGCCGAGTTGGGCGCTCAGTTGGCATCGGATGGTCGGCCGCGAGTCGTTTCGTTCACCGGTGGTCGTGCGGCCGGCACGGCGATTGCGGCTCGTCTCGGGCTGAAGCGTTATCTGGCTGAGTTGGGTGGCGTCGGTGTGGTGGCTGTGGCCGCCGATGCCGATCTCGAAGCGGCCGCTGATTCGATTCATTCCGGTGCGTTCTGGGCGGCTGGACAGAACTGCGTGCACTCACAGCGCATCGTCGTGGATAGCAAAGTCGCGCCGGAACTGCGTGAGCGATTGAGCGCGCTCGCTGGAAAGATGCAGCTCGGCCCGAAACGAGATGCCAGCACTGACATGGGGCCGGTGGTCGATCGCGCCGCTGCTCGCCGGGTCATGCACGAGATCGACCAGGCGCGTGCCGATGGTGCTCGCGTGTTGGCTGGTGGCTGGAGCGAAGGGACTCGTGTAGCTCCGACTTGGCTCGACGGTCTGCCGGCCAATCACAAGCTGTTGCGTCACGAGATCTTTGGGCCGGTCGCGACCCTGGAAACCGTCTCGGGAACGCCGGAGCTGTTGAGCAGCCTGGCTGGAGCAGGGGATGCCATTCACGCCGCGATCTTCACGCGTTGTCTGGAAACATCGCTGTCCGTGTACGCAATCGCCAATGCCGCGGCGGTCATCGTCAACGACAGCACCGACTTCCGCATCGACGCCATGCCGTTCGGCGGCGGCGGCCAGGCGGGGTTGGGCCGTGAAGGCGTGGCCGAGGCCATCGAAGCCATGGCCGAGAAAAAGCTGTATGTAGTTCGCCGTAGCGGCGCCTAGCGTCTGCTGCCCGGCAGTGGACGCCGGGCTTTCTGCATCTACAATACATTTCAAATAGTATGTAAGATGCAAGCCTGTGGTCGCCGCTCGGAGTTCACGTGAAGCTCGTAACTGGTATCCGCCGTAGGTCCTGGATCGGGAGCTGTGGCGTCGGGTTGGCGCTATGCGCATCGTTAGCCCTGTCTACAGCGTGGGCCGATGCGGAAGTCAGCTTCGCGAATTGGGACGTGACTCAGCCCCGGGGCAAGACGCGCACCGTGGAGTTCTCGACCACGGAAGGCACCGGCATGTCGGTGGACATTTCGCCCGACGGCCAATGGCTGCTGTTCGACTTGCTGTCGCATGTATATCGCGTGCCGGTGACCGGCGGCGAAGCGCAAAGCCTGACCCAGAACAGCGGCATCGCGCTGAACTACCACCCGAAGTATTCGCCGGACGGGCGCCAGATCGTGTTCGTCTCGGATCGCGCGGGGCAGAACAATCTTTGGGTAATGAATGCGGACGGCAGCAATCCGCGTCAGGTGTTTGCGGATCTGGATACGCCGGTCGCCGAACCCTCCTGGTCGCCTGACGGCAAAGCCATCGTCGCTGTGCGCTATTACCCGCACTCGCTGGGACCGTGGACGCGCACCAATCGAATCTGGAAATTCCCGCTCGACGGCAGCGCACCGGTCGAACTCGCGACGTCGCAGAACACGCTGGTCGACAGCCCGTCGGTCACTGCCGATGGACGTTTTGTTTATTACCACAGCAGTTCGCAGCCGGTGATCGCCGAGGGTTATTACAAGATCGGCACCAAACATGAGATTCGGCGGTTGGATTTGACCACTGGTCTGGATCAAATCGTCAGCGATACCGCCGCGCGTCGTTACTATCACCGCGAACCGTTCTCTCCGTTTGCTCCGTCGATTTCGCCGGACGGCAAGTGGCTCGCGTTCGCGCGACGCGTACCTGGCGGCGTGACTCGGCATGGCAATGTCGAGTACGCCCAACGCACTGGTTTGTGGTTGCGCAATCTGCAGACTGGCGAAGATCGACTGGTGATCGAACAGCTGACGCCGGATCAGTTGGAAACTCACACGATGTATCAGATCCGGATGTTGCCGGGCTATGCCTGGGCGCGTGACAGCCAATCCATCGTGTACTCCGAAGGCGGCAAGCTGCGTCGTCGCTATGTGGCCGATGCCAAGGCCGAGACCATCGCCTTCCGCGCGTTGGTGAAGCGTGAGATTTCCGAACAGGTGCGGCCGTCGTTCCGTGTGGCCGACGATAACTTCGATGTGAAGTTTCCGCGCTGGCCGGCGCTGTCGCCGGACGGCAAGACGCTGGCGTTCGAAGGTGCCGGCTCCATTTGGTTGCAGTCTCGCAGCGGTGGCAAGCCGAAGCGGCTGACACCGAAGGATGCCTATGCAGCCGTCACGGTCGAGCTGTCGTCGTCGTGGTCGCCGGATGGCCGCTCGATCGCATTCACTACGTGGAATGACGAAGAGGGCGGTCATATTTGGCGAGTGCCAGCAGCTGGCGGTGAGCCGCAACGTCTCAGCACGGTCGCGAGTGAATATCTGAATCCAGTGTGGAGCCCGGATGGCAGCGAGATCGTCGTGACTCGCGGCTCGGGTAACGGACTCAGAGGCCAAGGCACTGCGCGTACGCCGTGGAACGAACTCGTTCGAGTGCCTGCGGCCGGCGGTCAGATGCGAACCATCGCTCGCGTGCTGCCAGCGGGTGACGAATACATTCGTGCGACCTACTCGCTTGACGGTCGTGTCTATTACATGACGCAGGCGAGCGCCGCGGACACTAAGGCTGCGCCGGACGCGTCGACGGCGCTACGTTCTGTTCGGCCCGATGGCAGTGACGGTAAAACACACGCGACCTTCCCCTATGTATGGGATGCGCAGCTATCGCTGGATGGTAAGCACATTGCGTTCGGTACGTCCGAGAGTGTGTTTTTGGCCCCGGTTCCTTCGGGCGGCTCACAGTTCATTGATTGGATGTCTGCCAGTTCTGGCGTGCGCGAAGTCGGGCCGACCGGCGGTTTCTTTCCGCAATGGAATCGGCAGGGCAAGTTCGTGTTCGTTCGTGGCCCGCGTGCGTATGAGCTCGACGCCGGCGGCAAAGTTACGCACGAGTGGCCGCTTGATCTGCGTCTGCCCAGAGATAAGCCGCAAGGCACGTTGGCTTTGACCAACGCGCGGATCGTGACGCTCGACAATCGCAAGGTGATCGAGCAAGGCACGATATTGATTCGTGGCAATCGCATCGTCGGGCTGGGCGATGTTTCTACGGCCAAGGCGGATCGCGTGATCGATCTGCGCGGCAAGACGGTGATTCCTGGTCTGATCGATGTGCACGCTCATCACCATGATGGCTCGCAGGACGGCGAGATCGTGCCGCCGCATCGCGCGGAGTCGGCGAACTATCTTGCTTACGGCGTGACCACGACTTTCGATCCGGCGGCGCCGTCGCAGCTGGTGTTTCCTGCCGCGGATCTCACTTCTGCCGGCAAGTTGATCGGCCCCAGAATGTATAGCACTGGTGAAGTCATCGTCGGTGCTCGTGGCACCACC
>NZ_JAEUPY010000268.1 GCF_016790065.1 Steroidobacter sp.
CGTGGTCTGCAGATTGGTCGCGCCATAAGTGTCGAGATTCAGTGGGCTGCGACGCCAAGTATCTCCTTCCCGCGAATAGGACTGCGCGCGTCGCGGCACGATCTCGAGGATGTCGTCGGAGAAGAACGTGTGGTCCATTTGCAGCGGCTTGAACATGCGCTCGGTGGTGAACTGGCGCAGCGTCTTGCCGGTGACACTGCGGACGATCTCAGCGAGCAACGTGTAGTTCATGTTGCTGTAGGCGTACTCGGTGCCCGGCTTGAAATTCAAGCCTCGTTGCCGAGCTGCCATGTTCACGATCTGCGCCTGCTGTCGGTGGCTGTAACTGTCCACTCCCCCGAGCGCTAACAAGCGCCAAGAGTCGCGCAAGCCGCTGGTGTGATAGATGAGGTGACGCACGGTGATTACGTCGCCGAAGTCCGGCATGTACGGAAGATAACGGCGCACGTCCGCATCCAGATCTATCTTTCCTTCGTTGGCCAATAGCAGCACTGCGAAGGCAGTGAAGTGCTTGGACACGCTCGCGATGTGGAAGACGGTGTCCGTGGTGATCGGCGCTGGGTTTTCCAGATCGGCCATGCCGTAGGCGCGGGTTAGTAGCGGCTGACCGTTCTGGTAGATGCCGATGGCCAGGCCTGGCGTGGTTGCTTGGTTGAATTCCGCGAACAATGCGTCGACTGCAGCAGGGCGTTGGCTCGCTTCCAGCAGACTGGCGGCCGACGCCAACGGCAGCCAGCCGATAACCATGGATAGTGCCAGCAGCGCTCTATGACTCATCATCATGAATTTCAAGGTTGCACCTTCGCGTCGTTACCCAGCAACACAACCTCGGCCAGGCCGAGCGCCCGAAGTTCGGCTTCGAACTTTTTCACGTCGCCTGCGAGCACCCAGCTGAACTGCTTTGGCTCGAGTAGCGATTGTGCCTCTGACTTCAATTGCTCCACCGTGATTGTGTCGAGGCGACTTGCATAGGTGTTCCAGTAGTCGTCTGGTAGATCGAAGTTCAGTACCGTGCGGAGCGACTCGATCAGGTCGCTTGGCGATTCGTTTCTTCCTGGCAAGGCCAGGATGGACTTGCGACGCATCTGATTGAGTTCGTCTGCCGGCACGGGATTGGTGTTGCCCAAGGCAGCTAGCTCTGCCGCGATAGCCTTCAAGGCCGTCACCGTGCCATCGGCTCGCACGACGGTTCGTACAGTTAGTGGGCTCG
The DNA here is from genome assembly GCF_016790065.1 of Steroidobacter sp. Lineage (GTDB taxonomy): Bacteria > Pseudomonadota > Gammaproteobacteria > Steroidobacterales > Steroidobacteraceae > Steroidobacter. The sequence continues at coordinate 1,211 of NZ_JAEUPY010000268.1, forward strand.
CTTCGCGAGCGGGCAAAAGAGTGACTGCGACGTCGTAGGTGAGATTCAATGACTCACGCAGAGTGTTGCTTAGACGAGTGTCGAGAATGTCGACCAACAATGACTGTCGATCATAGGAGGCGCCTCCTCGCCCGTCGGCGAGCCGACCCGCGATGATCTCGGTCTGCGCCGCGCCGGGAACGTCGAGCAAGTAGATTCGTCCACGCTTCGGTGCGCGGACGCCGAGCAGCCGCGAGGATGAGTCATCCGCCGCCTGCGCCGAGCGACGCCGCGTATCAAGTGCGGAATTGGCTTCGGCCAAGGCGGGCTTCGAGCCAAGACGCTGCTCAGGCAACTGCGAAACTCCGCTGCTGGCGCGCTCCGAGCCGTGGTGCTGATCTAGCGATGAATTGGCTTCCTTCGGCACGCGCCACGAGCCAAGTTGCTTCTCCAGTACCGGCATTGCTTCCGACAGCGAGCTGGCGCCGACGATTAGTAATGTGGCGTTGTCAGGGCGGAGCCACGGACGTTGCTGATGACGCAGTTCATCTAAGCCGAGCGACTGAAGCGCGCTGGCATCGAAGCGATTCGCCATCGCACTCTCATAAGCCGCATTGCCGCCAGAGATCGCCTGGGCAATTGCCTGCAACGCCAGTTGCGCAGGCTGGCGCTCTTGCTGAGCGGCGATAGCCGCGAAAGCATCCTTGGCCTCGCGCAAGTCCTGCGCACGCCAGCTGCCAGCATGCAGTGCCTTGCGAAGCAACGCGACCGACTCAGGAAAGTGTGAAGCGATAGTCGTAATCGACAGCGCGGAGGAATCCAACGTAGTGCTCTCATCGATGCGAGCGCCCGAGAGTTTTGAATTCAACGTTTGTGCATACTCTTTCAAGACCCTCAAAGCCAACCTGGAGGTTCCAGCCCGGCCAGGAGCATCAGCAGCGTCGCCGCCATCAACGAGCAGCGACAAACGCGTCAAAGCCGCGTTGTCCCGCTTCATCACCGCGACCTTCAACCCGTTCGACAACGTCGCACGTTGCAAGGCCGGCAGCGCCAACGCAGGCGGCGCGACGGCCGCCGGCGCCGTCTTCAAATCGGCCGCAGAGGCAGCGACGCTGTACTTCGGCTCCGGCCGCACGGCCAACACGAAGGCACCATCCGACAACCACTGCTGAGCGCTCAACCGCACATCCTCAGGCGTCGCCGCCTGCTGCCACGTCAACGCCTGACTGTAAAAGCCGGGCGACCCCGCATACATCTCGCCCACGGCGAGATACCAGGACTTGCCGCCGCCGGCATCCAACCGTTCCAGCGAGGTCGCGAGCCGCGAATAGAGACTCACGCGCGCCTGATCCAACTCCTCCCGAGTCGGCCCCTCTCGCAAGAACGCAGTCAATTCATCATTCAACGCAAGCTCGGCAGCGCCGAGTTGCTCAGGATCGTTCAGCGCCACGGAAATCCTTACTTGCGATCCCAACTCCATGGGTTCGAGGCGCACTCGAACCTCCGACGCAAGTCGTTCGCTAGTCATCAAGCGGCGACGTAGACGGCTGTTCGGTCCGTCGCCGAGAATTTGCGTGGCCAACTCCAGCATGGTGAAGTCACGCGTCGCGTAACCCGGCACATTCCATACCTTATAGAAGCGAGCATCCGGAACCTCGCGCCGCGTAGCGGTCACACGACGTTCGCCGCTCATCTTGGCAACCCACTGCGACACCCGAGTCACCGGCGGCCCCGAAGAAAACCCACCGAAGTACTGTTCGACTTTGCGGAGCACCTCGGCACTACTGACGTCGCCAGCCACAACCAGCACAGCATTGGCAGCCCCCTGCCATCGCTCGTGCCACTGCCGCACGTCATCGAGCGTCGCGGCGTTCAAATCCTCGGACGATCCCATGCCCGAGCGCGAATAGGGATGCACAGCAGGATAAGTCTCCTTCCAAAGCACTTCCGTCTCCAACGCAGCGTACGGAAACCGCGAGGCCACGAAGCGCTTCTCACCCTCGACGATCTCGCGCTCAGCATCCAACTTGCGTTGGTTGTAGTGCTCAGGCATCTGCCCCATGCGACGCGCTTCGATCCACAGCGCCGTATCGAGCGCGGTGGCGGGCACAGTCTGAAAATAGTTGGTGTAGTCGTTGCGCGTATGCGCGTTGTCAGCGGTAGCGCCGACGTTGGTGAGTACCCCCTTATGATTCGGAGGAAAGTTCAAATGCTCGAACAAGTGCGCGAAGCCGCCCCGCCCCACCGGCTCATCCTTGCCGCCGACGTGATACCAGGCACTCACCGACACCAGCGGTGCGAACCGATCTTCATGAACGATGAGCGTCAACCCATTCGACAACACGTGACGCCGATACGAAATCTCGAGCGCCGGCAACGAAGCCGTTGCTGGCCGAGAAAGCGCAGGCGTAGCCGTCCCCAAGACCGCCGCGCCCAACGCGGCGGTCATCGCAATGACTCTCAGCATGATGCGGTCAGAACTTGGCTTGTAGACGCAGCGTCAGATTGCGCGGCTCGCCGTAGATATTGCCGCCGGTCGAGCTGTTGAGCGCCGCATAGTAGGTCTTGTCGAAGATATTGTCGGCATACAAGGCAGCCGACCAACGCTCGCTCAAGCGATACTGCACCGAGGCGTTCCACAACGAATAGCCGCCTTGCGTGTAGCGAAACGGCACGAAACCGGTGGCCACGCCCGAAGAGTTGAACACCGTCGCCGAGCCGAGCACCAAGATCTCCGATTGGGTCACGACACCGGCATTAAAGGTCCAATCAGACAGCGCACCGGGCAGACGCCAAGTGGTCCACATCTTGAACAAGTGTTTGGGCGAGAAGTTGAAGCTCATCGCGGCGTCGGTATCGCCGGAGGTGCTGCCCAGCTTCTGGCGAGCGTAGGTGTAGCCAGCAAACAATTGCCAGTCGCGCGTCACCACGCCGCTCAGCTCGAAGTCGACACCCTGCATGGTGATGTCGCCATTGTCGATGTAACAGCAGGACGAGCCACCCGCGCCGTAGTTGATCCCATAAGCAGGATCTTCCAAGCCTTCGCCGATGCGCTTGACGCTGTACACCGCGATGGATGTGTTGAGCCCGTCGAACACCTCGCCCTTCACACCCACTTCATAGCCGTCGCCGGTGATGGGATCCAACGGCACGCCCGGCTCCGGCGCCTTCAACAAGCCCGTCTGCGGCTTGAAGGTCTGGGCATAACTCGCATAGGCATTCCAGCGCGGGCTGATCTCATAAGTCAGGGCCGCGCTCGGAATCAACGCATGCTCGCTGTAGATCGGAGCGAAGAAGCTGGTGGTCGGCCCGCGAGTGCCGTCGGCCAGCAGTCGATAACTCTGCTCTTCCTGTTCGTAGTTCGTATAGCGACCGCCAATGGTCAAG
>NZ_JAEUPY010000288.1 GCF_016790065.1 Steroidobacter sp.
TCCGAGGCCGAGCATGACAATCCGGTGCAAACCACGTTGCTGTTCGATCGCACCGATGTCGATGGCTATACCTATGACTTCCGCGGTAACAGCCGGTTACCGCTGATCAGCTACGGCGATGCGCCGGTGGACAGTGCGTCGGCATGGACGCTGTCCCAGATTCGTCTGCGTCCGCAAAGCTCGTCGAATACCTTCAAGACGACTTCCTTCGACATCGCTTGGGACGTGAACGACGCGGTCACGCTGAAAGCCGGACCGCAGTACAAGAAGTTCGAATTCGATACCACGTCGAAAGTGCGCTCCAACGGCACCACGACCTCTCAGGAAAGCGTGATTTCGCCGGCAGTGCGCGCCATCGCGCTCGCTAACTACAGCCACTTGGCCCGTATCAGCAACAATCTGAACGTGCCCAACGGCACCGCCACCAGCTGGATCATTCCGAACATCGAGGCCGCCACGCAGTTGTTCGGGTTGAACGATCGCAGTTTGTTCCCGCTCGGCATCGAGCCGGCGCTGGGCAACAACTACAGCATCGAAGAAGAAGATCTCGGCGGCTATGTGCAGGCCGACTACAAGACCGAGGTGTGGGGCCGGCCGTTGCGCGCCAATCTCGGCGTACGCTACGTCGAAACCAAACAAACGTCTTCTGGTTATACGTTCACTTCGGGCTCGCCGTTGTTGACCACGGTGGAGCGCACGTACGACGACACATTGCCGTCGTTGAACGTAGCGCTCGATGTGACCGACAACTTCGTGATTCGCGTAGCGGCGGCCAAAGTGATGGTGCGTCCGAATGGTGGCGGTCAATCCGCTGGCTTGGGCATTCTCGCACCCGGCGCTTCGACCCAGATCAGCGGTGCGAACAAGACGGTGACCGCGGGCAATCCGCTACTCGATCCGTATCGCGCCAAAACCTACGACTTGTCGTTCGAATGGTACTTCGCCGAGGACTCGTTGCTGTCGCTGGCCTTGTTCAAGAAAGACATCCAAAGCTTCGTGCAGATCGTGCGCGCTACCGACAACTTCTCCAACAATCCGCTCGGCCTGCCCGATAGCGTGGCGTTGGCCGCTTGCGGTGCCGCCATTCCCGATCCGGCGACCTGCTTGTCGGGCTGGCAGTTCGCCTTGCCGACCAACACCGACGGCGGCGATCTGGAAGGTTTCGAGATCAGCTATCAACAGCCGTTCTCGTTCCTGCCGGGCTTCTGGAAAAACTTCGGCTTGATCCTGAACTACACCGGGGTGGAGTCGGAGATCGAGTATTTGTCTCAGACCGGCGCGGTGGTCGCGAGAACCGATCTCACCGGCCTGTCCAAGTCGGCTTACAACGCCACTCTGTACTGGGAAAACGATGTGTTCAGCGCGCGCGTCTCGGCCGCCTACCGCGACGACTTCCTGACCCTGGTGCCGGGCCGCAACCTCAACGACGTCGAAGGCACGGTGGAAACGTTGAGCATCGACGCGTCGTCGACCTGGTCGGTGACGCCGAATCTGGATCTGACGTTGGAAGCGCTCAATCTCACGGACGAGTTCCAGGATCAGTACTTGGACTCCTCGGGCAATC
>NZ_JAEUPY010000332.1 GCF_016790065.1 Steroidobacter sp.
CATCGAATACGAGCGCGCCGATCTGGTGACATTCACAACGGGTGCCGACGGTGCCGTGCGCTCCATGCTGCTCACCAAGGCTGGTGCCAATCAGCCTAGAGAATACATTCGCGTCCCGGGGCGCTGAGCGGATTCCACCAAGATGCCAATGACAACCATGCCGAAATCGATACTGAAAGCACTGATCTTCGCAGCTTGTGCCAGCCATACCTCGGTAGCGCTGACGGCGCCGAGCGAGCAACAAATCACCGCTTACGCCGAGCATGCGCTGTCGCAATGGCAAGCGCCCGGAATGTCCATCGCCGTGGTGAAAGACGGGCAGGCAGTTTACGTGGGCGGCGTGGGCGTGCGAGAGCAGGGCAAGCCGGAGCGAATGGATGCGGATACCTTGTTCACCATCGCCTCGGTCAGCAAGGCGTTCACTGGGATGTCGGCGGCGATGGCCGTCGAGCGCGGGCAAATCGTTTGGGATCAACCCATCATCCAGACGCTGCCGTCGTTTCGTCTCTACGATCCCTACGTGACGGCGGAGGCGACCATTCGCGATCTGTTGGCGCATCGGGTCGGTGTGAGTGGCAACTACGTCAACGGTATGGCCCTCACTCGCGAGCAGATGGTGGGGCTCCTGCGCGATGCCAAGCCTGCGGCTGCGTTCCGTACGCGACGTGTTTACTCGAACCTGCTTTACGCCGCAGCCGGCGAGGCTGTAGCGAACGCGGCCGGCATGAGCTGGGACGATCACATGCGCACTATGATTTTCGAACCGCTCGGCATGTCAGCCAGCTCGACCCGTTCCAGTGCGTTGGCTGAAGCGCCGAATCGCGCTAGTTCGCATGTCCGCGACCGGCAAGGCGCGATTCGAATTGACCCTTTCCGGCCGCGCGGTTACTGGAGCATGGACAATCATGCACCGGCCGGAGGCATCAACTCCACGGCCCGCGACATGGCGCGTTGGTTGGAATTCCAAGTGGGGGACGGTGAGTTTCGTGGCCGACGTCTGCTGTCCGCGCGCAACTTCGCTGAAACGCATGCCGATCAGATCATCTATCAGGACCGTCGGTGGAATTCCGATCCATTGGAGTTCTTGATCGGCTTCGAGCCGGTGGCCTACACGCTGGGCTGGCACTCCAGTTTCTATCAAGGGCGGCGCACGTTGTGGCATGGCGGTGGCTTTCGCGGTCATGGCTGCATCGCCTTGCTGGATGAACAACAGAAACTGGGAATATTCGTATTTGCGAATTCGCGAGACGGCCTGCGTGGCTTGTCGTCGGGCGTGGCGCAGTGGATTCTGGATCGCTACTTGGAGCTTCCCGAACGCGACTGGAGTTCGGAGCAGAAGCGCCGCTACGACCAGCGCTGGGCACAAATGGCGCAGCAGGAGAAGGCGGTGCTGCAACGGCCGGCGCGACGCAAGGCGCCGTCCGCCGAGTTGCAGGCATACGCCGGCAGATACGTTGCCCGCGATAGCTGGGAGCAGTATGAGTTGACTCAGCAAGGCGGGCGTCTGCGGATGAATCTGCAAGGCATGGCTGAGCCTTTTTACGCTGAACTCGAGCCGTGGCAGGGCGATGCATTTCGCGCCACGTGGAACGAACCGGTGACCGAGTATGAGCCGGCGCAAATAGTGTCGTTCACGTTCGGCGCGCAGGGTCGCGTGCACTCGATGCTGTTGTACCGGGCGGATTCTGCCCAGCCGGACGAGCTGTACCGCGTCGAATCGACCGTGCCGGCCCCTTAAACGAACGCTGTGGTCAGGTTGCCGACGGGTTTTGTCGTATACATTTAATAGCATCCAAAATGTATATATGTGGTGAGTGCATAATATTACGAGAGTGGGAGGACATCATGATCAGGTTGAATGCAGGTTTCTCGGCGCGCTCCGGCGCGGTGTGCCGCTGGCTCGGCGCGTTGGCGATGACCGGCGGTTGTCTGGTGCAGCCGGTGCTGGCCGCACAGGACGCGGCGCTCGAGGAAGTCATCGTCACGGCGGAACGCAAGTTCCGGCCGGAAGTGTCCACGGCGGCGTCGAAGTTCGAGCTGCCCATCATCGAAACGCCGCAGGCGCTCACGGTGTTGTCGTCGGAGTTTCTAGATATCGCGCGCCTGAACGACACGGCCAGCGTGGTTGCCTACACGCCGGGTGTGGAGCTGGGCGGCATCGGCGACGGTACGCAGGCAGCGATCAGCGCCCGCGGCTTTCCAATCAATCGCGAGCGCGGTTTCCGCATCAATGGTTTGTCCACGGATAGCGAGTTAGACCTGGACTATTTCGCAATGGATCGCGTCGAGATCGTGCGCGGCCCAGCCTCGGCGCTGTATGGCGAAGCAGATTACGGTGCGACCTTCAATCGTGTGTTGAAGCGTCCCAGCAACACTTTCGCAGCGCTCACGGCTGTTGAAGTCGGCAGCTACGATTTCCGCCGAGTGCAGGCGGACGTGCAGGGGCCGCTCGGCGGCAGCGGCATCTTCAGCGGTCGCGCCACTGCGGCGGTCCAGGACAGCGAGACCTTCATCGATCACACCGAGGACGATCGCATCTTGTTCGCGCCCAGCCTGAACATCGCGCTGGATCGTACCAACATCCTGCTGCAGGGTTACTACCAGAAGCTCGAAGGCAGCAGCAGCGACGGTTTCGCGCTGTTGCCCGATGGCAATGGCGGCTATGTGCTGCCGGATTTGCCTCGCCGTCGTAACTACGGTTCCACCGCCAACGAAATCGACAGCGAGAACAAGTTCTTCTATGCGCAGCTGGATCACGAGCTGAGCGATTCGCTGAAGCTGGCGGTGAAGGCCGGCTACTCGCGCGTCGAGATGCACAACGCCAGCAGCTTCCTGCTCGGCAGCGACGCTGCCGGCAATCAATCGCTGCTCGGCTATCCGGAGTACAAGACCAAGGAAGATCTGAGCGTCGATGCCTCGATCGAAAAGACCTTCGAACTCGGCGGCCGTGACCAGCGCTTCCTGGTGAGCGCCGACTGGCGTCGCAATGAGTTGTTCAATCCCTGGTATGGCGTGTTCTCGCTGGGCACGATCAACATCTTCCAGGGCGGACCGCAACCGGTTCCTGGCGGCATTCCGCCGGCCGGCAGTGTCGATGGCGAGTATCGCAGCAGCAAGCAGGACTTCTCCGGCGTGACCGTGCTGACTCACCTCAAGCCCACCGATCGTCTGTCGTTGCTGCTCGGCGCGCGCTATTCCTCCGTCAAGACAGGGATACACGACTACGTGCCGACCGCGTCGGGTTACATCCGTAACATCGACGGCTTGGATGATGACGGCTGGGTGCCGCGTGTCGCCGCGGTCTACGAGGTCGCCAATGGCCACAACGTCTACGCCAGTTACAGCAAAGGCATCGTCTTCAATCAGACGTTCCTGCGTGCCAACGGCTCTCCGATCAATCCGGAGTCGGGCGTGCAGTACGAACTCGGCGTCAAGGGCGAAATTCTGGATCGCCGCGTCATGTACGCCGTGTCGTTGTATCGAATCACTCGCACCGACGTGGCCGCCGGCATCTTCGTGCCCGGGCAGCCGGACGTTTACTACAACGTCGGCAAGCAAGTGCACGAGGGCGGTGAGTTCGAAATCATCGGCGAAGTCATTCCCGGCCTGAACCTGGTGGCGAGCTATTCCAATCTGGGTATCGACATTCGCGAATCGGCCAACCCGGCAGAGGTGGGACACCGGCCTTACGCCGCGCCCCGGCATTCGTATTCGCTGTTCGCGACCTACGAGTTCCTGGAAGGGCCGTTGCGCTCGCTCACGCTCGGTGGCGGTGTAGTGGGTCGCAGCGAGCGCGAGGTGGACTCAGTCGGCTCGTTCCAGTTGCCTAGCTATACGCGAGTGGACTTCCGCGCTTCGTATCGCTTGAACGAAGCGATGCTGTTGGAGTTCAACCTGCAAAATGCCTTCAACGAGGACATCTATACCAGCGTGTATCAGAGTCCGAATCTGGGCATCGCCTATGCTTACCCGCGTACCATGTTCGGCAAGCTGTCGTATCGTTGGTAGCGATTTGGTGTCCGCGGCTGCTTCGGCAGTCGCGGACCCCTAGATGCGCGAGCGGCCGTCATCCCCCATGCCCCGTGCGAAATTTTTCCAGGGCCGCGGCGGGCTGCCATACTCGGTTGTATGAGCAACTTGTCGAGCGAACGCAGGGCGTGGCTGGTCAAGAACGTGTTGCCCAACGAGCCGGCGCTCCGAACCTGGTTGGCACGTCGCAAGGTGGCCGGTCTGGACGTCGACGATGTCGTGCAGGAAACCTATGCGACGTTGGCCGAGCTGGAATCGGTCGCGCACATCGTCAATCCGAGGACGTACGCGTTCTCCATTGCCCATTCCATCATCCTGCAGCATGTGCGTCATCGGCGCGTAGTTTCATTGGCCAGTCTGGCTGAGTGGGAACGTTTGCGCGTCGGCACGGACGAAGACTTGTCGGCCGAGCGACGCGTGTCGGATCACGAGGAGTTGCAGCTGATTGCCGAGCGCATCGGCTCGCTTCCGGAAAAGTGTCGGCAAGCGTTCAGTTTGCGCAAGGTCGACGGCTTGACGCAGAAGGAAGTGGCACAGCGCATGGGCGTTTCCGAAGGCACGGTCGAGAAACACATCGGCAAGGCGCTGCGGATTCTGGCGGCCACGGTAGGTCGTGAACGCGAGACGATAGGTGCGGCGCCGGTACCAACGGTGTCGTCATCCCAGGTGCGCCGATGGTGGAGGCGAGATGAGAAGTGAAGTGGAAGACACCGCAGCGGCCTGGGCCGCGCGGGTCGATAAAGGTGGCTTGCAAGAGGACGAACAGCGAGAGCTGGACGCTTGGCTCGCCAGCGACCGACGTCACCTCGGTGCGTTTGTTCGGATGCAGACGATCTCGGCGCATTTTGATCGCGCGGCAGCGCTTGGCGCGGACTTCGACGCTCGCCAATTCAGCGCTCCGCCGAACCGCGTGCGGCGAACCGTTTGGATCGGAGGCCTCATCGCCGCGAGCTGCGCTGCTTTGGTCGTATATCTATTCGTACTGGGCGCGCCGACACAGCACTATGCCACTGGCCGTGGCGAGATCAAGAACGTGTCGCTCGATGATGGCTCAGTGTTGAGACTCAACACGGCAACGCGTGTCGATGTCCGCTTCTCGGCCGAGCAGCGCCGAGTGCAGTTGCTCGAAGGCGAGGCATTGTTCGATGTCGCCAAAGATCCCGCCAGGCCATTTGTGGTTGAAGCCGCGGGCACTCTGGTGCGAGCGGTGGGCACCAGCTTCACGGTACGCGTGCTGCCCGGAGATCAGGTGAAGGTATTGGTGCGAGAGGGCGTAGTAGAAGTTTCAGGGCGGAACACTTCGCCAGCCGCACCGCTGCAGCTGTCGGCCAACAATCGGGTCCACATCGGACGTGATCCTGTGCCTGCGGCGCAGCCCGTATCCACCGCCGAACTCGCCGACGATCTGGCGTGGCAAAGCGGCATGATTTCGCTCGATGGCATTACATTGCAAGAAGCGGTGAGCGAGTTCTCCAGGTACAGCGACACACGCATCGTGATCGACGATGGCGCTATCGCCGAGCTCACCGTGACCGGCCGCTTCGCTGCCGACGATCCCGTCGGTTTTGCCAAAGCGGTGGCCACCAGTATGAGTCTTCAAGCCACGGTCGAACCCGGCGAGGTGCATTTGCATCGCTGAGGCTCAAAAAAAGTTTCAGCGTCGCGATGGGGGGAGCGGGCATTCCCGGTATCTATATCCAACAGCGACTCATTCCGAGCCGCAGGGTATCGAATCCGAGGGGACAGCTATGAGTATCGGCATGAGCCGGGGCCGGCGTTTCGCGATTGGCGGTGCCGTGGCACTCCTGCTTGCACAGGCGGCCTGGGCACAGCAGGTGAGTTTCGATGTCCCCGCGGGTGAAGCCGCGAAAATCATTCCCGAGTTTGCTCGACAGGCGCAATTGCAGATCATAGCGCCTGCCGATGAACTCAAAGGCGTACGGACGCTGCCGCTCAAAGGCCAGCTCGATGTGCGAGCCGCGCTGAAGACGTTGCTGATCGGCACCGGGTTGGAGATTGCCTCCGACGATGGCCGCATCATTTCGTTGCGCAAAGTCAAAGCGGATCCCGCCACCGCCGATACCGGCGATGCACCGACCGCTTCGGTGCAGACGATGGAGATCATCACCGTATTCGGCCGCGGCGCGGCGGGCGAGACGGTTCGAGAGGTGCCGCAGACCGTCAGCGTATTCAATAGCGAGATGCTGGATATCGTTGCCGGTGCCACGGTCCAGGATGCCGTGCGCTTCATTCCGAGCGCTTCGAATCTCATCGGCGACTACTCGTTCACCCACAACTTCAATATCCGTGGCTTTCGTACCGCGACTACTTGGAACGGCATGCTGCCAGGCATCGCGGCGCCGGGAAAAGTCGAGAGTGCCAACGTGGAGCGGATCGAGGTGCTGATGGGTCCGGCCGCGGTGCTGTATGGAGCCATGGAGCCAGGCGCAGTCATCAACGTGGTGACCAAGCAACCGCTGGAGAACTTTCATGCAGAGTTGAATCTGCACGGCGGCAGCTTCGACACTTACGGTGCGGCGATCGATACGGGTGGCCCGCTCGGTGAGCGCACGCGCGCTCGGCTCAATGTTTCGTACGTCGATGGTGAAGCGCCGTTCGACTACTGGTCGCAGAAGACGCTGTTCGTCGCTCCGGTGGTTGCATTCGAACTTGGCCAGAACACTCGGCTCACTGTCGAAGGCAGTTATCGTCGCAGTGAAAATCCCAACGGTCTTTACGACGGGCGCGTGCCGGTCGCGGGCACGTTGCAGTCCAATCCCAACGGTCGCATCCCCCTGGGATTCAACTCCGGCTATGCGCCGGGCATCACGGACTCGAAAGACGTCTGGAGCAGCGGCAACATCCGGCTGCAACATGACTTCTCGGAGGCGCTGACGCTGAATGCGCAAGTGACCTATGCCAAGGACGATTTGACCGGCACGACGTCTTATCCCGATCCTTTGAACGCCGACGATCGCACGGTCTCACGCTTGCTGGTGCTCGGCGATCAGGGACAGGAGAACACTCTGGCGGCCATCAGCTTGGTGGGGCGGTTCAACACCGGCTCGTTACAACACAAAGTAACCGGCGGTGTGGACCATCTCGATTACGACGCCAACACAGTCTATGAGGTGTACACCGGCGCGGTGCCGCCGCTCGATGTGTTCGCTCCCAACTACGCGCTGCCCGGCGCCGCGAGTTACTTTCCGTTTTTCTTTTATCGCAACTCACAGCAGGCCACTGCGGCCTTCGTGCAGGATCAGCTGTCGGTGGGCGAGCGCTGGAAGTTTCTGGCAGGCGTGCGTTACACCGATTCGACGTCCGATAGCGTCTTGAATCCGCCGGGCCAGCCCATCGTCGAGCTGCCGGATGCGAAGGCGCAGAAATGGTCGACTCAGTTCGGAGTGCTGTACCAGCTGTCCGACGCAATGATGCTGTATGCGAATCGCACTACGTCCTTCCAGCCGCGCGATGCCATCGTGGGTCGAGACGGCAGCCTGCGTAATACGCCGGAGACGGCCACGCAGTACGAGCTTGGCACGCGTTTCGATCTGCTCGGCTCGGGACTGACGGCGAACCTGGCGCTGTTCCGGATCGAAAAGCCCAATGTGCGTATCACCGATCCGGTCGATGCGTTTTATCAGGTCGACGCCGGCGAAGTGAGATCGGACGGCGCGGAGTTGTCGGTGAACGGTTCGTTGTCGCCCGGCTGGACCGTGTACGCGGCCTATGCCTACAACGAAACGGAAGTGACGAAGACGACGATTCCCGGTGCGCAGGGCAAGCAGTTTGCCAACGCGCCCGAGCACACGCTCTCGCTGCTCAGTCGCTATGACATCCAGTCCGGTGTGATGCAGGGACTGGGAGCGTCGGTCGCGGCCAACTATCTGGGCGTCAAGTACGCGGACCCGGCCAACCAGCTGGAATTGCCCGCCAGCACGCGCATCGACCTGGCCATTCACTACACCTTCGATAACGACATCGAGCTGAGCCTG
>NZ_JAEUPY010000831.1 GCF_016790065.1 Steroidobacter sp.
AACTCACGCGTGCTCAGCTCCAGCGGTTTGAGGGTGTGTATCGCGAGCCGGAGCTGCGATTGCCTATGATGGTGCGCGCTGGTGACAATATGCTTGTCATCGATGGCGATGCGAAGCGCTATGATTTTCTACCGCTCGCGCCGACTCGCTTTCGGAATGAAGAGAACATCATCATTGAGTTCGACGGCCCGGCTGGCGGCGTTGCGGACACCTTGAGGCAGGTTGAAGGAAGAAAGTATGGGACTGGTGCGTTCGCACGCGTGCAGCCTGTGTCACCGACGGCGTCGGAATTGTCTAGCTACGCTGGCGATTACGTCAGCACGGAGCTGAATGCCACTTATCGATTTAGTGTGCAGCAGGGGAAACTCACTTCGCGGGTCGTGGAACGTGGCGATGCTGGCAAGCCGCTACGCTTCGAGCCGCTGCTCCAAGATGAGTTCTACGACGTCGACAACCGGATGATCGTGCACTTCAAACTCGACCGCGCCGGTCGCATCCAGGGGCTAGATCTCACGAACCAGTTCGGCTGGATCAAAGACGTCGCCTTTGAGCGTGCAAAATGAGTTGCCGTGGGCTGATCCGGCTAGATCAACTGCGTGGCCGTCGAGCAGGCGGAATCAGTCGTCGCGGGCTCGTCGCGTGGGTGTTGGCTGCGCTCGCGGTGATGCCGCTCATGGCGGCGAGCGCGATTGACGATACGAAATCGGTGGTCGCTTGGTCCGCCGAACACGCTGTGGCGCTCGGCGACGACTTTGCACCTCTCAAGACCATCGTAGGCGACGCGCGGGTGCTGGCCTTCGGTGAAGGCACGCACAACGCGAGCGAACTCTGGACCCTGCGCAATCGAATGTTTGCTTACGCCGTCGAGCATCTTGGCTTTACCGCGATCGCTGCGGAGACCAGCGTTGCTGAGGGCTGGGTCACAGATGACTACGTCAATGGCAAGCCCGTGCCCGTCGATGCTGCGACTCACGGTGTCTTCTCATGGACAGCAGCCTCATTCGAAGAGAATCGCGCACTGATCGAATGGATGCGGGCGTACAACGCTAAAGCAGCCACCTCGCGAAAGATCCGTTTCTACGGCTTGGAGATGAGCGGATCGACCAAGCCTGACGGCCGCCTGCTCGTGCAGCCAGCGCTCGACTATCTCCGTTCCATCGACACCAAGCGCGCCGACGCCATCGAAAGCAGATTCTCGGCCTTACTTCCGATCTTCAACATCGCGAAGTTGCCCACCGCCGAGCCGGCAAAACTAGATCAACTAGTCATCGCCGCACAGGATCTCGTAAGCCTGTTCGAGCGCTATCAAGTCCTGTGGACGGCTAAGAGTTCAAGCGACGCATATCAACGCGCCTACCGCCACGCCGTCGCCGCGCGACAGTTGGTGGCGCATTTCCGTATGAAAGGCCAGGGTCGCGATATCGCAGCAGCAGAAAACCTGCGTTGGGTCTTAGAACAGGAAGGCCCGAAGGGCAAAGTCTTCGTGTTTGCGCACAACTCGCACGTGGCGAAGTGGCGCATGTTGCCGGCCGACGATGAGCAGTTACATAGCACGATGGCTGAGTTCATTCATCCTCAGCTCGGCAATGACATAGTAGTAATTGCCTCCCTGTATCACCGGGGCGAAACACGCGACTGGCTCGGCATGTTCGGTTTCGACAATCAACTCCGCCCGGTGCCGCCGTCCAAGCCTGAAAGCTTGAATGCCGTGATGTCCCGCGTTGGCAAACCCAGCTTCCTGCTCGATCTGCGCAAGTTGCCGAGCGAAGGTGATGTGCGCGATTGGTTTGAGCAGCCGAGGCCGGTGCGCAATATCAATGTTCGCGAAGAATACAACCAGATCAAACCGGCAGCCGCGTTCGACGCACTGCTGTACATCGAAAAGATCTCGCCTCTGCACGAACAGCGCTGAAAGCTGCACGCATAGGCGAGGCCTCACTACCCGAGTCATTCCCTAGGAGCTTGAGTCAATGAGTTTTCCCAGAGTCCCGTGGCTTCGTGCCGGCTTGGTCATGGCCGGCGCATGGATGGCATCGCTGGCGAATGCAGCGGACAAAGAACCGCTGACCGTGAACTGGTATCACAGCGCGCCGTTCCTGCAGCCGGTCATCGACGAGTTCACCAAACAGAGCGGCATCGCCGTCAAAGTCACGGACTCTTACGACAAGTTCGACACCGACGTCATC
>NZ_JAEUPY010000371.1 GCF_016790065.1 Steroidobacter sp.
ACTGCACCGGCAGCAGCCAACCGCCGGCGCACCGGCATCCTTAAATACATAGGCATGGTTGCACTCGAATGAGTACCGCGGCTGCCGGACTGCCAGCCGCGGCGGTTGCGGATCGCTTACCAGGTGAACTGGGTCGAGAAGGACACGTTGCGCTCGTCGCCGTAGAAACAGGCGAAGGTACAGGCGGAAACGTATTTCTCGTCGAGCACGTTCTTGATGTTGAACGCGAAGCGCCAGCGCTGCGTGTCGTAGCGGACCGAGAGGTCGTAGTCCTTGTAGCTCGGCACCGTCACCGTGTTGAGCGTGTTCAACGTCTCACCGATGTAACGCAGGCCCGCGCCCACGCTCAGCTCACCCTGCGTGCCGACGCGATAGTGATAGTCGGCCCACAACGAAGCGGTGTTGTCGGGCACCGAGGCCGGCGTGCGCCCGAGGTCGGCACCGTTGCTGCGAATCACTTCGGCGTCGGTGTGAGTGTAGGACGCGATCAGATCCAGGCTCTCGCCGAAAGCGATGCGCCCTTCCAACTCGACGCCGCGCGCACGAATCTCACCGGCCTGCACCGAGAAGCCCGGATGCGCGAGATCCATTGTCAGATTGTTCTGCTGGGTCAATTCATAGACCGCGGCCGTAAAGGCGGCATTGTGCCCCTTGGGCTCGAACTTCACGCCGGCTTCGTACTGGATGCCTTCAGTGGGATCGAACGGTGTCCCGGAGAAGCTGGTGCCACCGAGCGGCTGGAACGATTCGGCGTAGCTCACGTACGGCGCCAGCCCTATGTCCGACAGATACAGGAACCCGACACGCTTGGTGAAGGCATCGGACTCGATCTTGCTGGGCGTGGTCACGCCGGCTGCCGAACGCACCAGGTTGTCGGACTTGGTGTCGTCCCAGCGACCGCCGATGAGCATCATCCAGCGACCGTCGAACTTGATGTGGTCCTGCAGGTAGATGCCCAGCTGCGTGCTATCCGAAAGCTGGCGTGCAGTGGTCGCAGCTCGCACGACGGTCGCGCCGTAGACTGGAGCGTACACATCGAGCGGCGTCACGGTGCCGCTGCGTTGGACGCGCTCGAAGTCACGGTCGCTGTAGTCGAAGCCGGCCAGTGTCGTGTGCTCGAAGCGCCCGTGCGTCCACTTGGCCTGCACTTGATTGTCCACGCTCCAGCCCTTGTCGGCGTCGGCGCGCATGTACGGGAAGCGGTTCACCAGCCGGCGCGTGGCCACGTCGGTAGCAGAGCCCACTTCGATGCCAGCGAAATCTACTTTGTAGTCGAACGCGAGCACGTTCTGGCGCACCTGCCAGGTATCGTTGAACTTGTGCTCGAACAAATAGCCGAGCGTCTTGCCGCGCGGATTGAATTTGTCGAAGCCGGGTTCGCCGACAAACGTCTCGCGATCGATGCGGCCGTTGACGTTCGGCAACACGGAGCCATCGAACGGCTTGCCGTGGTCGAAGGCGGTATTGGTGTCGTGATAGGTCGCGAGCAACGTGAGCTTGGTGCTGTCCGCGATTGCCCAGTCGAGCGCAGCGGAGACGGCGGTCCGCTCGTCCGGAATCTGTTCGATCATGGTCTCGCCGTCGCGCACCAGGCCGGTCACGCGGTAGCCCAAGGTGCCACCTTCAGTCAGCGGCCCGCCGACGTCGACGTTCACCTGGCGGTGGTTCCAACTGCCCACCTGCGCCTTCAACGAATACAGCGGCTCGGCCGTCGGCCGCTTGCTCACCATGTTGATCAGTCCACCGGGCGGGGTCTGGCCATACAGCACCGAGCCCGGGCCCTTGAGCAGCTCGACGCTCTCGTACAGGTAGGGCTCCATCGCACCGCTGGTGGAATTGATCGGGAATTTGCTGCCGTTGACGTACAGCGGCGCCGAGCCGGTGACGTTGAAGCCGCGCACCACGAAGCCGGTGGAGTTACGGCGATTCGCACCGCCGCCGAGCGAATAGATGCCGGCGGAGTAGCGAAACGCCTGCTCCAGCGAGTCGACCGAGCGGGCTTCCATCTGCTCGCTGGTCACCACCGACACCGACAGCGGCGTCTCGATCAGCGGCAGGTCCATCTTCGATGCGGCCCGGCCGGCGGTGGGCTGGTAGAAGCGAACGCCGCGCACGATGATCTCTTCGGGCTCCTTCTCCACGGACTGAGTGCTGGAACTGGCGGGCGCCGCATCCGCCTGGGCCAGGACGATCGAACGCTCGGCACCGGCGGAGCGATAGCTGATCGGGGCCACGCCCGTGGTGGCCGCCGCGGGGCGGATCGAGCGGATGGCGACGGTTCGGGCATCGATGTATTCGTAGGAGAGCCCGGTATTGGCCAGCAATCTCGCCAGCGCTCCTTCCGGCTCGAGGCTACCCGTGAGCGGCGTGCTGATCAGCCGCCGGCTGTCGTCGGAGGCTAGGAAGAACACCTGCAATCCGGTCTGGCGGGCGAATTCGTTGAGCGCGTCGTCGAGCGGCTGGGCGCGAATGTCGATCTGGACTACCCCCGCAGGCGGATCTTGCGCCGCCCAGGCGGTACCCAAGCCCAGCGATCCGGCGACCAGCGCTGCCAACAATGATTTCATCGGCCTCTCCCCATGCTTGTAATGGGCCTCGCAGGTTCGCGAGGCCTGTTACGTAATAGGCTGACGCCGGAGCACCAACTCACTAGTCGCTGAGAGCCAGAATTTTTTTCTGTCGGCACTAGTGACTTCGACCCTGCAGACCCGTCGCTGAATGTGGGGACCTCCCGTCAACGTAACCCAGCTTGGACGGTCTCACCAGCGTTGCCACGCACATCCGGGTCGCCCCTATCGATCAGGGGCGAATCCGGCTGCAAACGATACTGGCCGTCGACACGCGGATCCATCTCGATCACGTTGGGCCCGCGCTGAATGAGCGCACGCTTCTTGGTCTTGGTATTGGCCTGATTGCCGAACAGCGCGCTATGCGCCAACCAGATCCGGCTGCGATCGAGCGCACGCACGGCATAGGGTTTGTTACGTAGTAACAGCGAGTTCGTGACATACATCGCGGCCTCATGTTCGGTATACAGTCCGTCATCCAGATTCCCATCGAACACGCAATTCGTCGCATGCGCCACCGAACGGTCGTAAGCAGCGATGGCGCTGCCGTCGTTACCGCGCACCAGGGAGTTTGTTAGTCGCAGATACGCCGACTCATGCAGCCAGATCGCGACGTGCCCATCCAGGATGCGCACGTTGCGAGCATCGATGATGGTATCGCCGCGTCCCGTGAGGCCCATCTTCTGGAACCGCGAAATAGTGACGTTCGACAGCTGCACGCGACTGTCGATCGCAAAGATGCCGTGACCTTCGTAAATCTCATCCTCCTCCTCGGCGAAACGGAAACCGTCGATCGCAAGCTCTTCGATATTCACCTGGGCGCGATGGACCACGATCGCCGTGGTGGGCGTACCGGTCGCGCCGTCGAGGATGGCCCCGGGCTCTCCGAGCAACGTGAGATTCTTGCCCTCGATGAGCACGAAGCCGCGAATCGTGTGGATCTTATACGGCACGTCTTTGAACGCAGATGCCGTGTAGCGCCCTGCTCGCAATTGAATGGTGTCGCCGTCGGCCGCGGCGTCGACGGCTTGCTGAATGCCTGAGCCGCCGCGAAATTGACAGTCGGACTGCTTGCCATCTTCGGCGCACACAACGTGCGTAGCAGCCTGTGCCGCGACGACCGGGCCGAGTAGCGCAGCGAGCACCGAAATGGCGCGCAAGCTGCTACGAAGGAGACGAGATGGGGCGCGCATCGCCTGCGGGTATCGGGTTGTCATGTACCGATCGTCACATCTTCGGCCTCCCCTGGAGATGACAAATCAAGATGGGGTGGTGCAGATTGCACACCTGTCATGCCAGAATCGAAACGCCGGTCGGCACCCGCCCGCTCAGTCTGGGGCAGCCACGGAGGTACCCGGCAACTGGTCGTGTTGCGAGGTATGAACGTGATCTCCGAAAACTCCCTGGGTGCCAAACCGTCCGCGGCCTCGTTGCCTTCCCGCAAGTCCTTGCCGCCTTTCGAATCGTTGCGCGCCTTTGACGCAGTAGCGCGGCTGGGCGGCATCCGGCGTGCTGCCCAATACCTGTGTCGCGATCACGGTGTGGTGAGTCGCCATCTGCGCACCATGGAAACCTGGGCGGGCGCCAAGCTCATCGAGCGCACACCGACCGGCTCGGTGCTCACCGAGGAAGGCGACTACTATCATCGGCACATCGCGGCGGCGATCGATTCGATTGCCAACGCCACCGTGGAATTGATCAAGCGCGGCGAAACGCATCGGCTGCACATTCGATGCATGCCGGGCTTTGCGCTGCATTGGCTGTCCAGTCACTTGTGGGACTTCGAGCACAACCATCCGGGGTTGGACATCGAAGTTCGGCCCGCCGACCGCACGCCCGACTATCTGATGCAGCATGTGGACGTGGATATCCGCTTCGTCGCCACCTATTCCACCGAACTCAACCTGCCGCCCGAACTGAAGAGCGTGCCGATCGCGCAGACTCCCATCGTGCCGGTGGCGAGCCCCAAATATCTGGCGAAAATGAAGTCGGTTCGGCAGCCGCGCGATCTGCTGAAACATCAGCTGTTGCACGAGGAGAATTTCGATCGCTGGCGCAATTGGTTCAACGTCCACGAGATTTATAACGTCGACCTGACCGGCCCGAGGTTGTGGCAAGGCCATCTCACGCTCGATACCGCGCGCCACGGCCGAGGTATCGCACTCTCCAACCGGCTGATCTGTCATGACGACTTTGCCGCCGGCCGGCTGATCGAGATCGGCCACGGCAACCCCGCTTTCCTGCCCGACGGCATCGGTGTGTACCACTTCGTCGCCAAAACCGATCGTTGGAACTCGCCGTTGATCCACCAATTCAGGCATTGGCTGCTGACCACCGTGGCCCGTGATTTTCCACATCTGAAGCACCCGGACAACTGATCAGCCGGCGTCCGCATCGGCCACCGGGTCAGGGGGGTGGGTTCAGCCATGCACCACCCGGCTCCGCCTTGTCACCCCAGACGCGGCAGCGATGCGGCGATCATGGACTCACCCTCATGGATACGGGCCGTGCCGATACTGACCGACGATGAATGACCTGGATTTGCTACTGGCTGAATTGAGCGCCGCCACGACTCGCACTTCAGAGGAGGTGGTCGCGGCGCTGGTTCGCGATCGCTATGGGCTGAGCGCCGAGGTCGAACGACTCACCGGCGAGCGCGATGAGAATTTTCTGGTACGCGAGGCCAGCGGTTCGCAGTACGTGCTGAAGATCGCCAACCTTGCCGAAGATCCGCAAGTCACCGATTTTCAGATCGCAGCGCTGTTACATCTGCAAGCGGCCGAGCCGGACCTACCCTGCCCTCGGGTGCGACTCGATCTGCGTGGACAGACTCAAACTCACTTCCAAGACAGCGACGGCACCACGCGATCGGCACGCATGTTGTCCTTTCTTTCCGGCAAGCCACTGCGGTTCGCTGAGCGTTCCACCGCACAACGACAGTCGTGCGCGATACTGGCCGCAACCATGGGACGAGCGCTGCGAAGTTTCGAGCACGCCGGCGCGCATCGGCCGCTACTGTGGGATGTCCGTCATCTGCCGAAGCTACGGCAGTTGCTACTCGACCTTCCCGGGCTGCCTGGGGAGGCGACCATGCTGCCGCTGATCGACCAGTTCGACAGCGACGTCGCGCCGCGCCTGGCAGCGCTGCGCCAGCAAGTGATACATAACGACATCAACGATCGCAACGTGATCGTGCAACCGGACGATGACAGCCGCATCGCCGGTTTCATCGACTTCGGCGACATGCTGCATACCGCCCTGATCGTCGATGTGGCCATCATGATCGCGGAGCAGATCACCGACACAGCGACGCTCGAGCAGACGGCCAACGATCTGGCGCGGGCGTACCACGCAACCGTTCCGCTGCTCGACGATGAGTTCGCGCTGCTCAAGCCCCTGATCGCCGCGAGAATGATCATGAGCGTGGTCATCCCTTCGTGGCATCGCCAGCAGCACCCTTCCGGACAACACTACGCCCGCGTCGATCATGACTTCGTGCGTCGACGCATTCAGCTGCTCGAACAGCTGCTGCGTACCGATATCGAACTGTCGTGAGCCTGGCAGGATTCTACCGATGAGCAACACCTCCTCCGACATCACTAGCCTACTGGCACGTCGTCGCCGCCTGCTCGGTCCCACGTACGGACATTTCTATGCCGAGCCGCTGCACTTTGTGCGGGCCGAAGGCGTATGGATGTACGACGCCGAGGGCCGCGCTTATCTCGACGTTTATAACAATGTGCCGGTGGTCGGCCATTGTCATCCTCATGTGGTCGAGGCGCTGTCGCGCCAGGCGCGAACGCTCAACACTCACACGCGTTATCTCACAGACCAGCCGCTGGAACTCGCGGAACGCTTGCTGGCCACCATGCCTGATGAGATCGGACACATGATCTTCACGTGCACGGGTAGCGAAGCCAATGACCTCGCAATCCGCATCGCCAAGGCGACCACCGGCGGTACCGGTGTCATCGTCAGCGAGTTCGCCTATCACGGTATCACTGAGACACTCGCTGGCATGTCGCCCTCCTCCGGCACCGGACAACTGGGTCCTGGCGTGTTCGCCGTACCCGCGCCTATCAGCCAAGCCAGCGCGGCTGATTTTCCAGCTGCGATACAACGCTGTCTCGAGCGCATGCAAGCAGCGAACATCAAGCCCGCGGCCTTGCTGGCTGACACCATCTTCTCAAGTGACGGCGTCGCCTCGCACGCGCCAGGCTTCCTTGCCGACGCGGCCAAACACGTCCGCGCCGCCGGCGGCTTGGTCATCGCTGACGAAGTACAGCCGGGCTTCGCCCGCACAGGTCAGCACATGTGGGGATTCCAACGGCACGGTCTGGTTCCCGATCTCATCACCATGGGTAAGCCCATGGGCAACGGCCACCCGATCGCAGCCCTGGCGGCGCGGCCCGAATTGTTAGAACAGTTCGGCGCACGCACGCGTTACTTCAACACCTTCGGCGGCAACACTGTTTCCTGCGCAGTGGCACTCGCAGTGCTCGACGTGATCGAACGCCAAGGCTTGATGCGTAACGCACACGACATCGGCAACTATCTGCTCGCGGGCCTCGCGCGGCTGGCTGCACAACATCCCTGTCTTGGAGAAGTTCGAGGCGCCGGCTTGTTCATTGGACTACCGGTACTCGCCACGTCCGCTGGCGCCGACGATTCGCGTCAACGCGCGGCTCGCATCGTCAACGCGCTGAAGCAGCGAGGCGCACTGATCGGCCTCGCGGGACCGAAAGCCGATGTGCTGAAGATTCGCCCGCCCCTGACGTTCGGTCGCGCCGAAGCGGATCTATTGCTGGAGCGGCTCGATCAGGCGATTCGCGACAGCTCGACTTGAGCGACTACAGACGAAACACGCGACGGAACCAAGGCCGCAGTACCAGGATCGCCACGGTTCCAGCGATGCCGATGAATGCATGCGCGAGCCAGAATGGCGCGGCATGCAGCGGCTCGTAGAAGCGCCCCAGCCAGCCGCTGACGATACCGCCGATGAAAATGCCCAGATAGTACGTGCCGACCATCGTGGCATTGACCGCAACCGGCGCGGCACGCGATACCAAGGCGAGCGCAATCGGTGCGACATATAAGTAAGCGATCGCTACGCCGAAATGAAACAACACCGGCCATAGCAACAGCACCGGCGCGCCTTGCGCCAACCACTCTCCCGCTGCGAGCAGCAGACAGGTCGCACCGGCAGCCGCACAGCCCAAGCCAATCTTGTTCAGATCGTCGGGCTCGACGCCGCGCCGCGCTTGCCAGCGCCAGAATGCGATAGCCACCGGCGCGAGCAACAGCACAGCCAACGCATCGAGCGACTGAAACCAAGTCACCGGCACTGCCAGGTCGAGCCCGAGCGTGCGATCGACCCGATCGCGCAACCACAGCGGATAAATATTCCAGACCTGCGCTTGCACTATCCAGAACAGCGAGGTGATGGCGAGCATTGTCAGCAACGCCACGACGATGCGTGCATCGCCGGGTTGCAACGTGACTTTGACCCGATCCCGTGCGAGCGTTTCGACCGGCAAGTAACGACTGCCACTCAGATAGATCGCGATGCCGATCAACATTCCGAAGCCCGCGACACCGAAGCCGTAGTGCCATCCATACAGCTCGCCGAGCGTGCCGCAGACCAGTGGCGCCACGAACGCGCCGATGTTGATCGCAGTGACGTAGACGGCGTATGCCGGCTCGCGACGCCGGTCATCACGTGCATAGAGGTTGCCTACTTGTGCGGCCAGATTGCCTTTCAGCAGCCCCGAGCCGACGATGAGCGAGAGCAAAGCCGTGAGGAACAGCGTCTCGAACGCCATCATGAAATGGCCGGCCGCCATTGCGACGGCGCCCAGCAGCACGGCGCGACGCCGTCCGAGCAAACGATCGCCGAGCAGACCGCCCAGCACCGGCACGAAATAAATCAATGCCACGTACAGTCCGAAGATCTGCGAGGCCAACGCCGGTACTGCGAGCGCACCGAACACGCCTTCAATAGCAGCGCGCAACCCGCTGAACCCGGCGACGGTGTCCACAGTGCCCGGCTGTAGCAAATAGCCGGTCATGTACAGCATCAACAGCGCCTGCATGCCGTAGAACGAGAAGCGCTCCCACGCTTCCGTGAAGGCAATATAGGCCAGGCCCTTGGGATGGCCCAGGAACAACGGATCCTGTGTTACTGGTGCGCCCAAGCTTTTTTCCATTCGACGATGTTACGAGTCCGGCCCGCTTCCCAATAGAACTTGGAGCGCGGCCGGTCATAGTTGCCGATCTCGTTCA
>NZ_JAEUPY010000452.1 GCF_016790065.1 Steroidobacter sp.
TTGTCGAGCAGCTCGCGAGTGTCATCGACTTTGGTGCGCGAGGCGGCGTCGACTTCGAGCAAGTCGACGAACCGGCCTTCATCGATTTCGCGACAGGCGGTACAGACCCCGCACGGCGTCGGCGTCATGCCGGTTTCGCAATTCAGCGACTTCGCCAGAATGCGCGCGATCGTGGTTTTGCCTACGCCCCGCGTCCCGGTGAACAGAAACGCGTGATGGACTCGCCCGGTCTGCAGCGCATTGACCAACGCGCGCATGACGTGATCCTGGCCGGCCAGCTCGGTAAAACTACGCGGCCGCCATTTGCGGGCCAGGGCTAGATAGGACATGCGGGAACCTTGATGGAGACGGCCCGCGCCGGCGCTTCTCCGGCGCCCGATATCACCGTTACCGTTGCTCCCTTCCGGGCCTGGCGGGGTTCGCGGCTGATCGTCGCGGAGAAACCGACGCGAGCCGCCATAGAAGCCCACGAAAATCGGCGGTCGAATGCGGCGGCGGAATATACCAGAGCTGACGGCTCTGGGGTGCACTTAACCCCTACCGCGATAACCCGGCACGCCTTGGTCGGGCAGCCAGACGTCCTTGGGAGGCGCTCCGGTCTGCCAGAACACATCTATGGGGATGCCGCCGCGCGGATACCAGTACCCGCCGATACGCAGCCAGCGCGGCTTCAGGAAGTCCGCCAGGCGCGCACCGATGGCGACGGTGCAGTCTTCATGGAACGCGCCGTGATTGCGGAACGAGCCCAGGTACAGCTTCAGCGACTTGCTCTCGACCAGCCACTGCTTGGGCACATAGTCGATCACCAGATGCGCGAAATCCGGCTGCCCGGTCACCGGACACAGCGACGTGAACTCGGGCGCCGTGAAGCGCGCGAGATACCGCTTGTCCGGATGCGGATTGGGCACCCGGTCGAGCTGCGCCAGTTCCGGCGACGCCGGCAAGGCGACAGTCGCGCCCAGCTGGCTGACGTGTTCAGCAACCGCCGCCACGGATTTCTTTTTTGAACCCTTGGCCATGGTTACAGAATCTCGGACGCGTAATCGGCCAGGCGCGAGCGCTCACCACGCAGCAACGTGATGTGCCCGGCGTGCGACCAATCCCGGAATCGATTCACCACATAGGTCAGACCGGACGTCGTCTCGGTCAAGTACGGCGTATCGATCTGCGCGATATTGCCCAAGCAAACCACCTTGGTACCCGGGCCGGCGCGCGTCACCAACGCCTTCATCTGCTTGGCGGTCAGATTCTGCGCTTCATCCAGAATCAAATAACGATTCAGGAAGGTGCGGCCGCGCATGAAGTTCAACGACCGGATCTTGATCCGATTGCGCAACAGATCATTGGTGGCCGCGCGACCCCAATTGCCGCCCTCTTGGCTTTGCGTGAGCACTTCCAGGTTGTCCATCAACGCGCCCATCCACGGCTCCATCTTCTCTTCTTCGGTGCCGGGCAGGAAGCCGATGTCCTCGCCGAGCGGGATGGTCACGCGCGTCATGATGATTTCGCTGTAGCGATTGCTTTCCAGCGTCTGCGCCAGGCCCGCGGCCAAGGTCAGCAACGTCTTGCCGGTGCCGGCCGGCCCCAGAATGGTCACGAAATCGATTTCGGGGTCCAGCAACAGATTGAGCGCAAAGTTCTGTTCGCGATTGCGCGCAGTGATGCCCCAGATACCGTGGCGTTCGCTGCGATAGTCGCGAATCAATTCCAGCACCGCTTCGTTGCCGTCGATCTTGCGCACGATGGCTTCCAGAGCGTTGGCGTCCTGCTGGTACAGAAACTGATTCACGTGCCAGTCGCCCACCATCGGCCCGTGCACTCGATAGTAAGTGCGCGTGTGCTCCTGCCAGGAGTGCATGTTCTTGCCATGCTTCTCCCAGAAGTTGGCGGGCAGCTCCTGCAGACCGGTGTACAGCAGGTCCGCGTCTTCGATGGTCTTGTCGTTGTAATAGTCCTCGGAGTGGACCCCGATGATGGACGCCTTGATGCGCAGGTTGATGTCCTTGGACACCAGCGTGACCCGCGCTTCCGGAAACTCCTTCTGCAGCGCCAAGGTCTGACCCAGGATGGCGTTGTCCGCACCGTGGCCCGGCAACGTCGCCGGCAACGGGCTGTTCAACACTTTGGTCTGGAAGAACAGCCGGCCCGCCGCCGACTTTTTCGAGCCTTTGACGTACTTGGCGGCCGGCAATTCCAGGCCGGCATCGATGTGGGATTTGCCGGCGCCGGCCATCAACTCATCCAGGAAGCGGCTCACCTGGCGCACGTTGCGCGCGGCTTCCGAGAGACCCTTCTTACCCGCGTCGAGCTCTTCGAGCACGATCATCGGGATGTACACGTCATGCTCGTCGAATCTGAAGATCGCGGTCGGATCGTGCATCAGCACGTTGGTATCCAGCACGAAGATACGTCGCTGGCCGCGTTTGCCCGGGCGAGCGCGCTTGTCGCCGCCTTTGGATTCGCTCGATTCGGCTCTGGCCATGAGGGTTGTCGTCACTCCTATGAACGGTGGGACCGATACGTTAACGAAGCTCTGTTACAGAGCCGATTACAACGACTGGGCCGCTGCCAGCACGGCCTCGGCGTGCCCGGGCACTTTCACCTTGCGCCATTCCTGACGTAGCACGCCGCTGCCGTCGAGCAAGAAGGTGCTGCGTTCCACGCCCATGAACTTGCGGCCATACATGCTCTTTTCCTTGATCACGTCGAACAGCTGGCACAGCGCCTGCTCGGGGTCCGACAACAGCTCGAACGGAAAGCTGTACTTGGCCTTGAACTTGTCGTGCGAGGCGATGCTGTCGGTGGACACGCCGAAGATCAACGTGTTGGCTTTTTTGAACGCCGGTGCTAGATCGCGGAACGCTTCACCTTCGGCCGTGCAGCCGGTGGTGTTGTCGCGCGGGTAGAAATAAATCACCACGTTCTTGCCGGCTGCCGCGCTCGACTTCCACGAGCCGCCGCCAGTGACCAGGCTGGAGAACGCCGGGACCTTCTTGCCGATGGCCAGCTTGCCGCCGCCACTGCTGGCTTTGCCTGGCATCGCGCTGCTGCTCGACGCTGCCTTGGCTTTGGCTCTGGACGGGGCTTTAGAAGGGGCTTTGGCGGCCGATTTTTTCGCTGGGGCCGTCGACTTTGGGAGTGGCGACTTTGCGGCGGACGACTTTTTTGCCGGCATCGGTTTAGGACTTCACGGGTTCGAGAATGGCATCGAGATTCAGCTGGTCGCACAGGTCCATGAATTCCTCGCGCAACGCTGCGATATGAATTTTACCCGGGACATGCACCACCATCTGTACGGAAAACATCGGTGCGCCGGTGTGAGCAGCAGCGTAACTTCGCGTGTTCAGCTCGGCGATATCGATACCGCGCGCACTGAAGAACCCGGCCAGGTTGTGCACGATGCCGGGCTGGTCCAGACACACCACGTCCACCGAGTAAGTGACCACGTCCTTGCGGGGCGGGCGCTGGTCGGTACGGCGCAGGCTGACGG
Source organism: Steroidobacter sp. (assembly GCF_016790065.1). Classification (GTDB taxonomy): domain Bacteria; phylum Pseudomonadota; class Gammaproteobacteria; order Steroidobacterales; family Steroidobacteraceae; genus Steroidobacter. Next base: position 3,491 of record NZ_JAEUPY010000452.1, read on the forward strand.
TGATGCCGGAAGCATCGCTGAGCTTTTTCAGCTCGGTTTCCAGCTTGGCCAGGGTGTGCCAGTTGCCCTGAACCAGCAACAGCATGGCGAACTCGCTGCCCAACGCACTCATACGGCTGTCGACGATGTTGCCGGAGCAGTCGAGCACCACGCGCGTCAGGTCGTAGACGAGACCGGTGCGATCGCTGCCGAGAGCGGAAATGACGATGAACTGCATCGTTGCCTGTTGAGTGTTTACGGGTCGCCAGTTTACACGCACCGGCGCGGCAGTCGGCACGCGAATTCATCTACCCCGCCAACGCCGCCCAGCCGTGTCTAAACTGCCGTAACTTTGGTAGGATCTCGCCCCTTCCCCAGCGAGGATGACCATGTTTAGCGGCAGCATCGTGGCGCTAGTGACGCCGATGCAGGCGGATGGCTCTGTGGACCACAGCGCCCTGGACCGTCTGGTCGACTTCCACGTTTCCAACGGCACCAATGCCATCGTCGCCGTCGGCACCACCGGCGAATCGCCGACGCTGAGCGTCGAAGAGCACATCGGCGTGGTCAAACGCGTGGTCGAACGCTCTGCCAAGCGCATCCCCGTGATCGCCGGCACCGGTGCCAACTCCACCCGCGAGGCCATCGAACTGACCCAGCTGGCCAAGGATGCCGGCGCCGATGCCTGCCTCTCGGTCGTGCCCTACTACAACAAGCCCACCCAGGAAGGCTTGTATCAGCACTTCAAAGCCATCGCGCAGGCCGTGAACGTGCCCATCATCCTGTACAACGTCCCGGGCCGCACCGTGGTCGACATGAAGCCGGAAACCGTGCAGCGGTTGACGGAATTGCCCAACATCATCGGCCTGAAAGAAGCCTGCTCGCTGGAACGCAACCGTGAGCTGCTGAACCGCGTCGGCGGCCGTCTCGCGCTGTTCTCCGGCGATGACGACCTGTCCTGCGAGGCCGTGCTGGCCGGCTTCAATGGCGTGATTTCCGTGACCGCCAACATTGCGCCGCGCCAGGTGCGCGCCGTGATGGACGCCGCACTCGCCGGCAAGCGCGACGAAGCCCGCAAGCTCGACATGAAACTGCAGGTCTTGCACAAGGCGATGTTCGTGGAGAGCAACCCGATTCCGGTTAAATGGGCCGCCGCCAAGCTGGGCCTGTGCACCGACGCGGTCCGCCTGCCGCTGGTGCCGCTGTCCCGTCAGTACCAAGGTCAAATTTTGGAAGCCATGCAGGCCGCGGGGATCGCGTTCGCCTGAGTCTTTGTGTAACCTTCACGCCCTAACGGAGAGATGGCCGAGCGGTCGAAGGCGCTGGACTGGAATTCCAGTAACATCCTCACAGGTGTTCCAGGGTTCGAATCCCTGTCTCTCCGCCAAAAACACAAAAGCCCCTAACGGGGCTTTTTTGTTTTTGTCGCCGCGACAGGCAGCTACTTCAGCCCCTGCTCCCGCAGCTTGTCTTTCTTACTCTTGCGCTTGCCCTTCACGCCGCCGTTTCCGGCAGCCGGCGCAGCCGCTGCCTCTTCCTGACTCGGCTCAAACCCAACAACAATTTCCCGAGTAAGCCGCACGCCCTGCCGCTTCTCGATCAGCCGCATGTGCGCTTCCGTACTCGCGCTCACAAAGCTCACGGCAACGCCACTCTCACCAGCCCGCCCAGTCCGGCCAATCCGATGAACGTAATCCTCAGTCGACCGCGGCAGATCGTAGTTCACCACCGCCGGCAGCTGAGCAATGTCGATGCCTCGAGCAGCGACATCAGTGGCAATCAACACCTGCGACCGCAGCGCCTTGAAATCCGCCAGAGCCCAAGTCCGCGCACCTTGGCTCAACTCCCCATGAAGTGCCGCCGCTTTAATCCCAGCCCGACTCAACTTCTCGGCGACATGCTCCGTCGAGTACTTGGTGGCGACGAACACCAACACGCGCGTCCAGCCATGCTCTTCGATCAAGTGACGTAACAGCTGCGTCCGACGAGGCGCATCCACCAAAATCGTCCGCTGTTGAATGTCCGGCTCGGTCGCCGCCGTGGAAGGCACATCCACTCGCAGCGGATCGCGCAACAGCTTGTCAGCCAGCGCGTCCACCGCCGGTGGAAACGTCGCCGAGAACAACAAATTCTGCCGGCGCTCGGGTAACAAGCTGAGCACTCGTTCCAGCTCCTCGGCGAACCCGAGATCCAACAAACGGTCGGCCTCATCGAGCACCAACGTGGTGAGCGAGCGCAAACTGAGCGCGTTGTGATCCGCCAGATCCAACAACCGCCCCGGGGTCGCAACCACGATGTCCGCACCACCGCGCAAGGCCATCATTTGCGGATTGATGGACACGCCGCCAAACACCGTCAGCACTTTGACCGGCGTCGACAGGTAGCGCGCGTATTGCCTGAAGGATTCGCCAACCTGCGCAGCCAACTCACGCGTCGGCACCAGGATCAGCGAACGAATCGGCAGCGGCATCTCACGCGGCAGTACCGAATGCTGTTGAAGCAGCGGCAACGCGAAGGCCGCAGTCTTGCCCGAACCGGTGTGCGCACACGCCCGCACGTCCCGGCCTAGCAACACGTCAGGAATCACCGCTGTCTGAATGGGCGTCGGTTCGCTGTAGCTGCGCTCTTCGACAGCGCGAACCAATTGCGGCGACAACCCCAAGGAAGCAAAAGTCATCCGCTTTACTCGCCGATCTTGCGAATTCGAAACGTGCGTCCCTTGATCTTGCCGGCACGCAGGCTCTTGATCGCATGCATGTGCGAGCCTCGATCGATGGCCACATAGGTGCGCGTCGGAAACACGTTGATCTTGCCGACCGCCGTGCCCGGCAGCCCGGCCTCACCCGTCAGCGCCCCCAGCAAATCGCCGGGACGCAGCTTGTCCTTGCGCCCGGCGTCGACAGCCAGCGTCACGAACGGGGCCGACAACGGTTCGGCGTCGGCCGCATGCTCAGGCACCGATCGCCAGGTCAGCGGCTCACCCGCGCGTTGTTCGATCACCTTGGTTCGCGACATCTCACGCAGCGAGCAAAGACTGAGCGCGAGCCCCCGCCGCCCCGCACGGCCGGTGCGCCCGATTCGATGCAGGTGGGTATCGGCGTCCGAAGCAATTTCGAAGTTGATGACCATCGCCAGGTCGGTAATGTCCAGACCGCGAGCCGCGACATCGGAAGCCACCAGCACCGTGCAGCTGCGATTGGCGAAGCGAACCAGCATCTCTTCACGTTCGCGCTGGTCCAGCTCGCCGTGCAAGGACAACACCGAAAAGCCCCGCTCGGTCAGGTCTTCGGCGACCGCTCGTACTTCATTACGGGTGTTACAAAACACCACCGCCGTTTCCGGCCGGTAGTGCAGCAACAGCGACTCGAGCGCAGCCACCTTCTCTTCAGGATCGACTTCGAAGAACGTTTGCTCGATCGACGCCTCAGCCGGCTCCGAGTCGACGGTAACGTCGAGCGCGTCGCGCTGATACTGCGTGCTGATCTCGCGAATCGAGCGAGGCAGGGTCGCCGAGAACAATAGAGTCTGCCGCTGCTCTGGCGTCGCCTCGAGAATGGCGTCGATGGCATCGGCGAACCCCATGTCGAGCATGCGATCGGCTTCGTCCAGCACCAGCACTTTCAGGTCCTGCAGGGGTAACGCCCGCTTCTCCAGCAATTCGAGGATCCGGCCCGGAGTGCCGACCACGATGTGCGGTTCGTGCGCCAACGACGCCAGATGCGGACGCAACGGCACGCCGCCGGTCAGCGTCAACACCTTCACATTGGGGATGAACCGGGCGAGCCGGCGGATCTCGCGACTGACCTGGTCGGCCAATTCCCGTGTCGGGCATAACACTAGGGCTTGCAACCGAATCACGCTGGCATCCAGCTGCGACAGCAAGCCCAGCGCGAACGCCGCCGTCTTGCCGCTCCCGGTACGCGCCTGCGCCACCACGTCTCGCCCCGCCAAGATGCCAGGCAAGCTTGCCTCCTGCACCGGCGTCATCTCGACATAGCCCACTTC
>NZ_JAEUPY010000457.1 GCF_016790065.1 Steroidobacter sp.
CGGACTCATCTATCAGACCCTCGATACCTTCATCCGCTACCTGCGAATCGAAGGTGATGACGCTGCGACGTTCGCGCAGTTTCAGTTCGCTCAAGGCGTTGTAGGCGACCTGGAACACATAAGCTTCCGGGCGTTGGATCAGCGTCCGGTTCGCGATGCGCAGCAGTCGTAGAAAGACCTCTTGGGCGAGGTCCTCGGCGGTGTCTTTGCTACGCAGGCGACGTAGTAAGAAGCGATGCAAACCGTGGCGAAAGCCTTCGAGCGCGGCGCCGCTGAATGCAGTCCCTTGGCTGGCGGCAGCCGGCTTTGGCTCGGGCGGCGGTGGGCTGTTCTTGCGCTTCATACTATGTATGAGTGTCGTGGCGGGAATTGTAGGTACATTCGTGCCACCGAGTACCTACTTTTGCGGCGTCGACCCTCAACATCAATAAGCCCACCGCATTCGGTCGGCTATAAGATAACGAAGGGGAGCAGCGATGCGGTTGTTCGAACGAAGTGGATTGCTGGTGGCGCTGGCGTTGGCAGGCGGACTGGCCTGCGCCGCCGAGCCCTCCAAAGCGGTGGTGGCGCTGGACATTCCGGCCAAACCGGTCGGCGACGCGCTGAACGACTTTGCTCGGCAATCCGGTCTTCAGATTGCCATTCGCCCGGAGCACGAGGCCAATATTCGCTCGGCGCCCGTGACCGGCAGCTATACCCCGGATGAGGGGCTGAAAGCGCTGCTGTCGCATACCGGGCTGAAGTACAAGTTCTTGAACGACAGCACCGTGGCCGTGTTGCCCGCACAACCGGAGGAGCCCGGCGCGGAGGCGCGCAAACAAGACATCTCGAACCGGAAACTGTTGGACTCGGAACCGACCAGCAGCGAGTCGGATGCTGCCAGACTGCGCTCCGCCGCCGAGGCTGAAAGTCGCGACCGGTCGGCGCAGACCGCGCAGCTCGATGCAAAGCTCGAAGAGGTCACTGTCACCGGGACGCGTCAGGAACTCTATACCTCGCAGGTCGTGACCTCAGGCGTGCTCGGTGACAAGGATCCGTTCGACGTGCCGTTCTCGATCTCCTCGTACTCCGGCGAGCTGGCCAAGCTGCAGGACGCGTACGCACCCATCGATATCTTGAAGAACGACCCCGCGGTCCAGAGTCCCGGGCTGGATCTTTATCCCAACGAAGTGATCATCCGAGGCTTTCGTTCCGCGGCTGGCGGCATGCGCCGTGACGGGCTGTACGGCAACGACATCGGCGATGCGCCCATCGAAGCGTTCGACCGAATCGAGCTGGTGCGGGGCGTGGCGGGATTTCTGTACGGCTTCGCTCAGCCCGGCGGTGTGCAGAACTATGTAACCAAGCGTCCCACTCAGGATGCCTTCTCGACCCTCGAACTTCAGGTGCGAAGCGGCGCTGGGCGCTATGTTCATGTCGATGCCGGCGGCCCGGTCTTGAATGACAAGCTCGGCTACCGAGTCAACCTCGCTCGAGAAGACCAAGGTGATTTCACTCGCCGTGGCGACATGGTTCGCGATGTCGGCGCCGTCGCGATCGATGCAAAAGTCACCGACGACTTGTTGCTGAGACTCGACGGCACCTATCAATCCCGAGAACAAGTTGGTGAGTTCGGATTGCCACGAACCTCGGATGGCCTTGAGCCGGGCGAGTTCGATACCAGTCGCTCGCTGGTGCCGGCCTGGGCACGTTCCAAGTTCGAATCCGCCGGTGGCGGTGTTCGCGCCGAGTACACGCTGTCGGATCGTTGGAAGGTTCTCGCGCAAGCACGGTATGACCGCGTCAAGGCCGATCTTGGCTACGGCTTGGTCGAGTCCCTAGAGGGCAACGGCGATTTCTCACTGTCCGTGTGGCTGCCGCCCGGTAAGTCCGCCAACCATTCCACGGTGTGGCAGCTCATGATGTTGGGCGAAGTGAACACCGGCGCGTTACGACATCAGCTGGCGTTCGGCACGTTCAGTCTGAGCAGCGAGCATGAAGTCAGTTATGCGCGCGGCGAGGTGAATGTTCAGGTCGCCGGCAACATCTTTCATCCGAGCTTCTCGGCTCGGCCGGCCATTCCCGTTACGCCCTACGATCTCTACGTCACTTATACGACCGATGAAACTCACTACTTCGTCGGCGATACGATCGGCATCGGCGAGCGTTGGGATGTGCTGCTCGGTCTGCGCCGGGCGGACATGGAATGGGAGCAAAAGCAGGTCAACGGCGCGCCGTATCGATATGACGCGGCCAAGACGTCGCCGTCGGCGGCGGTGATTTTCAAGCCCAACGACAGCCTACGATTCTACGGGTCGTACGCCCGCAGCTTGCAGATCGGCTACAGCGCCCCTTGCCGAGAGGATGTTGTAAATGCCTGCGAGATCCAGCCGCCGCTCGAAGCGAAGCAATACGAAGTGGGCGCGAAGGCGCGGGTTGCGAGTTCACTCGATCTTGCGCTGTCGCTGTATCAGATCGAATTGCCGAGCGACTATGTCGACGAGACGACTCATATCTATGGCCGCTATGGCGAGCAGCGCAATCGTGGCGTGGAGTTGACGGCAGCAGGAAACATTCGGCCAAACCTGGCCGTGGTCGTCGGTTTGGGCTATCTGGATGCGATCCGTACCAGCAACGAGGACCCGAGCTTGAATGGCGCGAGAGTGGAAGCGCTGGCTCGACTGACGGGGAGTGTGTTTGTTAACTACGGAGTGAGCAGCGTCCCTGGTCTCGCGCTCATGGGGCGCTTGTATCGAGTCGGGCCAAGAGATTTCGACATCGCCAACACCATCGAGGTGGACGGCTACACGACGTTGGATCTGGGGGCTCAGTATCGAACCCAGGCTTTCGGCTTGCCGCTGAAACTGCGTGCCAATATCCACAACGTGACGGATGAGTTTTACTGGGACGGTCTTTGGTACAACAGGTACTCGGCTGGCCGAGGGCGCGTGTACAGCCTCGCTGTCGAGCTGCAGTTGTTCTGATCGTCGCCGCATAAAAACAGTCACGCGAGAACGTCGAATGAATCTACCAGCCGCAGCGGTGGGCGTTCTCGCCCTATTGACCGCAGTATTGCCATCGCTTACATCGCAGGCCGCTGAGGTCGCGAACGGCACGCTACGCGGCGACAGTCTGGACCAATACATCGAGCAAGCTCGGGCCGACTGGGGCAACGTCGGAGTGTCCGTGGCCGTCGTTCGTGGCGACAAAGTTATTTACGCCAAAGGATTTGGCGAACGACAGTTCGGCGCCCCCTCCAAGGTCGATGCCGATACGTTGTTTCAGGTGGGCTCGACGACTAAAGCCTTCACCGCGGCGGCGCTCGGCATCCTGGTCGATGAAGGCAAGCTGCGTTGGGACGATCCCGTCGTCCAGTATCTACCCGAGTTCGAACTGTACGATCCGTGGTTGACTCGCCATCTCAGCATTCGTGACACGCTGACTCATCGCAGCGGTATCAATGGCAGCTCGCACTTCGTCTTCGCTGTCATGGACTCGACCGCAGCGATGGCACAGCTGAAACATGCGGTGCCAGAGGCGGAGTTTCGGGATTCCTACCGATACGACAATTTGATGTATGGCGTGGCCGGCAAGGTCATAGAGAAAGTGTCCGGCATGAGTTGGGGCGAGTTCGTCGCAACCCGGCTGTTGCAGCCGTTGAAGATGAAGCGTAGCGGTGCCAGTCCGTACGAATTCTGGGATAAGCGATTCGTGACGCCGACTTTCAATGGCGTGCCGCTCTCAAAAAATCCGCAGGCGGTAGATGCGCGCGATAGCAATGTCGCCATGCCTCATCTTCGCGATGGCACGCAGCCCATCAGCCAATGGGCCTGGCAGAGTTACGACAACGCGGCGGCAGCAGGCTCGATCGTTTCGAGCGCTTCGGATATGGCGCACTGGGTGATTTTGCATCTGAACGGCGGCGTGTTCGAAGGACGGCGGATACTGCAGCTGCAGACGCTGGAGGAACTGCATGCCACGCAGAATCTGCGCCTCAATCAGGCCGAGTTTCCGTTCGAGAAGCCGCTGCAAGGTTATGCGATGGGATGGGTCAGAGCCCGGTACCAACAAGTGCGATATCTCTCGCACAACGGCGGCGTCAACGGCTTCCCGGCGCACGTCGCGATGCTGCCGGATCACGGCGTTGGCGTGGTGGTGCTATCCAACGGGCCGGAGTCGGGCATCGTCGATACATTCGGCTTTCACAAAGCGATTTCATTTTGGGTGTTTGACCGATTGTTGAAAGCACCGCAGGTGAATTGGAGTCGAGAGTTCCTGAGCCAGAATCGGCAGCAGCAGAATCAGGAAGCGAGCTTTGACGCGCGCCTTCAGCAATCCAGGCTAAAGAACCTGCCGGCTTCGCTGCCGCTCGAACGCTATGTTGGCGACTATGAGAATCCCAGCTTCGCTGCCGGTCCGATTCACGTGGGCATGAGCGCTGGTGGCTTGGTGCTGAGCTTTTCGGGTGAGGGGGCTTTCGCCGGCAGTCTGGAGCATTGGCATGGCGATGTTTTCAGATTGCATCCCGAGCTACCGGGACGCTGGAAAGAGTTCCCCACGTTCGTGCTCGATCCGCAAGGCGAAGTGGCTGAGTTGGAGCTCTTTGGTGATCGCTATCCCAGGGTGAAGCTGGAATCGAAACAATGACCGCGCCGATGAATCGACGTGAGTTCACAAGCTTGCTGCTCGCTGCCGGCGCGGTTCCCGGTGGCAGCCAGGCAGCCGACGTCGAGCAGCGCAACTTGATCGTCAACGGACTCGATCCGTCCGCCGCTCGGTCGGAGTATTTGGATTTGCTGAAAGCCGGTGGTGTGAGCTGCTGGTACCGAAGTGAGGACGGCGCTGGCATCGAAGACTTCGCCTCGGTGTTGACGTTCTGCGATCAGAACGCGGGACGCATTGCCGTGGCCCGAAGTGTCGACGACATCTGGGCGCTGCATCGGCAGGGCAAGATGTCGTACATCGTCGGCTGGCAGTCGGCGGAGGCGCTGGCTCTACAAGCGAGTATCGACCCGGCTCTATCGCATCTTCGCGCGTATCACGAACTGGGGCTACGGATCTGCGGGATCGCTTACAACGTCGCCAACCTATTTGGCGGCGGCTGCCTCGAGCCGCAAGTTGGTTTGACGCGTGCCGGCCGGCGTTTGGTCGAAGAGATTCACCGCCTGCGGATCATTCTCGATGTCGGCGGACACACCAGCGAGCAGACGTCGCTGGATGCGCTCGAAATGTCCAAAGGCGTGCCTGTCATCTGCTCGCATACCAATATCAAAACGCTCAACGATAATCCGCGCAACACTAGTGACCGAGTCATCGAGGCGATCGCACGATCCGGCGGCGTCATCGGTCTATCGGCCTTCAACGATTTCCATGCGCGTCGACGCAGCGATGCGAGCGTGCCACGCACGCCGCAGGTGGCGCTCGACCGTCACCTCGATCAGTACGATTATTTGAAACGGCTGGTGGGCGTCGATCACATCGGTCTCGGCCCGGACTTCATCGAAGGCAACAACGGTGAGGGCGTGGTGTCACCCGATACCACGACGATGGTCGCAGAAGCGTATAGCTCGCAGCGCCCTTGGTACTATGTCCAAGGCTTTGAGAACATCGGGCAGCTGCCGAACGTCACGCGAGGCTTGTTGTCGCGTGGTTGGACGACGACGGAAGTCCACAAGGTGTTGGGCGGCAATTGGCTGAGAGTCTATCGACAGATCTGGGGGCGCTAATGGGTTCTGCGAGTCGCGGTGTCTGGTGCACGTTGGTGGC
>NZ_JAEUPY010000488.1 GCF_016790065.1 Steroidobacter sp.
CTTTCACCGTTGCTCAGATAAGAATCGCTGTCCTCCTTCGCATAGACCACTCGACCGCGCAGCCGACCATCCCAACCGAGCGGACCGGAAGCATCTATTTCCGCCCGGTATTGGCTCCAACTTCCGGCGAGCAATGCCAAGGACATCTGAGTGTTCTTGGTGGGGCGCTTGCGCACCAGCTGTAGCGAGCCACCCGAAGCGCCGTTGCCTGAGAACAGCGCGTCCGGTCCGCGCATCACTTCCACTTGCTCGTACATCGACAGATCCGCGATGTTCAAGAATCCGCTGCCGCTACCGTCGGTGGGGATGGGCGCCGCACCGTCGACTTGCAAACTTCCGATCTGGAAACCGCGAGCGTAGTAGCGCTGATTGGCGAAGTTGACTCTGGCAACGGTGACGCCGGTCGATTGATCCAGCACCGAATTCACCGTGTTGATGTTCTGTTCATCGAGACGCTCACGCGTAACGATGGTGACGGCGCGCGGTCGATCGCGCACCGTATCTCCTGTTCTGGAACTCAGGATGGGATCGTCGATGGTCGTGCCCTTGACCACCACCTCATCCAGATAAGTCTTGTCGGACTCGCTGGAGGTTGCGGCCTGAGCCAAGTGCAACGAACCAGTCCCTCCTGTCCACGACGTCTTGCTGGACGCAGAACCCCGCGCACGAACGATTACCACGCCGTCCGCCGAGATCTCATATTCCAGATTAGTGCCCGCCAACATCGCACGCACGGCTTCTTCCGTGGTGTACTTGCCACTGATGGCCGCGTTGACTTTGCCGTTGACGATATCGGCTTGATAGAACATGCGATGGCGCGAAGCCAGTGCCAGCGCCTGCAGAGCGTCATGCAGACTCTGCGAAGGAATTTCGAGTTGATAGGTTGTGGTGGCAGTCTGGGCCTGGGCGTCAGCAGGAACGCCAGTGGCGGCGAGTGCCGCACCCAGAATGACCGCAATCGTGCGGGCGCGCAGCCAGGAGCCGGAAATAACGGACATCATCTCTCCCCGTCGTTATTAGTAAACCGTTACCTCCTTAGTACGCACGATTCGGCAAACCGTCCGGGGTGCTAACAAACAAATTCCCGCTTCACTTCAAGCGCAATCGAATCACATCACTGTCCGTCTCGTCGGCGATCACGGCATAGTAGGCCTGCACGGTGCGCGCAAACGCAGCGGAATCTCCCTTCTGAAAGACGCCGCTGATACGCAACTCGGCCAGCGATGGCTCGGCGACGGTCAGCTTCAAGTGCGAATACCGATTCAGACGTCGCACGGCATCGCCCAAGGGTTCGCCTTTGAAGATGACATTGCCCTCGCGCCACGCAGTCGCCGCGACCACGTCCGCCTCGGCCTTGGGTAGAAACTCGGCGCTGCCATCCGCGCCAACACGTAACGCCTCGCCCGCAGTCAACGCCACCGTAGACTCCGTAGCGCCTGCATGACGTGCCTCTCCATCAGTGACCGACTTCGTTGCCGACGAGACGGCGACCTTGCCCTCCAACGTCGTCACTCGAACTTTTCCGTCGATGTACTCGACTGTGAACACGGTGCCCACCGCAACGATCTTCTGATCTCCGGCCAACACACGAAATGGCCGTTGCGGGTCTTTGGCCACCGAGAACTGCGCCTGTCCTTCGAGCAACCGGACGGTGCGCTCGGTATCGGTGAAACGAACCTGCAGCCGCGTTACGGCATCGAGTTCGATCTGCGAGCGGTCCACCAGATCCACTTTGGTCTGCTGACCGATGCCAGTCCGGTACAGCCCCGGATGATAGCCATACGGAGAGAGTTGCAAGCCGACCACCAGGGCGAGCACAGCCGCCGCAAGACCAGCGGCGAACACCTTGCGTCGCTGCCGAGGCGCGACTCCCCAACGTTTCTGGTTTTCGTGACGTGCCCACGAGATCGCCGATTCGCGCAGCTTCATGAGCTCCGGCGACTCGGCATGGGCGCCCAGCGAACGCCAAGATTTTTCCATGCCGGAAAAGGCTTCCGCATAAGCAGGATCGGCCTGCATGCGCGCCTGTAGCGTGCGCTCCTGATCCGCATTCCAGTCGCCGGCCGCGCGCCGGACGAAAGTTTCGTAGGCCTCGTCATCCGCCATGCCGTACACACCGTTCTCGTTTGTCTGCTTCACGGTGCTGCATCCCTTGCATGGACATGAGCCAGCGCCTTGGCCAGTAATCGATTCACCGCGCTACGCGAGATGCCGAGCATCTGCGCCACACTGTCGATCTTCATGTTCTCCAGCCGCACCAACAGCAGGACGTTCCGGGTACGCTCATCCAGATCCAGCAGCGCTTGGGTCACGGACGCCAGTTCCTGCTCGGCACTCAACAGACGCTCGGGCGTGATCAGCTCGGCCGGCAGGTCGAAACCGTCTTCCTCCCAAGCCTCGCCGGGGGGCCGGGTGCGTTTACGGCGCAGCCGATCCCGCCACCGGTTGGCAGCGGCGCGAAAAATGTAGCCCTTGAGTTCCAGCGCCGAGGCGCACAGCGCCTGCTTCAAGGTCTGCGTGATGACGTCCTGGGCCAGATCCTCCGCCTCCGCCGAACTGCCGCTCCTTCTTTTGAAGTAACGGATCAAGGCCGGCCGCATCTCCATGGCGATACTGGCACCGTCGCGGATGCCGGAGGACGCAGAGGAATTGGCAGGCGTACGCAAGATGGGGCGGTTGATCTGACGGGATGAAAACCGCCAGAAAGAGTGCCCCTGGGCTACCTGGATTGCAAGAAATTAACTATTCGCGCGGACACTTCAACGTGTCGTGCGTATGAGTAGTAGTGGCACTACGCCGCGAGCTTGGAGCCGCGGCTGAGGGAAATGGCGCGCCCGGAGAGATTCGAACTCCCGACCAACCGGTTCGAAGCCGGTTACTCTATCCAGCTGAGCTACGGGCGCAGAACGGCCATTGTATCGCGCTCTAGATCAAATCGCGACCGCTGGGGCGAAACTCAGGCAACGCATCCAGAAAGGGCGCGCCGCAGCCCTTGAGCTGCACGTACTTGTCGTCGATGCGTTTGGCGTAGACCACGCGCGACATGAACAGGCCGACCAGGATGCAGGTGATCCCACCTAGAATGCCGAGCATGGCCACCCCAGGGTTATCGCCAGCCGCCACCACCGTGACTGCGATGCCGACCAACAACCCGCCCCAGCCGATGGCCAGCCCCAGGTTGCGTTTTTGTTTGTGTCGCGTGCACAGGCCGGGATTGACCTCGGCCGTCTTGCGGGCGATCAACGCAACGATCACGTACAGAATCACATTGATCAGCAACACCGCATAGAAGCCGGGGTGATGCCAATACACTTTGCGGGTCTTGGTGGGCTGCTCGGCCGGATCGTTACATTTCACACAACGATCCGGCAGATCGCTGTCGGGCACCAGGATCACGATTTTTTCGAAACGCCAGACATTGCTGTAGTCGCGCACGGTGCCGCCGTTGAGGCTGGCTTGACTCGGCGCATAAGGGTTGTTCGACGATTCCATGCGACTCCCATCCCAGGTTAGTGATCGCCGCCTTTGAAGCGCCGAAATCCTAACCGAGCAACCGTTGCTCGTACATGGTCGGGACGTGAGCTACGTCAAGGAACCCGACAACGGATGTGCCGTCGGCCCAGCTGGGCAATGTCATTGACGCCGGCCAACGCCAGCGTGCGTTCGAACTCCTGGAACAATAGCGTCAACGCCAGCTCGACGCCTTTGCCACCGCCGGCAGCCAGGCCGTAAAGATACGGCCGCCCGATGGAACAAGCGGTGGCGCCGAGCGCCAAGGCTTTCACCACATCCGAGCCGCGCCGGATGCCGCCGTCGCAAATGATTTCACAACCGTCACCCACGGCATCTCGGATCGGCGCGATCTGCTCGATCGGTGCCGGCGTGCCATCGAGCTGACGGCCGCCGTGATTGGAAATGAATACTCCGGTCGCTCCGGAATCCAGCGCGTGTTTGGTATCGGCCGCCGTCATCACACCTTTCAACGATAGCGGCCCACCCCATTCGCGCGCCAGCCATTCGACGTCTTTCCAGGTCACGGACCGATCGAATTGACCGGCGATGTAATCGAACAAACTCAGCGGCCCGCTGGCCAGCGCATCCACCCGATGACTCACGTTGGGGAAATCGAACGGCTGCCCGAACAATTTTGGCAGCGACCACATCGGATGCAACGCGAAGTCGACCATGGATCGCAACGTCAACCGCGGCGGCAACGACAAGCCATTCAAGCGGTCGCGCTCCCGATTGCCGGCGACTGGCGTGTCGACCGTGAGCATCAGGCCGTCATAGCCGGCCGCCTTGCATCGAGCCACGAACTCTGCGGTCAGCCCTCGATCCTTGAAGATATAGATCTGAAATAGCTTCGGTCCCCTCGACGCTGCCGCCAATGTTTCCAACTTGGTGGTGCCCATCGTCGACAGGCCATACAACAACCCGTGCGCGGCAGCGGCTTTAGCGACTGCCGGCTCAGCGTCGGGATGAAACATGCTGGTGAGCCCGGTCGGCCCCAGCATAAGCGGCCAGCGCACTTCCTTGCCGAACAGGGTGGTCGCCGTGCGGATGCGCGATACGTCAACCAACACATCAGGGATCAGTTCGTAGTTCGCAAACGCAGCGGTGTTGCGTTCGAGTGAAACCTCATCGTCCGCGCCACCGTCAATATAGTCGAAGATGGGACGCGGCAACTTGCGCCGGGCAAGCGCACGCAACGCTGCGATGTTATGCGGTCCTGGCATCGCGATTTTCCTTGAGCATGTTACAAAACATCGCCCCTTGCTCGATGGCGTCGTCCAACGCCACATGACTGTGCGGTAAGTTGTCGAACCAGCGCTTGGGCATGTTGCGTTTGGTGCTCTGGCGGAAGTCCGCCTTGAGCATGGCCATTGCAAATGACTTCACGTCCAGCGCGGAATGACTGAACGGGCTCTCACCCACGTACTTGATCAAGTACCAATAGACGAATGTGAAATCGAATCCGGCGGGATAGGCGACGAACACCGGCTTGCCCTCGAGCGACTTGAGCCAGCTCACATATCTGAGCATGGCCTGTTCCGGCGCCTCTAGATCTTTTCTACACGCCGCCCACGCTTCCGGCTGAGTCGCCCACCACTCCGCCGTCTTCGGATGCGCCTGCGCACCCGGCAATGTTTCCAAGTTCGCGGAGAAGGTCGCGACCAGGGCTTTGTCAGCCGTATATGCCGCCGAGCCGATGCTCAACATGGAGTGCGGCCCTGGAATCGGGCCGTCAGTCTCGATGTCGGTGCTGATGTATATCTCGGTCATGTCGGTAGCTCCAAAGCGGCCAGACAGCCGCCCGGCAGAAAGGAGCTACCATATCATCCCAGCCTTCGAACCGGCCTCCCGGCCGGCGCTACGGCAGCGAGCCAGCGCGTTCCACACCGACCGAGATCGCCGACGGATAACGGCTGGTCTGGAACACCTTGTGAGTCTGCGCCACATAGTCCTGCGGCTTGGCTTCGAAGATATTGCTGACGAACTGCTGCGGATTACGATCGATCAGCGGGAACCACGTGCTCTGTATTTGCACGGCGATGCGGTGGCCCTTACGAAACACATGCGCCGCCGCGTGCAGATTGATGTCGTAGCCGACGACTTCATTCGGCTTCACGGCCTGCGGCTTCTCGTAGCTCGACCGGAAGCGCGCACGGAATACATCGTTCGCGATCATTAGATGACGACCGCGCATCGCCTCGGGCACGCTGTCATCCGACGGATGGATATCGATGAGCTTGACCACCCAGTCCGCATCGCTGCCCGTGGTGCTGGCAAATAACTTGGCCGCCACGCTGCCAACGATAGACACTTCCTCTTTCAACGGCTCGGTGGTCCAGGACAACACATCGGCACGCTTTGCGAACGGCGACTGATCGTCGGCCAGCCATTGCGCCCAAGTTGCGTCCTTGTCGAAGATCGGGCCGATCGGCCGCTCGCGATAAGGCACGGGCGAAGCAGGATCGGACACGAAGCTCGCCGGCGCTTCATCCGCACCTTTGGGTGCCGTGAACGAGAGCTTGCCGCCAGCGCGCAGATACAAGTTACGCTGGTTCACACCCTCGCGCGGCGGCCAGGATTTGTAGCGCTGCCACTTGTTGCTGCCGGTCTGGAACACCAGTGCCTCGGCTTGATCCAAGCTGCCTTCGTTCTTCAGCCAGTAACGAAACCAGCGGGCCTGCACTTCATTGCGGAAGAACGCCGAGGTCGCGCTGCCCAACTCGACGGGCCCATACTTGTCGCCGGCACCGTGTGACCAACCGCCATGATTCCACGGCCCGATCACGATGAAGTTACGACCGTGCGCGTCACCCTTTTCTTGCTGCTCATACATCTTCAACGGTCCGTAGAAATCTTCCTGATCCCACCAACCGGCCACGATCAGGTTAGGGATGGCGACCTTGGGCGACAGGCGCGCGGTGGTGACTTGCTCGTGCCAGAAGCCGTCGTAGTTGGGATGACTGACGAAATTCTTCCAAGTCGGCAAGGTGCGCTGCAGATGGGTTTGATCCAGCTTGGCCAGCTCGCCTTGCTTCAAGTACCAATCGAACACATCGCCGCCGCCGAAGTTGAACGGGTTCATGGTGCGCCCATCGGTTTCCAGTGCGGCGCTGTACTCCCAGCCGTATTGCAGGCGGAACGCGCCGTTGTGATGGAAGTCATCGCCTAGAAACATATCGTCCGGCGAGGCCTGCGCCGACACGGCTTTGAGCGCCGGATGCGGTTCGATAGTGGCCATGGCCGCCGTCCAGCCGCCATAAGAAATGCCGAACACGCCGACGTTGCCGTTGTTGTCGGCCACCGTCTTGGTCAGCCAGGCGATGCTGTCGTAAGTGTCGGTGGACTCGTCGATGCCCTGCGGAGTCGTCTTCCTCGGACGCAACATCACAAACTCGCCTTCGGAACCGAAGCGGCCGCGAATGTCCTGCAATACAAAGATGAACCCTTCGGCGGCCAGCTCCTTGAACTGATCGGCGAACACTTTTTCCAGCCGCTCGATCTTGAAGCCATACGGCGAGCGCTGCATGAGCAGGGGAAGTTTCTTGCCCGCCGAGTTGGCCGGCCGCCAGATCTGAGCGCGCAACTTGACGCCGTCGCGCATCGGGATCATCACGTCCTGGCCGACGTAGTCGCCGATCCTAATACCGGCCGGCAAGGCCTTGGAGCCATCGGGGGCACTCGGGTTATTGACCGAAGTGTCGGCCCAGGAAGCCAGCGGCAAAGCACTGCCCAGCAACGCCGCCGTCAATATCAGGAGGCGCGCGACGCGGCCTCGTGTGTTCGTAACTGTTAGCACTGACCGCCCCCGTCCGGCCCATTTCGGCCGACCGGCATCTTAAGCCCATCCATCCTGATTGGACAATTTTTCTATGATCAGGATAGTCAGTACTAGTGCACCAGCAGGGTCAGCGGCCATACATAGGCCTGGCCGAGTACCAGCAAGCTGACCAATAAGGCCAGCGCGATGCTGTGGAAGAACACATAGCGCAGGATCTCGCTCTCGTGGCCGTACCAGCGCGTGGCCGTGGACGCGACAACGATGCTTTGCGCGTCGATCATTTTGCCCATTACGCCGCCCGAACTGTTGGCGGCCGCCATCAACACGGGATTCAGCCCCAACTGCTCGGAGGTGATCTTTTGCAAGCCACCGAACAATACGTTCGACGCCGTGTCCGAACCGGTCAAGGCCACACCGAGCCAGCCGAGCATGGTGCCGAACAAGGGATACAGCCAACCGGTTTGAGCAAACGCCAGACCCATCGTGGCATCCGCGCCGGAGTAACGAGTGACATAGCCGAGTGCGAGCATCGCGGCGATGGTCAACAACGACAAGCGAACGACCACCAGCGTCGCGAAGTACTCCCGAAAAAAATCACGCACTGAGAATTTCATCAAAGCACTGCTGATGACCGCGGCCAGCAAGATGCCTGTGCCAGTCATCGACAACAGATTGAAATTATAGACAGCAGCTTCGGCCGTGGGCTGAGCGACGACCGGCGGCACCTTCTGCACCAGTTCATGCAAGCCACTCACCGGCAGCTTGATGACGAACAATGAATCCAACCACGCCTTCACTTGCGGAATACCCCACAGGAACACGCACACGCTGAGCACCAGCCAAGGCAACCACGCTTTGAATATTTGCTCTCGGGTGTATTGGGTTGCCGGCGGTTCACTCGTCGCGACGTCATTGTTCTCACCGCGACTGGTCGAACGCCAAATGGTTGATGGGCGCCACACACGCAAGAACAGCGTCAACGCCCCCATCGAACACACCGCCGCAACGATGTCGACCAACCACGGGCCGTGAAAGTTGGAGACCAGATATTGAGGAATGGCGAAGGACACACCTGCCACCAGAATCGCCGGCCATATCTGCCACATCCCGCGGAAGCCTGCGAACGCGCAGATCAGCCAGAACGGCACGATCACGGAGAAGAACGGCAGCTGTCGACCCACCATGCCGCTGAGTTCGTGCAGATCCAGGCCAGTGACACTCGATAGTGCGATCACCGGCGTTCCCAACGCACCGAACGCCACCGGCGCGGTATTCGCAATGAGCGACAGTCCCGACGCAGCCAGCGGCGAGAATCCCAAACCGATCAACATCGCACCGGTCACCGCCACCGGCGTGCCGAAACCGGCTGCACCTTCGAAGAACGCACCGAAGCCAAACGCGATCAATAACAACTGCAGTCGCCTATCCGGCGTCACCGCTGCGATGCTGTCTTGAAGGATCCGAAACTGGCCGCGCTGCTCGGTGAGCCGATACAGAAAAATCACATTCAGAATGATCCAGCCGATGGGCATGAGGCCATACGCGGCACCGTAGGCCGCGGCCAGCGTCGCCATGCCGGCGGGCATTTCAAAGGCGAAAATCGCGATGGTCAGCGAGCTGGCAATCCCGAGCAGCGCCGCCACGTGAGCTTTCATTTTCAGGAACGCGATGGAGCCGAGCAGCACCACCACCGGCACGGCGGCCGTGAGTGTGGACCAGAGCGGATTGCCGAAAGGATCGTAGCCTTGTGCCCACATTCGCTTCGCCCCTGTTGTTAGTTAATCCTTCATTGGCTCGCCAGCCCCTAGTCTGCGGCGGTAGGCCTCGAGCCCGGCGATCCATGCAGCCACCCAAGCCGCGCCGAACGCGAAGCCGCCGAGCACGTCGCTGAAGTAATGGACCTGCAACACCACCCGGCTGAACCCCACACAAACGATCAGCAACATGGCACTCGCCGCCACCAGCAGATGAAAGCGCTTCGGCGCCAGAATCACAAGCAGGTAGGCGAGCAGGCCATACACGATGCAAGCGCCAGAAGAGTGGCCGCTGGGAAAACTCCAACCGTCAGCGGTGGCAAAGCCGTGTAGAAACTCCGGTCGCGCTCGTTCGAAATAAGCTTTCAGTGCCGTATTCAACAAACCGCCGCTGGCGGTCGCGATGACCCAGGCTGTGGCAAGGAACCGGTGCCGCCGCCACCACAATATCGCCGCAATCACGACGGCCAGAGGGATCAGCCACCTTTTGTCGCCCAGGTGGGTCAGCGTCGCGAACATTTGCAATTGAGTTTCGTTGGCATGCGAACTCAAGGCCGTGCTTAGTGCCGTATCGAATTGACCGAGATCCTCGTCGGCACCGATCTCATCGGCAATCTCGACGAACCCCAAGAATGCGAACACCGCAACCGCCAGGCTCAGCACTACTTGCGCGCCGAGCCGATGCACGGTCTGCCATACGCCGTAGCGTTGCAGCCCATGCCATAGCAGGGCTGAAAGCAGGAGCATCAGGGAGGTGATGGCGAATAGCGCAGCCCACAGATGAACTGCGAGCAGCTCCGCCACTTGAACCATCGTCATTTTTACAGGCGCCGGTGTGGGTCACACATACCGGCGCTACCCTACTCGATTCGGTAGGGTTTTCGGGAGGCGCGAGGTTTTACAACGTCGCGCGATAATCTTCGAGATCGCGTTCGGAGTGCACGCGCTCGGCTTCGAGCCGGCGGATCTCGGACTTGAGTTCACCGACGCGCTCGCCCAGATGTTTCACATCCAGCACGGCTTGAGCACGCTCGTCCGAGGTCGCGTCCCGGCTGATAGCGAAGGCCGACGCGGAGACGATCCCAGACTCGGCATCGCGCAGCTCGTTACGTGCCGAATCGAGCCGATAGTTCACGTTCGAGAGTCGGGACTGCAGCGTGTAGAGCTGACGGCCCGATTCATAAGCATCCAGGAATGACGGTTCCATATCGGCCGGGCATAGGCCGTTGTAACCATTGCCACGCGAACCGACGCGAAAGCCGTTGGACGGCACGCAGTACTCACGCAAGCCTTCCTCGCGGCCATCTTGATAAGCCGTGAGATCGGGCCGGACGCCGTGTTTCGCACAGGCCTTGCGATGCTCGCCGATGCGATCGCCCGAATAACCGGCCACGCCATCTTCGAAGCCGACGGTGCGCCAATCGACGGTCAAGCATTCTTCGCGATCCATGGTTGCGCAACCGCTGAGGGCCAGCAACAGAATCGCAGCACCGGTGCGCAGAATGGAGGCATGAGTAGGTGTTGGCATGGCAGCTACGTTACCGGGGCGGCTAGGTTGGCTTCGTGCGCCAGATCACACTATGTTCGGGATGCGCCGCTGCCTGGCCTTTAGACACAAGGTTTGCACGGCGGTTTAACAGTTGCGATCATGGCGACGCCGGGCTTGTGTCACATTCAGGATCCATACACAAAATGCGATATCTCTCATCGTTGAATGCAGATACGTTGTCTCGGCTCGCAGCTACGGCCATCGTGTCGTTGGCTCTCTCACCTGTTGTGTATGGAGCGGAAGCGATGAAACCACGAGCACGCGATCTTGGCGTTCCGTTCCGAGGCACGCCGGGTGCGTTGAATGCAATCACCGACGTTCGCGGTGTCGAAGTCGGCGCGGTGACGTTGAACTCGGAAAAGCGTGGCGCAGCTCCGATTCATACCGGCGTCACTGCCGTGCTGCCCAGAGGCAAGGCGAACGGCGACAAGCCGGTCTACGCGGGCTGGTTCTCACAGAACGGCAATGGCGAAATGACCGGCACGACCTGGATCGAAGAATCCGGCGAGCTGGCCGGCCCTATCCTCATCACCAACACGCACAGCGTCGGCGTGGTGCGCGACGCAACCATCGCGTGGTATCTGCAAACATATAAACCGAATACTGAGCAATGGTGGTCGCTGCCGGTGGTCGGGGAAACCTGGGATGGCTGGTTGAACGACATCAATGGTTTTCACGTCAAACCCGAGCACGTATTCACTGCGCTCAATTCCGCCAAGCCCGGCCCGGTGGCCGAAGGCAACGTCGGCGGCGGCACCGGCATGATCGCGTATGAATTCAAAGGCGGCACCGGCACGTCGTCGCGAAAGGTGCGCGACCCTGCGGGCGAGTACACCGTCGGCGTGTTGGTGCAAGCGAACTTCGGCAGACGCAATCAGCTGACGATTGCCGGCACACCGGTGGGCGCGGAGATCCCAGACGAGCCCGCCTACGCCGGTCGCATGACCGAGCGCTCTACAACCGATGTCGGCTCCATCATCGTCGTCGTTGCCGTGGACGCGCCGTTGCTGCCGCATCAACTCAAGCGCATCTCTCGCCGTGTGAGCATGGGCATCGCGCGCACCGGCGGCGTTTCCAGCGATTCTTCGGGCGACATCTTCGTTGCTTTTGCTACCGGCAACTCCACCGCCGCCGATGCCAAGACGTTGGGCAGCGCGACGACGCTACCCAACGATCGCCTCAGCCCGTTCTTCGAAGCCACTATCGAGGCCACCGAAGAAGCCATCATCAACGCCATGGTGGCCGCCGAGACCACTAACGGTCCGAACGGTCATCGCGCCATCGCGTTGCCTCACGATCGATTGCAGCAGGTGCTGAAGAAATACAACCGGCTGGCACCGAGCAAATGAGCGGTCAGCCAGGAATCTCTGGCTCGACCAACTTGGTGAGCAGCTCGAGCGATTCCTGCCAGCCGAGGTAGCAACCCTCCGCCGGGATCACATCCGGGATGCCTTCCTGGACAATGTTGATCTCCACGCCCACCGACACTGGCTTGATGTCGATGGTGGTCTGCATCTCGCCCGGCAGATTCGGGTCGTCGAAGCGGGCGTTGTAGCGAACACGCTGGCCCGGCACCAACTCCAGATAAGTGCCACCGAAGGAATGCGGCTGGCCATTGGAAAAATTGGTAAACGACATGCGGTACTTGCCGCCAACCTTCGCATCCAGCTCATGCACTTGGCACGTGAAGCCGTGCGGCGGCAGCCATTTCGCAAAAGCCTCGGCATTGGTGAAGGCGCGATACACACGCTCCGGCGTGGAACGCAATACACGGTGAAAACGGACAGTGCTAGGCATGGCGATCTCCAAAATAGGCTGGGTTCAAGCCAAGGACGAACCAGCCCGGCCGAAGCCGACATCGCCTGTTCAGCGAATACGCCCCGCCACCAACTGGCCGCGGACATAGTCGCAAGCATCGCCACAGCCGTCTTTGACGTACAACTGCAGGTTGGAGTTGGTCCGCAGAATCCGGCTCAGCAGTTCCCGATAGACACCGCGCTCCGAAGCGTGGCCTTCGGCGTGCCAGCGCGCCTGAATGTCATAGTGAATGCTATCGATGAGATCAGGCTCGCCATTGACCCGCGACGCCGGATAGGCCAGCGCGATCAGCTGGCGCAAAGAAACATTGTCGAGCGCCAAATGGCCGGCATCCGGATCGAACTGCGCCCCACGCCGCCAACCTGAGTCCGTCTTCGCGGACTGCAATGTGATGGTTTCGAAAATGATGCTTCCAGTAGCGCTTGCTTCCCGCAACGCTGTCGACGCGATGCCCGCCATCACCGGTCCATACAGCATCGCCATGGCCACACTTGCCAGCAACCAGAAGCGAGGCTGATCGATGGGCAGCGCGCGTTGTTCGCTCATGATCGACGTCAGACGCTGATGCAAACAACCACCGATCGAAGCCGCAACGCCAGCGACTCGTGCCGTGACACCCAGGCGGCAGACTGTCAGGATGGACTCGGCATACACCGACTGCTCATGACCTTCCTCCAGCACCGATTCATCACAAGCGGCTTCGCGCTCGCGTAACAGATTCGCGCCGATCCACCATACTGGCGGATAGAACCAGAACAGCACCTCGATACACTTATGCATCGCCGCCAGCAGATTGTCGCGGCGGCGGACGTGGCACATCTCGTGCGCCACAATGGCTTGCAATTGCGAAGCACTCAGCTCACTCAGCACGCTCTTCGGCAAAATCAGCACCGGCCGAAACACGCCGAAGACGCCGGGTGTCAATTCCGTGGCGACAACACGAACCGGAATGGGCAGATCCATTGGCAACTGCGGCGCCGATCTGAGCATCGAGCGCATGGCCAGATACTGAGCCAGCCAGCGAATCAACAACACGGCCGCGCCGCACGCCCAGATGATGACCAGCGCCATATATAAGTTCGGACGCATGTCATCGGCAATCACGCTCACGCCGGTGAACGACGGCACGAAGATGGCGCCGCCGGTTTCCAACAAAGCCGGGCCAATGGCTAGTGGCGCCGGCAACGCACGGCCTATGTAATCGCCAAGCTGCTGCAACCACGCGAACGGCACCAGCAACTTCAACGCAGCACAGAACCAAATGTAAAAGCGGAGCGACGCCGAGTTGCGCCGGCACAGCCGCGTCAGTCCCCAGGCCAGCATCAACACCAGGGTGGACTGCCACAGATGTAATGCCAGCGCTTCGGCCATCAGCCTTCGTCCTTTTTCAGCGAGCGCAAAATCTTTTCCGCTTCCTTGATATCGCCCATGGTGAGCTTGCCGGCCTCGATCAAATGCGCCATGACTGGCTGTGCCCGTCCGCCGAACAAGCCGAGCAGATCGTCGATCAAGCGCCGCTCGGCCGCCTCGCGCGTAATGGTCGCCTCGAAAATATGCGCGTTACTGATCTTCTTGGCGCGCCGGACCATCTCCTTGGCTTCCAGGCGGTACACCATGGTCTGCACCGTCGTATAGGCCGGCCGGCCACGCTTCGGAAAGGCGTCATGGATCTCACGGATGGCGCAGGCCCCCTGGGTCCACAGCGTTTCCATGATGGTCAATTCCAGTTTACTGAGCTTGGTCGACGCCAAATCCACCCCTCCACTATCACTGTGGTTGAGCCTACGCCTGCTGTAGTAGCTGCCGCAAGTCGCTTGCACGGTCCTACTACAACTGTCATAGTTACTACGACTCTTGTGGTCCGCACTCTCGAGGAATCGTCAAATGGCCAATAGCGAAGCCGTGGCACAAAACAAATTCGGGATCATCGCCTTCCTGCACGAGGCGGACGGCCTGTCCTACGCCATCCTGGTGGTATTGATAGTGATGTCGCTGGCGTGCTGGTTCGTGATCTTGACCAAGCTTTGGGATCAACGCGCCATTCATCGCGCCTATGCGGAGGCGCGGAAGAAATTCTGGATGCAAGGCAATCTGCACGACGGCATCGCCTCGCTCACCGGAAGTAACAACGTGTTTCGGATGCTGGCCGAGGATGGCATCCGCGCCACTCACTATCACCAAGGCCATCTCACCGAAAAGATGGCGCTGCACGATTGGCTGGCGGTGTCTTTGCATCGTTCCATCGAAAGCGTCAACGTCCGACTCGCCAACGGCATGTCCATCCTGGCGACCACCGGCTCGGTGTCGCCTTTCATCGGCTTGCTGGGCACGGTCTGGGGCATCTTGAATGCGCTGACGCGCATTTCGTTGTCCGGTCAGCCGAACCTGGCGGAGATTGCCGGCCCCATCGGCGAGGCGCTGGTGATGACTGCCATCGGGTTGTTCGTCGCCGTGCCGGCGGTCATGGGTTACAACTGGTTGCTGCGACGGAATCGTGCCATTCAAGAAACCATGAAGCTGTTTGCGGCGGATGTGCATTCTTATCTGGTGGGTGGTGCGCGCTTCGATACGGCTACGCCGGTTGCGCGTGTGGCGGCTAGCCGAGCGGCTCCTGTCGCTAAATCTGCCTAACAGGATCAGCAATGGACGCCCAGACCGTGCCAAATCGGTGGCGTCCATATCCTTGTCACATTCCGGACATATGCTTGTCATTGGCTGCTTCTGACCTCAAGGCTTCAGCTTATGACTCGGATGGGAATTACTTTCGCGGCGCTAGCCTTGCTGGGTGTTGCCGGCTCTGGCGTTGCCGACCCGTTACATAAGTTCGGCCATGATGGGGCCTGGCGACACGTGGACAGCGGTTGGATGTTTCCTGCCTCGGTCAGTGGTTTTAGTCGCGTTGGGCAGCCGTACAACATTGACGGGAACAACGATGCCGGGGCGGAGTATCGACCCGCGTCTGGATCGTCCGTTAGTGCTGAAGTGGACGTTTATGCCGCGGACTCGGGCGCGCCCGACGCGACGCTCGATGGCGCGAAGTCGACGGCTGCGAGGAAGGCTGGCGAATCTGCGGGCGTTTCGTCGGAGCAGCCGTTTCAAATCGATACTTTGAAGGGAGTCCGTGGTGTGAAAGTGCGGCACGCGGGTACCGAGGCAGCCGGGACGCTGACCAATCTTTATTTCTTCACGACGGAGCGCTGGCGCGTGAAAGTGCTGGCCAACTCGGCGGCAACCGGCAAGGATGGTGACGCGGCGCTTGATGCTTTCGTGCAAGCACTGCCGTGGGAAACGTTAGGCTCGGAATCTGGAATCCACTGAGCTGGAGTGATGCGTCCTTCTATCATCTTCGCTGCGTTGGGCATGCTCGCTGCTTGCGGCGGCCTGGCTTATTTTCACGCTGGGCGCGATCAGCCTGCGGCGGCTGGTGAAGACACAACGCTGGGTGCGCTGCCAGATACAGCGCGGGCCGCCGCGCGCTCGGCGGCAAACGCTGAGAATGAAGATTCAGCTGGGGCTGCGGCCGCAACAGCAACGGGTGCCGGCGGCACTGATGCATCGGCGCAGTCGTCGCCGAGCACGGGCGCAGACGAGACCGCGACAGTAGCAGCTCAACCCGAAGCTGCGAAGACTGTCGCTCAGTGGATCAAAGACACCGATAGCGACGACGCCAAAACTCGCGCCACCGCCATCGCCGCGCTAGCCGATGCGCCGAAGGATCAAGCGCTGCCGGCGCTGAAGCGAGTGCTGCAAGTGGGCGAACCGAACGTCGACCGCCACATCGCGCTACGTTCCATGTATTCCCTCGCCCTCCGCGACGGCGACCGCGACAGCACGATCCGAGACACGATGCGCACCGCGATCTATCACAGCGACGACGACGGCGTCACCCAAACAGCGCAATCACTACTAGACGACATCGAAGCCGAATTCGCCGAGCGTACGCCGGGCAGTAAATAACCTGCGCCGCCCAGCCGGCCGGCGCAAAGATTCGTGCGATGGTATCGAAGCCGAGCTCGCCGCGCAGACGAGTAACACGTGAATTGAGCCGACGTCGCCCGGCCAGGGCGAATGTATCGCTGGTTGTATCTTCGACGAGCAGGCGCCAAAGGCGCCATTCAGTTTAGAAACTCGCGGTCAGCGTCACCCGCACCGTGCGCGGTTCGACTGGGTGGAAGTGAATATCCTCTACCGGTGCCGTCTCCCCAGCGAGTTGCGACTCATAGAAGTACGTGATGTCGTTATCTTCACTATCGAACACGTTATAAACCGCAGCGCTAATCTTGTAGCGCTTCCAGAACCGGTAGCCGGCCTCCAAATTGACCAGCGTGGTCGACTCCGACCTCACATGATTGTCTTCAACGAGAGGCGCAGCCCCGAAGTGCCGGAAGCGCGCGCCGCCGAACCAGCCACTGGGATGATCAACAGCAAGCCCAACAGAAGCGACGTTCTCAACGGCACCAGGAATCCGAGACCCAGCCGGGTCATAGTCACTGAAGCGCGACCGTGACCAAGCAAGATCAGCATCCACAATCAGCCAGCGCAGGGGGTTCCAAATCACCGCCGCTTCCACGCCGCGACGCTCGCTAGCTCGACTCGCCTCCGTCGTGCCGGCATCGCCGACGAACAACAACTCGGAATCAAGCTTCAGGCTCCACAAAGAAACGCTGAACTGAGTATTCGGCAGCAGCGCCGTGCGCAAGCCGACGTCCATGCCAGTGGCATCGACCAACGCGTCTACTTTGTCAGCCGGCGTCACGCCGTCGGTTGGATCCACGGTAATGGTCGTGCCGCGAGCATCGTTGCTATGAAACCCCTTGCCGGCATTGAAAAAGAACTCCGTCTTACTCCACGGCCCAAGCACCAAAGAAAACTTCGGGCTGGCAATGGAATCGTTGGCCTGTCCGGAATTCTCAGCCAGCCCGGCATCGACATCGAAATCAAACCGATCGGCCCGCAACCCAACGGTGGTACGCACATGATCCGTCCAGCGCGTATCGACACTCGCATACACACCGACACTGGTTTGACGAACCGCATCTTCACGCGTGGTATCGAACCGCTCACGCGCTACGGTGCGATACAAGCCGACCTTCTCGATGTCGTCGTGACGAACTTGCACGCCAGTCAAGAGTTCCTGCGGCCGTCCGAACAATTCGAAGCCCGCTACCCAAGAAAACTCGCCGCCGTACACGCGACGCTGATCGACCTGCTCGAACTGGTCGCCGTTCTCGGCATCCATGAAATACGAAAAGTTGGAAATCAAATCCAGGTCGTAGTCGACCGCATACAACAGCGCCTTGGAACGCCCCCGGCCCAACGAGCCAGTCCAATCCGCCGACAAGCTATAACGATGCGAATCGCCACCATCGGTGGGATCGACCGCGCCGAAACGATCGATCAAGCCTGACTGCACGGCTCGCAATGGAATCTGATCGGTCGAGCGCCACTCGCCTTCATAGCCCTGCGCGGTAAGCGTGAACGAACCCTCAGCGGTATCGCGGCTATAGCGCAGCAGCCCGTTGCGCTTACGGTAGTTCTCTTCCAACTGCCAAGGACCATCGATCAGCGCGTAATCCAACCCCACCAGTAACTCGCCACCGCCGACCTCAGAAGAGCCGGCGATCAAGCTGCGCATATAACTATCTTCGCCCGCTTCGAGCACCACCATGGGCGCATCGAGCGAACGGCGGTAGCGCATGTCCACGGCACCGGCGGCGGAGAAGTTACCGGTCTCGGCGTAGTAAGTGCCTTTGCGATACTCGATGGACTGCATCAACTCAGGAATGACGAAGTTGATATCCGTGTAGCCCTGACCATGACCGTGCGTCGGCATGTTCACCGGCACGCCGTCCACACTGGTCGCGAGATCCGTGCCGTGGTCCAGATTGAAGCCACGCAGGAAATATTGATTCGCTTTGCCATCGCCGCTGTGCTGAGTGACGATCAGTCCCGGCACCACTTCGAGCAACTCGCCGGCACGCAGCACCGGCCGCGCATTCAACTGCTCAGAGCCGACCACGCCCTGGCTGGCCGACACAGGCGTGCCGTACAAGCGATCCAGCTTGCCGGTCACCGTGACTTCTTCGAGCACAGTGGTCGGCACGCCGCCAGCCCACGCTGCCGAACCCACTGCCGTAGCAGCCAGCGCCCCACTCAAGCCAAGCGTCTTAAGCATCATAAGAAGAGAAATCCGTGACTCAGGCCAGAATGCTGACGACACGACCGATGGACCAGTACGCCGCAATGCCGCCGATGGCATAGAGAGCGGGCGTGCGTGCCAGCAAGAATTGCGGTCGAGCGGCGAAAGCTCGATACAGCCCATAAGCTAGGACCACCACGAGCAGCTGACCGACCTCCACGCCGACGTTGAACGTCAGCAATGCCACGAACAGATGCTTCTGCGGCAAGCCGATGTCGGCCAGCGCGCCGGCAAAGCCCAAGCCGTGGATCAAGCCGAACAGGAACGCGACCAATGCCGGCCAGCGGCGCGACAAGGTTTGTTCTTTATTCAACGCCTCGCCGGCTACCAGCATGATCGACAGCGCAATCGTCGCTTCCACCGGCGGCGAACGTAACGTCAGCCAGCCCAACGCACTGAGCGCCAGCGTAAGACTGTGCGCCAGCGTGAACGCGCTGATGGTGAGCACCAGCCGTTTGTTGAAACTCACCAGGAACAACAACGACAACACGAACAACAAATGATCGAAGCCGCCGAGAATGTGTTCCACACCGAGGATCGCGTAGGCGCGAGCAATCTCGCCCATGCCGCGAGTGTCTTCAGCCGAGCCATACAGATGCACTTCCGGCTGACCGGTCGTGAGTGTGAACACGCGACTCTGACCATCCAGCCAGAAAATTTTCACGATGGCGGCGGAGTAGCGAGCACCGACGCCGTCGACTTTGAGCGTGCCGAACAGACCCTGCTCGCCACACCGAAGCATGTTCATGTCGGCGACGCAGCTGTCGGGCCAGATTGGCGTGAGCGCGACCGCTGCCGCTTTATCGCCGCTGGCCGTCCATTGCCATAAGAATTCGCCCGGCGTGGTTTCGCGAATCTCCATCTCTGCCATGCTCAATTCATGAGCGGAGACGGCGCTGGCAACCAGCGACAGCAGCGCGAGCATCAAGACATGGAGCGCGCGCATGTTACTGCTTCACTCCGTCGATCATGATCGTGTACTTCTTGGCCAGTGCAGCCACGGCAGCGCTACGCTGCTCGGACATCGCCTCGTCGGTCCAATCCTGGAGCACGATGCCGCGCAGCTTCTCGAACTCGGCTGGTACAGCCGCGATCGTGGCGTCGAGCTTCATCGCCCGCCAGCCCTTGTTGTCCTTCAACGCTCGCCATTCGCCCACCGCGGAAGACTCCAGCGCACCAGCGAACTCCGCGCCGTAACTCTGCACCAGATTGAGATGCGGACGGTCGGTGAACACACGCAGCCCGGCTTCCGCATCGGGTCGCGTACCTGAATTCAAAGCACTCACGAAGGCCCGCACCACGGCCTCGGAGGAATCGCCGCTCAGTACGGCTTCTTGAAAGCTGAAGCGCGCCGGTTGGTCGTAACGCGCATGATTCTTTTCGAACCATTCGCGCAGCACTTTTTCATCGTAGGGCGGCCGCTTGGTGTTGGCGTCGACCATGCTGAGCGCTTTGAAGATCACACGCTCGCGAATGCCCTTGTCGCCCTTGTCCAGGCCGAGCGCCAGACCTTCGCGATACAACACCTCGTTGTCGAGCCACACCTGGCGCAGCGCGCGCAACTCTTCGGCGTTCGGCTTCCGGCCGCGCGCCGCTTCGAACATTCGCTGCGCATCCTCATCGACTTGCGTATCCAACTCGATCAGATGCGGATCGTCGGTTTGACTGACCAGCAAGCTATCGACGCCGAACAACACGGCACCGATCAAAATGAAATGAAACAACGGCTCGCGAGTCCAGCGGACACGACGGGCCGGTGTGCCCGACGTTGCGGAATCGATCGAAGCGCTCGAAGAAGACAAAACGGATGACATATGTAATCGCTCGCTTATAAACAAAGGAACGCCGCGCGTTACCGCACGGCGTTCCGTGGCCATCTTGAGTTGGCCTCAGGCTGCGAGAAGGGTTACTTCACGCCAGCAACCACCTGACCGCCCTTCACTTCGATGAAGACCGGGTTGCTGTAGAACCACAAGTCCGACCAGGCCGCCACGTCGTAGCTGACCATCTGCTGACCGGTGACCGCCGGGAAGCGAGCCAGGTGATCCGGGCAACCGTTGATTTCCGTGCCGGTGTACACCGAACCCGCCGGAATCGACGTGCTCAGCTTGGCCGTGCAAGGAATCGTCAGCTTCGACGCATCGCTGGCGTTGGTGTAGATGTCCGCCAACGGATTGCCGCTTGCATCGGTCTCATAAGGCACCGAAGCCGGCAGGTTCGAACCGCGCAGACGCAGGTACTGCGAAGCCTTCACCGCCGGAATGCGGAACACCACCGTCTTGAAGCCAGAGGAATCGTCCTCGCTGCTCCACTTGTCGGCACCGAAGGTACGCAGCACGCGAGCGCTGGTGTTCTTCGCCGCCGCCGGCACAGTGCTCATGTCCTGGTTGTCGATCCAGTTGTCCGGCCAGGCACCGGCGAACGCCGCCGTGCCAGGCTTCACGAAGCCGGTCACGTCGCCGCCAATCACGTCGAAGTGGCTGAGTTCCGGCTTGTTGAGCGGCTGCGTGATGCCGACCTGAGCCAGCGACGGATTCGCGAAGGTGTAAGGCGAGAAGTTGGTGCCGGTCGGATCGCGGAACGCGATCGCCACCACCACATCTTCACCCTCGCTGACCTTCAGCTTCTGACCCATCGTGGCGCAGTTGGCGCTCGGCGCCCAATCGGTGGCGCTCTTGGCCGCGGCCAGCGCCTGAGCTGCCACGTCCTGCTCGCCGCTTTCGCCCTTGACGCCGGTGCAGGCGAAGAAGGCCAGGCGATCGATCAGCTGACCGCTGGCGGTCCAGCTGTTGCCGCTGCGGATGCCGTCGACGATTTCCTGGGGCGACAGCATTTTCTTGCCGTTGTTACGGACCATGATGAAGTCGCGCTGATATTCGCCAGGATAGAAGTCCTGAGTGGTGCGACGATCGTCCGGAGCAAAGCTGCCGCGGTTGTGCCAGTCGGAGCTGGCGAAGAACCAGAAGTTACGACCTTCGCCCAACAGCGCGTCCCACACGCCGCCGATCTGAGCGCCGTACACGCCGGTGCCGCCGTAAGTGGTGCCGCCGACGCTGTCGACGCGCACGCCGCCGATGCTGTTGCGATCCGGGCTGTACTCACCGCGATTGTCGGAAGCGCCGTGACCAGGCTGCGTCTCCATGCCAACCGCAACCGTCGGGGCCGCGTTGTTGAAGTTGCGCAGATGTTCGATGTTGAAACCGTTGTTGCCGTCCGGGTTGAACGGGCCGGCGCGCTCGATGTGAGCCGGCACGTAGTAGCTGCCGTGCGGGTGATAGGAACCCATCCACTTCACCGCTTCGACCGTCTTCAAGTGACCGCGCTCGCCGTTGCCCACGCCCGAGGCAGGGAACAGCTTGGCAGCGGCCGGCTTCCAATCCGGATTGCCGGTGTAATCGCTCTTGGGCACCGAGCAATCCCAATTGTTGGCGGCACCGCCACGGCTGTTATCCGTGTCGCCGCGATCGAAGCAATACGACCACTTGCTGAGCGCAGTGGCATCGCCCACCGGCACGTAGCCAGCCGCGCCAACCGCGCCCTGGGCGCCGGTGACCTGGCCGCTGATGACAGACATCGAGGTGTGTTCGTGACCGGCCACCACGGACTCCAGGCCCATGAACACCGGCACGTTACGACGGCCGCTCAAATATTCGGCGACCGGATACTGAATTTCCTGAATCGACTGCCAGCGCCACATGCTGGGATTCGCCTGCGAGGCGAGCGCCGTGGTCGAGCTGCCATCGGAAGAGCCAGTGTTGCCCTTCACAGCGGCGGCGCCGATGCTGTTCGCCCAAGTCGTGGTCGGGCCACGGCCTTCGACGTACGGATAAGCGGGCGTGCTCAGCGACGCGTCTTCGACCAGCGTGCAATTGCGGTTACCGCTGCCGCCGTGGCCGGCCTGCACGAACCAGTCCAGACCCCAAGGCGTGTCCTGCTTATCGGTGGACTTCTTGATCAACTTCTCCATCGAGATGGAGCCGTCCGAACAAGTGGTGTGGTTATGGAAGTCGCCGGTCGCGTAGGTGCCCGTGAGCTTCGGGGTGCTCTCACCGGCAGTGGCTGCGGTCATCGAGGCCGCGCTGAGTACCGTCGCGACCGCGAGCGCGATCTGGCTTCGGGTGATTGTGACTCGCATCTGTATCGAAGCTCCCTTCAATCTGTAGGCGGGTGTTGTGAAGGTGGGCAGCGTAGTCAGCGCATGTGACTGTTGCGTGAACGATTCGTGATCCTTGCGACCGGACTGAGACCTGCGTTTCCGCGGCTGTCATCAAGTCGTAGCAATGGCATGCCTACACTCGAAGGTTGCGCTCGTGCGCTCACTGCCAAAACAGCTATTCATGCCTGCGATCCCTTCAGAGGTCATTGGTCTTTTTCCCACGCCATTCATGCGTATTCCCGGCGCATTCGATCGCACGCTGGTGGCCGGTTTGGTGGAACACTTCAGCGCTCACGCGCGACAGCTGAATAATTCTTCAGAGAATCTGTCGCACACCACGCTGCTCAAGCCATCCGACAGTCCGTTGCTGGTGACGGCCGCGACTGTGGTCACGCCGTTGCTGAGCGAGTTCGGCGCGTTGCTGTTCGGCGAGCGCTTGGCGTGGTCGTTGAAAGAGATGTGGGTGAATCTGCTCGACACTGGCGGGCGGCAGGCCATGCACAACCACGCCAACAGTTTCATTTCCGGCGTCGCGTATCTCACGCCGACGCATCCTGACTCACGCACCGTGTTCATGAAGTCGCCGGGCGGCACTGAGTTTTCGTTCAAGAACGATCACGCCGGCGTAGTCACCGGGCCTTACAACGCCGAGAAGTGGATCAGTCCGCAACCGGAGCCGGGCGACATCGTGTTGTTTCCTAGTTATCTGATGCACGCGGTGCCGCCGAATCCGGGCGAGCGGCGGATCACGCTGGCGTTCAACGCCATTCCTTCGCACCTCGACTCGTGGGGCTACAAGATTGCTTTCAGCGGCTGAAGCGCACAGCCTGACTGACGCCGCGCGCGCCGGGATCGGCCGTTCGCGGCAGATGGCGTTGGCG
The DNA here is from genome assembly GCF_016790065.1 of Steroidobacter sp. GTDB lineage: Bacteria > Pseudomonadota > Gammaproteobacteria > Steroidobacterales > Steroidobacteraceae > Steroidobacter. Next base: position 23,649 of record NZ_JAEUPY010000488.1, read on the forward strand.
TGTGCATTGATGGTGGCGTCCGGGTTTGCAGGCCTGGCTTATCAAATTGTCTGGACTCAGCAGAGTACGTCGTGGCTGGGTCACGAGTCGGCGGCTGTACTTGCGGTTGTCGGTGCGTTATTCGGTGGGTTGGCGCTCGGTGCTCTGACGCTTGGCTCACGCATTGATCGTAGTTCGCAGCCTGCTCGATGGTATGCGGGTTGTGAGATTGTCATTGGGGTGTGGAGTCTCACGTTGCTGGCGCTGCTCGAGCCGGCGTCGAGTGCGCTGCTCGCTTTGATCGGACCGCAACCTTCCGTCGCGTGGCACTGGTTCGTTGCGTTCTCCGGCACGGCGTTGTTGTTGCTGCCTGCGACAGTGGCCATGGGTGCGACGCTGCCCGCCATGGAACGCGTGTTCTCGACGACGACGTCGAGAAACATTTCGATCAGCGCGCTGTATGCGGCCAACACCGCCGGCGCGGTGGTTGGCGTGCTCGCCGCTGCGTTTTGGTTAGTCCCGCAGCTGGGACTAGCACGCTCCGCACTGGTGTGCGCGCTGCTCAACTTCGGCTGCGCCGCCGCTGCGCTACGGCTGAGAACGAACGCACGCGCACACGATCCCGGCCGCATGCTCCCGTTGGACGCTGCGAGCACGCGCACGAGCGACACGCCTAACTCGCAGTCCCTTGCAAGGATCGAGCATGCTACGGGCTCCAGTCGCTTACTTCTGCTGCTTGCGGCAACGGGCTTGCTGGGCATCGGCTACGAAGTGCTGGTCGTCCGCGCTCTGAGCCAGATCGCCGAGAACACCGTTTACACCTTTGCATTGCTGCTGGCCGTATATCTCATCGGCACAGCGATTGGCGCAGCCATTCATGGTCGTTGGCTCGCCGGCAAGGCGATGCCAACCAACTTCCGCAACACGCTGATCCAAATCCTAGCTGCGAGCTGTTTGCTCGGCACAGCACTCCTGGCCGGCGCGGACGACGTTAAGGACTGGGTCATCAGCGCATTGGGCTCGAACATGACGTCGGCGCTAGTCGCCGAAAGCGCCATCGCCGCCCTCGCCTTCCTGTTACCGACCATCCTGATGGGCGCACTCTTCAGTCACCTGAGCACGAGCGCCCGCGATGCCGGCATCAGTTTCGGGCAAGCCATCGGCATCAACACGCTGGGCGCCGCAGTCGCTTCGTTACTATTCGGCGTGCTGCTCTTGCCACTGCTCGGCTTGAAGCTCGCACTACTTTCCATCTCAGCCGGCTACTTATTATTGGCAGCGCGAAGCGCATGGCTAAAGCCCGCGCAATGGGCGCTTGTAGCGGCAAGCGCCGCGTGCATGATCTGGGCGCCCTCACTACAAAACATCAAGATCCCGGAGGGCGGCCGTCTAATCAGTTACTTCGAAGGCGTGATGGCCAGCGTCAGCGTCATCGAAGACGACTCCGGCGTCGCCACGCTACACATCAATAACCGCCAGCAAGAAGGCAGCAGCGCCACGCTGCTTGCCGATGCCAGACAAGCACTCTTGCCGGTTCTGCTTCACCCTGCCCCCAAGCACGCGTTGTTCCTTGGCCTCGGCACCGGACTGACCGCATCGTCCGCAACGTTACGACCGGACCTGCAAGTCGACGTAGTGGAACTGGTACCAGAAGTCATCACAGCATCGAAACAGTTCGAAAGCTCGTACTCCGCCGCAGCCGACCTCTCGCGCCTACACACGATGAGCGCGGATGCACGCCGGTTCATCCGCACCAGCGAGCAAGCCTACGATGTCATCGTCGCCGACAACTTCCACCCAGCCCGCAGTGGCTCCGCCTCGCTCTACACAGTCGAGCATTTCGAGAGCGTGCGAGAACGACTCGCACCAGGCGGCGTGTTCTGCCAGTGGCTGCCGCTGCATCAACTCGATCTGGACACACTGCGCAGCATCGTCCGCTCCTATCTCAATGTGTTCCCGCAAGGCGTGGCACTACTAGCGACCTACAGCCTCGACACCCCGACCATCGGCTTGATCTCACGTAAAGACGGCGAGCACTTCAACCTCGAACAGATCCGCGCCCAACTCACCTCCACAAAAAACATGGAGAGCTTCGGCATCACTGACGAGTTGGCATTGCTCGGCAACTTCATCGCCGGTCCACGCTCGCTAGCGAAGTTTGCAGGCTCGGCACCGCTGAACACGGACGACCGCCCTGTCGTTGCGTATCGCGCACCCAACATCACCTACTCACCGACTTCGACACCGCGTGAACGACTGCTCGGGCTGCTCGGCGACGTTGCCATCAGTCCGCAGGAGCTGCTCGATGAGCAGGACGTGAATTGGAACATGCGACTGGCGGCCTATTGGCAAGCCCGCACTCGTTTCATCGCCGCGGGACGAAACGTTCGCACCACCTCCGATGTGCGCGAGATGCTGGCGCAAGTGGGTGAACCCCTGCTCGCGATCCTGCACATCAGCCCCGACTTCCGCCCGGCCTACGATCCGTTACTACGGATGGCGACGGCGCTGATACCGCTCGATCCGGAAGGCGCCCGGTCGCTATTGATGGAGCTGCAGAAAATCCAGCCGTTCCGGCCCGACACAGCCGCGGCACTGGCAGCGATCGACTCAGCGGCCTTGCACGCAAGATGAGAATCGCTATGATGTGCGCCGTCCGCCAGCCCGCCCCAACCGCAACTCACTCCCCCTGAGCGTGCGGCCGTTCTTGCCAGCCAGCCCCTGATACCCACTTCTAAAGATCGGTAGCTTGCTCGGCCGGCAAACGATCAAGCATGCGCGCGCCACTCTCTGTGGCGTTCACTACCGATCGAGCCGGAGATGTCACAAAGCAAGCCAGTGATTAGTTCGATGGCATCGTCGATAGCGATGACGCCGGCCGGCGCGCCGCGCGCATCCACGATGGGCACGCGCCGAATACCTGCCAGGCGCATCACCTGGAGAATGTCGCGCAGCTCATCGGATTCGTTGGCTATCAAAGGTTGGCGAGTCATCACGTCGTGCACTTTGGTGACACGAGGATCGCGACCGGCGGCCGTCACTTGCAACACGATGTCTCGATCCGTGAGCACACCGATGGGCCGGTGCACGTCGTCTCCCTGGTGGTACACACTCAGAAAGCCCACATGCTGATCTCGCATCAGGCGTGAGGCAGCCAGAATATCGGCACTATCCGCGATCGAAATCACGCCCCGCCGGCAGTGTTCGCCCACGTTCATGACTCTCTCCTCGACGCCAGTGCTGTCGGGCGTCTACCCCAAAGTCAATTCCGTTGCTTATCTGGAGTGGTGTTTATTGCCAGGTCAACAGCACTGTAGATAGCGGGCCGGCACCCAACCATGCGTAGAAATGCCGATCGCGGCCGTGCTTAAGACGGATCGGCAGTATCGGCGGCGGCCGGCCCCACCGGCTTGACGGCGGCCGCTTCAGTCCCGGTGTTATCGGATGGCTCGGTCAGCAGGTCCCGGCAAGTCATGCTCCAAAAATGCGGAT
>NZ_JAEUPY010000537.1 GCF_016790065.1 Steroidobacter sp.
ACCTGCAAGACCACCAGGGGCTTGCCAAGTCGATGGCCGTAAAAGACCCGTTCCTGCAGCAGGACATTGCTTCGATCCACGCGTTGGCAGTACTCGTAGGTGCTCTCATATCCAGAAAGTTGGCGGTACCGCGAGCGATGAATTCTGGCCCTCCCATGGTTCACCTGGCGCATCATCCGCTGAGCATTGATCTTGAACTGCGCCTCCGTGTGCGCACTACAGTCCGGAAAACACATGACGATCACGATCAATGATGACGGCTCTAACAGCGTCGGCGTCTCGAGAATGAACGACGGCTGGCGATCCTTGGTGCTCGCGAAGAACGAAGCCCAGCCTAGCGGTACGTCCATGCGCAGGCCGAGTTCATTGAGTTCGCGTGAGACAAATTCAATCTCGTCGATGGGGTCACTCGGATCATGGCCAGGACGAAGAAGTTTCATATGTCCGTTCCTAGAAAAAATCGGGGCGATCTGGTAACTCGCCCCGCCAAGGTGGAGCCACAGGGGCTGGCTCCGCATCGTCCCAGACCTCTTATCGTTGTCGAACGTCGAACGTGGGATTGCCTCCTGTAGGTTGCTGAGGGGAGGGGTGCGGCCCGCGCCCGGGTTGCGCACGGCCGGGTTTCTCTTGGTGGATGCGCTCGTCGATTTCTTAGCGGCCTACAGCCGCTTGCGTCGGCGCATTCGTTCCTTGACGAGCGGAGTTGCCTTTCAGGCCAAGGCCCGTCGCTGTCCGTCCAGATCAGCGTTTCACCAACATGTCGCCTCAGAATCAGCATACGGTCCTTCTTGGATCGTTTCGGCACGCCATTCGTGACTTGGCACCGGCGTTGATGGCACCCGCCATCGCCTCGCTGCAGCAGATTCAAGCGACGCCGGCCGGTGCCAAGTCAGCTGGGATGCTTGCGCGATCACAGGATGTGTTCAAGAGTGTGAACACAAAATCGGATCAAATGTCGTTTCTAGTACACAGTGCGTCCCTGAATTCAACCCGGGACGCATTGTGGGCCGCAAACACCTTCGATCCGCCAATCACCTTGCTCTTCGCCATGTGCTCAAGGCTGCCCGACGAGCGCGCCGTGACCCGGCCTACGTGCCGCAGCGACAGCTGGCCGCGCACCTGGGAATACGGCAGTCCGGATATGGAATGATGGAAACGGGCGAGCGTCGGGTGGGCGTGCTGGACTTCATTGATATCAGTGACGCTCACTCCAGCGATCGACTGGCGATGTTCCGTGCCTTGTTGAAACAATGCCCCCGACGTATCAAGCCGATCCGCCGCACGCCGAGCTGGCGTGCGGCGGCGAAGATCAGAGCCGCAAAGCGTCGGAAGGCGCCCGCTCCGCGCCGTCAGTCGACGTGGACGAAGAAGGCCCACGGGGGGCCGTCCTGATCTAGTCGCGTCTCGCGAACCGCCCTCTTTTGCGGGGTCCCATCTCATTACGGGTGGCGGTCTCAAGATTTCGACGGGCGTCCGCGAGCAGCGCCGTGTCGATGAGATAGATGAATTGGCGCCGGCGCTCGAAGGACATGCGCTTATACCGTTCATACATGGCCAGCACGCGAGGCGGCAACTTCTGATCCTTCGGCTGAGGCGGGCGGCCGAGTAGCTCATCGACAGAGACATGAAACAGATCGGCGGCGCGAGCAAGCTCGTAGGCCGTCATCATCTGTCGGCCGGTCTCGATGCACCCGAGCGTTCCCGTAGAGACCCGGCAGGTGCCGGCGACCGTCACGGGCGAGATATCGAGCTCGGTGCGTGTCTCGATCAGCCGCTGGCCGAGCCTTCGTCGGAAGGCCTCTTTATCCGCATTGCTGTCGTCGCAATGCACAGGGGTGATCAGTTTCCGCTCGCGATCCCGTAACACCGGCTGTGCGGTGAGGGCGGGCATCAACATGTCGATGGCGATGAGTTCCAGCCGACTCGGCTTTCCCATGCTCATGGCTTTTCTCCTGAATCGGCGGGAGCCGAGGAAGGAGGGGTGGCCGCGGCGACCAGCCTTTGCAGATGATGCGTTACTGCCACCTCGAGCCGAGTAATACATTCATTGAGCAGACGAGCACAGACGCAGGCGACATCGGAGTGCATGACGCTGTCATCGTCGTCCGCATAGAGCAGCACGTCCGTCAAGCATCTGAGCATCCCGTGGATCTGCATGAGCTCGGTCCGTTCCGCCTGGACTACCTCGTGCAGCGGCAGTGGCGGTTGCTTGGCTCGTTCTTCGGAGTCTGCTACGGCTTGCCTCTGCAGATCCTGGGGTGGTTGCGGTGGTTGTTTGTTGTCGTCTTTTGGGTCACTCATTGCAGCGTTGAGAACACAAGGATCTGCTGCGTGTCGCGCAAGACCCTATCGCGCGTCGATTGCGAAGACAACCCGCTTTCATGCGATTTCGGGATACTACGGTACGCTGTAAAGGACTTTTCACGAAGGGAGGAACAAGAGGGAATGAAGGGCGGTCGCTAGTCTGTGACTTGCTGCTGCCGGTCAGGGGGCGTTCGCGGGCCAGACGAAGAAAGAAACACTGTCGATCGATCACCGGTGATGATGACGAGTCATCGATCGAGTCGCGGGAACCGGTGGTGGCCGATACGGGTCCAGGGTAAATTCGGGCCGTTTAACCCCAATTCCCAAATGGAGCAGGACCCCTGATGGCCGAGGACTGCCACCGTCGAGAGCGTGAGCCGTCGGATCCCGCAGCGGACTCTTCGGCGGACGCGTTAGCATCGCCAAAGCAATGGGCTTCGATGACGTTCGCACCCATCGTCATCGACGAGAACAAATTCGGACCCGGTTGGGATCAAACCCGCGGCGCCATCGCACGTGCCGCCATCGCTTTGTTGCGCTTCGATGACGAGTCGCTCACGCAACACTACCTGTCCCGACCGGAACCGTTGCGTAGCGCAATCGATGTGCACGCCGGATTACAGCAAGAGATCGCCTATCTGAAGACACACATCGAGGCGCTGGAGTTAGCGGCCACTCGCGTGTTGTGTTCCGCTTCTGGTTGCGCCGAGCAGGGA
>NZ_JAEUPY010000539.1 GCF_016790065.1 Steroidobacter sp.
GCCGAAATATTCATTGATGATGTCGGTCATCAAAAACACGAACGGCCATAACAACACGCCGCTGGTGAATGACAACGAGCCGCTCTGGCCGAACAGATTCCAGTTCAGCGGCATCAGCCCGAGGGTGGGTTCCAGCGCGAAAATTTTGACGCCGACGAACTCGGCAATGATGGCGTTACAAACCAGAAACGACGCCAGCACGGTAAACAAGCGTGCGGCGCGGTTGTCGATGGGATGATCGGCCACCGCCGGCGCGGCCGGGCCAGTGGAGGGAGAGCGCTCGCCAGGTGTCATTCTCGTTTCCTTTAGGCACGAGTATGCACCACCGGCCGCCGTGCCGTCCCGGCGCGGACCGGTTATGCTTCGGCCCTCAATCAGCTCTTCACTGGCGCACGGTTACGGTCATGGTCCAGATCACCGAACTGAATATTTATCCGGTCAAGTCTTGCCGCGGCATCGCGCTGACTCAGGCCCGCCTCACCGACACCGGCTTTGCGCACGATCGCGAATGGCTGGTTGTCACCCCGGAGAATCGTTTCCTGACGCAGCGTGAACGGCCGCTGCTGGCGCAGGTGGCAACCGCCATCGTCGGCGACAGCCTGGTGCTACGTAAACCGAATGGCGCGGACTTGAGCTTGCCGCTGGATTTGACCGGCCCGGAAGTAGCAGTGACCATCTGGCGCGACAAAGCCGCCGCCTTCGATGCCGGCGACGCCGCCGCCACCTGGCTCACCGAACACCTGGGTAAACCGGCCCGCCTGGTGCGCTTCGACAAGCGCCACAAGCGGCCCAGCGACCCGAAGTGGACCGACGGCGCCGAGGTGCTGAATCAGTTCTCCGACGGCTATCCCTGGCTGCTGATCTCGCAGGGCTCGCTCGATGAATTGAATCGTCGCCTGCCGCAACCGCTGCCCATGAACCGCTTCCGCCCCAACATCGTGGTGGACGGTTTGCCGGCATTCGGCGAGGACAGCGTGGATGAGTTCATCGCGGGTGACGTGCGCTTGAAAGTGGTCAAGCCGTGCGATCGCTGCGTGGTCACCACCACCGATCAGCTCACCGGCGAGCGCAACAGCGATGAGCCGTTGAAGGCATTGAAAGAATTTCGGTTCGACCGCGCGTTACGCGGCGTGCTGTTCGGTCAGAACATGATCCTGACCGCTGGCCTGGGCAAGGAGCTGCAGCTGGGCCAACAGCTGGACGTGACTGCTGGCACCAGCAAGGCCACGCTGAGCTGAGGATCAGCCGCGGTCGCGGCTCATCACGCGAGACAGGCGACGCAGCCCTTCGGCTTCCCAGCCAAAGCGATCTTCGGCCGCCGAGTCTTCGGCGACCGCGCTTTGGACGGCAGCCAGGCGCGGGGCGACGCGACGGATGACCGCACTCTCCCAGTCTTCGCGCACCAAGGTCTTCTCCGGATCTGCATCTTCCAACGCCGGGTTGATGTGCACCGGGCGGGGCATCTCGAGAGTGGCTTCGGGATCGTATTCGCGCTCGGTTGTCATAATCCTCGACTCGTCGGCTTCACGACCCTGACACCCTACCGATTCGCCCGACAGGGCCCTGAGCGGCGGATCACAAGGTCGATAAACAGTGGCATTTGCGGCGTACGAAGCTAGGCGCCGCGCACGCTTCGGTCTGAATGCGTGGCGCCAAACCCAGGTTCCGCTACTCGGGTTACAGTTGAGTTACTGCTAATACCCTGCCAACTGGGCGAATCGGTCGGTGTGATAGTACTGATCGCCGAAAGTTTCGGCCGCCGCCCGCGCGCGCTTCATGAAGAAGCCGATGTCGAATTCGTCCGTCATGCCTATGCCACCGTGCATTTGCACGGCTTCGTTGGTCGCAAGGCGTGCAATGTCGCTGGCCTTGGCTTTCGCCAAACACACCAGCGACGGCGCCGTCGGCTCCTGCGCATCGAGTGCCTGGAGTGTTCTCAACACCACCGAACGCACCAACTCGATCTCACAAAACAAGTGAGCTGCTCGATGTTGGAGCGCCTGGAAGCTGCCGATCTTGACGCTGAACTGCTCGCGGTCCCGCAAATAACTCAACGTACGCTCGAACGATTCCTCAGCGACGCCGAGCAACTCGGCAGCGAGCACCGCACGCCCGGCATCGAGCACGGCATCGAGCACAATGGCGCCTTTGTCGAAAGTGCCGATGATGTCGTCCTCGCCCACCACCACGTCGCGCAAATCAATCGTCGCACTGTTGCGACTGTCGACCATGGAAGTTCGCGTGATCGTGACTCCCGCGGCCTTCGGATCCACCAGGAACAGCGTGATGCCATCGCGAGAGCCGGTGTCACTGGAAGTACGAGCACTGACGATCAACCGATCCGCCACATGGCCGTCGAGCACATGTAACTTGCGACCGCTCAGCTTGTATTTGCCCGCGCATCGGGTCGCGATTTGATACGGCGAGTGCCGCACCGATTCGTCGCTCGCGAACGCGATCAACAAGTCGCCGCTCGCGATGGCCGGCAGCAATGTTTCTTTTTGCGCAGGCGTACCGCCGCGTAACAGGGCTGTTACCGCCAGTACGGCGCTCGACAGCAACGGAGTAGAGCTCAGGTTGCGCCCGACTTCCGCGGCGATCAGCCCGGCGCCGACGAATCCAAAGCCCACACCGCCATGCTCCTCAGGCACCAGCACGCCGGCCCAACCCATGTCGGCCATTTCTTTCCAAACATCGCGACTGAAGCCGATCGGATCGATGTCATCGCGCAACTTGCGGAGTTGTGAGACCGGCGCGCGCTCGGCGGCGAAGCGCTTGGCTGCGTCACGGAACATCGACTGGTCGTCAGTGAGTATCAAAGTCATGTCAGATCCTCCGTGTCAGGCGCCAGGCAAGCGCAACACGCTCTTGCTGATGATGTTGAGCTGCACTTCTGACGTGCCGCCTTCGATGGAGTTGGCCTTGGTCCTGAGCCACATCGCCGCCAGCTGTTCTTCGCTGGGCGAATCGCCGAATTTCAAGCCGTCGCTGCCGGCCACCGACATGCTCAGCTCGGCGCGCCGTTTGTTGAGCTCGGTGCCGTAGTACTTGAGCATCGAGGACATGGCGCCAGTCTCGTTGCCGGCCTTGGCTTCGTCGGTGACTCGACTCATGGTGAGCGCGAACGCCAGCGCATCCATCTCGAAGCGCGCTATATCGGTTCGCAGCGCCGGCTCCGCCAAGCGTCCCGCCGCCAGGCCGATGCTCTTGACCGCAAGCTGACTGAGCGGCGTCACGCGTTGCGTGCCCATGCCACCGATCATGTTGCGTTCGTGGGTCAGCAAATACTTCGCGATGGTCCAGCCTGTATTCAACTCGCCCAGCAAGTTCGGCTTGGGCACTTTGACGTTGTCGAAAAAAGTCTGGGTGAATGGCGAATAGCCCGAGATCAACCGAATCGGCCGCGTGGTGATGCCAGGCGACTCCATGTCGAACAACAGGAAGCTGATGCCCTCTTGTTTCTTGCCGGCGAAGTCGGTGCGGACCAGGCAAAAGATCCAGTCGGCCTTGTCGCCATAACTGGTCCAGATCTTGGAACCGTTGATGACGAAATGATCGCCGGCATCGTCGGCACGCGTCTTCAGCGACGCCAGATCCGAGCCCGCGCCCGGTTCCGAATAACCCTGACACCAGCGAATTTCGCCGCGCGCGATCTTGGGAATATGTTCGCTCTTCTGTTGCTCGTTACCGTACTTGAGCAACGCTGGGCCGAGCATCGAGATACCGAACGAAGTGAGCGGCGGCCGGCATTTCAGAGCCGCCATTTCCTCACGCAACACGCGTGCTTCGTCTTTGCTCAAACCACCGCCGCCGTATTGTTTGGGCCACTCCGGCACAGTCCAGCCGCGCTCGGCCATGTTTTGCAGCCACACGCGCTGCGCCTCGCTCTTGAATTGAAAGTGCCGGCCGCCCCAACAAATGTCGTACTCGTCAGCCACCGGTTGACGCATCTCGGCCGGACAGTTCGCTTCCAGCCACGCGCGAGTATCGCGGCGGAACGCATCCAGCGTCTGATCGGAATCCAATTGCGCGGACATGAGGGTCTCCTGGAAAAATCTATTCGCTAGTCGGCACGTTGGGTCATGGCGCGGCCAGCTGCTGCGAACGCCTTGGCGTGCTCTCCGTACTGGATCGCGCGCTGATCGGCGGCGTTACCTTGTAACGCACGCGCGTACACGCCTTGAGTAATCGCAGCCATGCGAAAACAGGCAAACGACAAGAAGAACGGCCAGTCGGCGATGCGCTCGCGACCGGAATATTTGCAATACAACGCCAGGAATTCGGCTTCGTTCGGAATACCCAGCGCGGCAATGTCGATACCCGCCAAGCCGCCGCTGCCCAACTCGCCGGGCGGAATGCGGTAGTACATGCAAGCGTAGGCAAGATCGCTCAGCGGATGACCCAGCGTGGCCAGCTCCCAGTCCAGCACCGCGATGATGCGAGGCTCGGTGGCATGCAGAATGGTGTTACCGATGCGATAGTCGCCGTGAACGATGGCCGTCTCGTCGTTGGCCGGCAGATGCGCGCCGAGCCAGGCCATGAGCGCGTCCATATCGGCGTTGTCGTCGCTTTTGGACGCCAGATACTGCTTGCTCCAGCGTTCCAGCTGCCGCCGGACATAGCCTTCGGGCTTGCCAAAATCGGCCAGACCGCAGGCTCGATAATCGACGGCATGCAACTGGGCGGCGACTCGTGCGTAGTCGGTGTAAATGCCACGACGCTCTGCCGGCGTCAGATTTGGCAATGTCACATTGGTAATCACGCGGCCATCGATGTGATCCATCACATAGAACGGCGTACCGATGATGCTCGGGTCTTCGCACAGGACGCGCGCACGAGGCACCGGCACTTGGTCGGCAGGCAGCGCATGCAGGATGCGGTATTCGCGTTCGACCAGATGCGCCGACGGCAACAGCTTGCCCGGCGGCTTTTTACGCAACACGAACTTCCGCGTCGGTGTCTGGATCAGGTAGGTCGGGTTGGATTGACCGCCCTGAAACTGGCGCAGCTGCGCCGGCCCGGCGAAATCGTCCAGATGCTGTTGCAGGTACTGCCACAGCGGCGCCTCATCGAACCGGTGCTGCGGCAAAACCTCGATCAGGGCAACGTCCGAGTTGGGCTGCGTTGAATCAGCGGTATGTAGTGGCGGCCCGGACATGCTGGTCGTCTCCCCCTGGATCGGCCCGTCATTGTATGCGGCTTCAGGGTGCGCTCGGAACTGCGCACTCGTCCAGAATTGACAGGGCGGCATGTCCCCGTGGCGCCGTCCCGCCAGTCGAAACGCTGACGGAAATTTAGCCGCCCGCGGAATTGCCGGATTAGGCAAGCCGGGCCGGCGCTTTGGGCATGCAGCGCCGCGACGAAGCTGGGACAATTCTCCGCCTAGGTAGCCAACCGACCTCCATGACCCAACCAGGCTTGATTCACTCGGGCGTCGCCACCGACGAATTCTTTCGTGACTCCATGGACCGGGGTGAGCCGCTGGTCCTCGCCACCGTGGCACAGACGCTGGGCTCGACCTATCGCAAGGCCGGCGCCCAGATGCTGATCGCCGGTGATGGCCGAGTCGCCGGCCTGCTCAGCGGCGGCTGCCTGGAAGCGGACCTGATGGAGCGCGCGCTGTTGGTCTTGCGCACCGGCGAGCCGGCCACGGTCCACTACGACACTCGCAGCTCCGACGATGTGATCTGGGGCATCGGCCTGGGCTGCGAAGGCGCGATGACCATTGTGTTGAGCCGCCTGGATCCCGCCAACGACTATCAACCGTTCAAGTTCGCGGCGCGCTGCCGGTTCGATCAAACCGACGCGCGCTTCGCCATCGTCACCGAATCGCGCAATCCCAAGCTGCCGCTGGGCGCCGCATTCTGGACACAGAACAAACATTCGTCGCCAGCCGTAGTAGCAACGGCCATGAATGTGTCGACGCCGCGCGGCGCCGGCCCCTCGAGCGAAGTCATCGCCGCCGACGATGCGACCTTCCTGGTCGTGCCCATCGAATTGCCGCCGCGTTTGTTATTGCTGGGTGCAGGACCGGACGCGATGCCGCTGGTGGAAATCGCCGGCCTGATGAATTGGCAGGTCACGGTGCTGGATCATCGCCCAGCGTATGCGATCGCCGAACGTTTCCCGCGAGCGCGGCGTGTCGCACTCAAAGCGGCGGCTGAGCTGCCGGAGGAACTGCGAGTCGGGCAGTACGACGCCGCCGTGGTCATGAGTCATCACTTGATCTCGGATCAGGCTTATCTCGCCGCCCTGTCCGATAGCTCGATTCCTTATGTCGGCCTGCTCGGCCCGGCGCCCCGGCGCATTCGCTTGTTGCACGAGATCGGCGCCAAAGCCGCGCAACTCAGCGGCCGCCTGTACGGACCCATCGGGCTGGATATCGGCGCACGCTCGCCGGAGACCATTGCGCTGGCCATCGTGGCGGAAATTCAGTCCGTCATGGCCGGGCGCGACGGCGGTTCGTACAGCAAAGCGGTGGGTTAACCTCGGCGTAGGTCGCGCAACACGCGGCGGGCGTGCTTGTCGGGCCGACCATCCGGCGCCGGAGCAGCCAGTCGACTTCGCTCCCGCTGCAGCTCGCGGGCCGCGATACTTTGCTCGGTCTCGGTGTAGTACAGCCGGGCTTCAGGCGCCGGCCCACGCCGCACCGGCATGCCGCGCACGATCAGTTCCAAGCGCGTTTCATCCTTGGTGATGTTCAGCCGGTCATCGACGTGCACCACTCGCGAGGGTTTGACCCGATCGCCATTCACAT
>NZ_JAEUPY010000558.1 GCF_016790065.1 Steroidobacter sp.
CTCCGCGGCGCTGCCCGGAAAGATTTACCCACCACGATTCAATCGCTATGTCGACGGTGGTACGTACGGCGCTCACGTGGATAGCGCGGTGATGCGCATTCCCGGAACCCAGATCACGATTCGCAGCGACCTGTCGGCGACGTTGTTTCTATCCGATCCCAATGACTACGAGGGCGGCGAGCTGGAGATCGAAGCTTCGTTCGGCGTGCAACAAGTGAAGCTGTCCGCGGGTGACATGGTGTTGTATCCGTCCAGCAGCCTGCATCGCGTGACACCAGTGACGAGCGGAGCGCGACTCGCGGCCTTCTTCTGGATCGAGAGCCTGGTAGCCGACGAAAGACTGCGCACTGTGCTGTTCGATCTCGATCAATCGATTCAGGGGCTCGCGGTCACAGTAGCAGCGCAGGATCCGCATCTGCTGAAGTTGACCAGCGTGTATCACAATCTGTTGCGGCACTGTGTTGTGACCTGAGCTGCACCCATGATTTCCTCAGCGTCCTATCGTTCCGCACGAGACATGAACCGAAGTCAGCACTTGCTGATGGGGATGTTCGTAGCGGCTGCGCACGTTGCCGTCCTGGCCGGTGTGCTCCTTGCTCGAGCTGCTACGCCCGAGCCCGTGGTCCAGCAGACGATGATGGTGAGCTTCATTCCCGAGCAGCGAGCGACGCCGGTGGCATCGCCGCCACCACCGGTGCCTCAGCCGCCGCCGCGCTTGCCGCCAAAGCCTGCGCCCACGCTGGTCGCAAGCACTCGGCCGACGCCGTCGCCCATGGTTACGCCGCGCCAAGAAGAAGTCGTCGAAGCGGCGCCCGTGGAACAACCCGTTGCTGCACCTCAGGTCGCGACGGCGCAGGAAACAGTGGTACCGCCGGACTATCTCGCCGACTCCTTGAACAATCCGGGGCCACAGTATCCCTATGCCTCGCGTCGCAAGCGTGAGGAGGGCACCGTGATGCTCAAAGTGTTGGTGAGCGCCTCAGGCGTTGCCGAGCAAGTGCTCATCGACGTGAGCAGCGGCTATCCCAGTCTGGATGAGGCCGCGGCAGATATCGTCAAGCGCCGGTGGCGCTTCGTGCCCGCCATTCAGAACGATCGCGCGGTCGCCGCGTGGGTCGCGATCCCCATGTTGTTCGAGTTGAAGAATCGCTAAAGAGAGAGTTATGGAGCCCATCCAAGGTATCAGCGTCAGTCATTTCATCGCCCAGGCGGATTTCGTCGCCCGCGCCATCCTGGTGCTGATGGTGCTGGCGTCGATCGCGAGTTGGTACCTGATCTGCACCAAGGCCGTGACGCTCACGCGGATGCGCCGGCGCACCGCCAGGTTTCTGAACTTTTTCTGGAACGCGCGTTCGCTCGACGTCGTGGCTACGCATCTCGAAGAGAAACATCCGGATGAGCCGTTCTCGCACCTCGCGTATCACGGCATTCTGGCCAGTCGCCATCATGAGCGTCACGGTATCAACCGGCTCAATGAGGCCGGCAGCTCCGGAGATTTCGTCACTCGAACCTTGCGCAAGACCATCGATGAAGAGACTGCAAACATGGAGTCGGGACTGACCATTCTGGCCTCAGTGGGTGCCACGGCGCCCTTCGTTGGCTTGCTCGGAACCGTTTGGGGCATTTATCACGCGCTGGCGGCGATCAGCCTGTCGGGTGCGGGCACGCTCGACAAAGTGGCGGGACCGGTGGGCGAAGCCTTGATCATGACTGCCATCGGCCTGGCGGTCGCGATTCCGGCGGTGCTGGGGTACAACTTCATCGTACGCAGCAATCGCGTCACGTTGGCGCAGTTGGATGCTTTCGCGCATGACCTGTTCACCTTCCTGGGGACGGGCGCGAAGATCGAGTCGTCGGCTCCCGCGGCGGTGCCGTCTTTGAAGCCTGCGGCAGCAGCGGCGCGAGGCTGATATGGCGTTCGGAAGTTTCGCGGCTGGCCGTAACGCTGCACCCGTGGCAGAGATCAACGTCATTCCGCTGGTGGACATCATGCTGGTGCTGCTGGTGATCTTCATCGTCACCGCGCCGTTGTTGACGCATGCCGTCAAGATCGATCTGCCGCAGGCGGCCAATGTCCCCAATGACTCCAAGGCAGCGAGCATCGAATTGGCGCTCGACGCCGAAGGACGCATGTTCTGGGACGGTGAGCCGATCGATCGCAGCCGGTTGCTGGAGCGATTTGCAAGCGCCGGGCAGCGTGAGCCAGCGCCGGAATTACATCTACGCGTCGATCGCGCCACTCGCTACGAAACGCTAGCGGAGCTGATGAGTGAAGCGGGGCGCTCGGGGCTCACCAAGGTGGGATTCGTCACCGACCCGTCGTCGCAGGCCGCACGTTAGGCCGGCCCAAGGCGTCGGTCCGAATAAATCCTGTCAAACTCGAAAGAAAGCCTGCCGATATCGTAAACCCGCCGTGCCAGTCCGGGCTATGGTCCCCGTCGATCCGAATAACGACAGTACGGGGAGAACGACATGGCACATTCGGTTTCGAACTGGCCTCTCCAGCGAGCAATGCGACAGGCAGCGCTCGGCGGGATGTTCGCACTGGGTTGGGTGGGCACGAGCAGCGCAGCAGTAGAACCTGCTGTGCCAGAGGAACTGGAAGAGGTGCTGGTCAGCGGCACCAAGATCGACACGCCCATCGTTGAGGCGCCGCAGTCGATCTCCGTACTGTCGCGCGAGGACTTGGAAGTGCGCGGCGTGCAGAGCATGACTGAGGCTCTGCGTTACGTGCCGGGCGTGGTGGTAGACAACTATGGCTATGAAGGCCGTGGCTACGAGTACGTCATCCTTCGCGGCTTCGACGCGCTGTACACCGGCAATTACCGCGACGGCTTGAATCAAGCCACCGGGCTGTATTTCTCCAGCTTCGTCACCGAGCCCTACAACATCGAGCAGGTCGAAGTCATCCGCGGCCCATCGTCCGCACTGTTCGGACAAAGCGATGCCGGCGGCATCGTCAATCGCATCAGCAAGCGGCCGAGTGCCACAGCCCGCTCGGAAGTCGAGGTGCAAGTCGGCAATCTCGATCGCCGGCAGCTCGCGGCCGACATCGGCGGTTCGTTGAATGAGTCCGGCTCGCTGTTGTACCGGTTGGTCGGCGTCGGCCTGGACGCGGATACGCAGCAGAGCTATCCGAATGGCGATCGTCCATCACGCAGCGAGCGCTTCATTGCGCCGTCGTTGCTGTGGCAGGTCTCGGACGATACGTCGATCACTTTGTTGACCGACGTGCGCACCGGCGACACACGCGGTTATGCATTTTTCGCCGAGGCTGCGGACGGTAGCTTCAGCGGAATTCTGTCCGGCGAACCCGATCACATCCGCTACGAGTATGTGCAGAGTTCAGTGGGCTATCAGCTGAAGCACAGATTCAATGACGTCTGGACCTTGCGCCAGAACTTCCGTGCCGCGCGTGTCGATATGGAAGTCGACGAGTTGTATGGCGCCGGGCTCGATCCCGATGGCCACACTCTCTATCGATATGCCGTGGCCACCGACGAGCGCCTGGATCAGCTCACCGTGGATACGCAACTGCATGCGCAGTTCGACAGCGGCACGATGTCGCACAACTTGCTGATCGGCATCGATACCGGCCGCATGGACGCCGATCTGAAGTTTTACACCGGCGCCGCGCCCAGCCTCGACTTGTGGAATCCGATCTACGGGCAACACATCGACAAGGCCACGGCGCTGCTGTTCGACGCTACTCAAGAGAATCGACAGACCGGCGTCTACCTGCAGGACCAGATCAAGTTTGGCGGCAACTGGATGCTGGCGCTCGGCTCGCGTTACGACTGGGTCAAGTCCAGCACGGTAGATCGGGGCGCCACGCCATCGCGGACTGGCTTGCAAGACGAAGCGTTGACCAATCGCGTTGGACTCAATTACCAGTTCGACAACGGCCTGGTGCCTTATGTGAGCTACACGCAATCGTTCCTGCCGCAGGGTGGCCGCGACGTCAACGGCAATCCGTTCTCGCCTTCGAACGGCACGCAGTACGAAGTCGGCGTGAAGTTCCAGCCGGCGAGCGGTCGCAGCCTGTACACCGCAGCGTTGTTCGACCTGACCAAGGACAACATCCTTACGCCGGACCTCGATAATTTCGGTTTCTATTACACGGCCGGCGAGCGTCGCTCACGCGGCTTGGAGTTGGAGGCGCGCACCGGATTGGGTGACGGCTGGACCCTTTCCACGGCCTACACTTACTTGGATGCCGAGGTGACTCGTAGCAACGACGTCGATCTGGGCAAGCGTCCCATGCAATTGCCCAAGCACACGGTCTCGCTGTGGGCCGATTACGTGTTCTCGGGTGTTCTGCAGGGATTCGGCTTGAGCGGCGGTGCGCGTTACGTCGGCAAGCGCTTCGATGATCGGGAAAACCGTTTCGAGAGTCCCTCGTATACGCTGGTCGATGCGGCTATCTACTACGACACGGCGACTTGGCGATTCGCGTTGAACTCGGCGAATCTGTTCGACAAGCAGTACTTTGCATCGGCATCGCGCACCGGTGGTTACTACCCCGGCGTGGAGCGCACCATCACAGCCAGCGTGAAGTATCGGTGGTGAGCAAGATGTCAATGACTGTTCCACGCGTCTTGTTCGCCGCCGTTGCGAGTCTAATCTGTGCGAGGGGGACTGCCGAACCAGCTACGGATGCCATCCGAGTCGAGCGCAACGTGTTCATCACGATGCAGGATCGAGCACGGCTCGCAACCGATCTTTACTTGCCGGCGTCGTCGGGAGCAGCGCGCGTACCAGTGATCCTGATACGCACGCCCTACGGTAAGGATCAGCGTTACTTCAAAGAGCACAGTCAGCCGAGCTCGACGATTCGGTTCTTCGTCGAGCATGGCTACGCAGTGGCTGTGCAGGATGTGCGGGGACGCTTCAACTCTGAAGGCGTCTACACCGTGGCGATGGGCGATGCAGAGGATGGCTATGACACGGTCGACTGGTTGAGCAAGCAGTCGTGGTCGAACGGTAACGTCGGCGCTTACGGCTGCTCGTACGAAGGTAACGAACAGATCTATCTGGCGAAGAACAAACATCCCGCGCTCAAAGCCCTGGTGCCGCAGGCGTCCGGCGGCGGCGTAGGTTCATTGGGCGGTCACTATCGTGACTTCTCCACTCGCGTCGGCGGTGTGGTGGAGTGGGTGGGCAGCGTGGGCTGGTTTGCCGATTACGGCGAGAAGGTCATGCCGCGTTTGTCGCCGGACTTGCCGCGCGATCAGTTCAACGCCACCGCTGCGTTGTGGGATGGGGTCCGCCGGACGCCTTCCATCGATTTCGCCAAGGCCTGGTATCACTTGCCGATGAAAGAAGCGCTGTCGGCGCAGGGCATGCCGAACACCGACTTTGAAGATCATGTCAGTCGTCCGCCGAGCGATCCCTACTGGCAGGCGTTGCCCCACATGACCGACAGCTATACGTCGGACGTGCCGGCGCTGTTCGTGAATTCCTGGTACGACTTCGGCACCGACATGACGTTGGTGGAGTTCAATCACTTTCGTCAACATTCGGTGTCGCAACTGGCGCGCGACAATCAATACGTCATCCTCAGTCCGCACAATCATTGCGCATCCGCACGAGACGCGAAGGAGCAGGCGACGGTTGGCGATCGCCCAGTCGGCGACACGCGCTTTGCGTATCGCGATATTTTCCTGACCTGGTTCGATGCGTGGTTGAAGGGCGATGCCAAGGCCCGAGCCGCCATCAAACAATGGCCGCGCATTCGTTATTACTCGATGGGCACCAATCGCTGGCAAACTGCTTCGGCGTGGCCACCGAGCAACGCTGTCGAGAAGAATCTGTTCTTGAGCAGCGATGGCAATGCCAACAGCTCGCGTGGCGACGGCCGCTTGCTGGCAACACCGGCACCGGCGTCAAGCGCGGCCAATGACCGCTTCACTTACGATCCTGCCGACCCGGTGCCGTCGCGCGGCGGCCCACTGTGCTGCACGGGTACCGCCGAACCGGTAGCGGGTGCGCTCGATCAGCGTCCGGTGGAAATTCGTGCCGACGTGCTCGTGTACACCACGCCGATATTGACGCGTCCATTGCAGGTGACGGGCGATGTACGCGTCGTTCTGCACGTGTCTTCGGACGTTGTCGACACGGACTTCACGGCCAAGCTGGTCGACGTTTACCCCGACGGTCGAGCTTTCAACATTCTCGAAGGCATCCTGCGCACGCGCTATCGGACTGGCATGGAACGGGAAGTCTGGATGAAGTCGCGTGAGACCTATGAGCTCAACATTCCGTTGGGGCCGACCAGCAATGTGTTTCTGCCCGGACATGCCATTCGTCTGGAAATCTCCAGCAGTAACTTTCCGCGCTTCGAGCGCAATCTCAACCTGGGAGGTAATAATTCCGAGCAGGTGAGCTGGGTGGTTGCGCATAACCAGGTCCATCACACGCCCGACTTGCGCTCGCGCTTGATCCTGCCAGTGATCGAGGATTCGCGCGGTGCCGACTCATCTGTGCATAGTAAGGCAGTAGGAAGTAAGCCGTCGGCAGCGCCTAAATCGGGCGACGTATTTCAGGAGTGCGCGGACTGTCCGCAGATGGTGGTCATTCCGGCGGGATCCTTTGCCATGGGTGATCGTGGCGGCAATGGTAAGAAGAATGAACTGCCGGTCCACAATGTGTCGATTGAGCGCGTGGCTGTCGGCCGCTTCGAAGTGACACGTGCGCAGTACGCGGCGTACGTGCAGGACACCGGCGCGCCCACGTTAGGCGACTGTTGGACCCATCGCGAGTTGGGAGGCACATCCGCTCGCGATCGGCAGGGCAGTTGGCAGTCGCCGAGTTTCGAGCAGACCGACCGCGATCCTGTGGTCTGCGTCGGGTGGCACGAAGCTCAGGCGTATGCCGCATGGCTGTCGCGCAAGACCGGCGCCAGTTACCGACTACTGAGCGAGGCGGAGTGGGAATATGCAGCGCGTGCCGGCTCGGCGACGTCTTATGCTTGGGGCGAGGACGCCGGGAGTATCTGTCGTCATGCCAATGCTGCCGATGCAGCGGTACGGCGGACCTATCCTGAATGGAGCACCGTCGAGTGCGACGATCAGCATATCTTTAGTGCTCCAGCCGGATCGTTCTTGGGTAATCGTTGGAACATCTTCGATATGTCCGGCAACGCCTGGGAGTGGATCCAAGACTGTTACGAGGATAGTTACGTGAGCGCCGCCAGCGATGGCCGGCCGCACGATGTAGCGGGGTGCACGCGTCGGGTGATTCGTGGCGGCTCCTTCACCTACGCAGCACCGGAGCAGCGGAGTGCGAGTCGCGCCTGGGTGCGAGACACGATTTTGATCGACGACGTCGGCTTCCGGGTGGCTCGCGTGCTGACCCAGTAGCCGTCCACCGATGCGGCGATCAAGCGTGAATCGCAATCGCCTGGCGAGCGAAACGTAAGGCGAGGGTCGTAAACGGCGAACGCAAGGCGATCGATCCCGCATTGGGGACACCGTCGCCTGCGTGCATCGAGCCGACGTTGGTGCACACGGCGAATACCGCTTCGCTGTGCGTGTCCCAAAACATGCAGCTGCTGAAGCCGAGCACATTGCCGGTGTGGCCGATGAGTGGACCGGCGACGTGCGGATAGCGGAACACGCCGCATCCCACGTCGCTGCCTTCGCCGGTGGGTGTCCATTGCGTCAGCTTCAGCATGCCGGCTTCGGACAGTATTCGGCCGGCGCGCAGGGCGAGTCCGAACGTCGTCAAGTCCGCTGGTGTGGAGATCAAGCCGCCCGCCGTCCATTCCACTGAAAGGTTGGATGCGCTCACGTCGATGAAGCGCTCGCCGACCCGATGGAACTGTTCATGAAGTCCCGCCGCCTGGATGAATTCCGGAGTCGCGTGGTGATAGCGACGTGGGACGCGACTCTCATCACCGCGCTCGAAGCCTTCCATATAAGAGCCGCTCATGGCCAACGGATCGAGCAGGCGGAGGCGGATCTGGGCCTCGGCAGTCGCGCCGGTGAGTTTTTCGATCACCAAGCCGAGCAGCGTATGGTTGGTGTTCGAGTAGCTGTGCCGTACACCCGGCTCGAACAAAGCTGCATGCCCGCGAATGTAATCGAGCGTGTCGGTCTTACCCCAACGGCGTGTGGTATCGAGATCCATGCCGCGGCCTTCGCGGATCCATCGCGGATCGTCTTCCCAGCTGGGAATGCCGCTGGTGTGACGAAGCAGTTGTTCAATCGTGGCCAGGCCGACATTCGCGATGCCATCAGTCACGCCAGGGCCAAGCACGTCCAACACCGAACGCTGCAACAGCCCGCGCTCTTGCTGTGCCAACTGTAGAACGACGCTCGCCACCAGCACCTTGGTGATGCTGCCGGCGCCGAAGACGTGGCGGTGCTGCAACTCATGTTGTCGATGGATGTCGGCCCAGCCCGCCGTCGAACTCCACAACAAGCCTCGATGCGTGGCGATGGCAGCCGCAATCCCGGGCATTCCGTCGCGGACTGCTTGCTCCAGCGCGGCCTGTAACTGATCCGCAGTGACTTCGCTGGCAGGTGAGTCGGTGCTGTTGGTGCTCATGGGCGAAGCATACCTGCTGAAATCGGTCGCGGGCGCTTGTTGAATTTATCATCACCGCCATGATATAAAAAACGGCGCATGAGTACCGCGACCGTCGAGAAGCTGTCTAACGAGGTGGACCGGCAGATGTGGTTCACCCGCGAGGTGCTGCCGCATGACAGTGCGCTGCGTCGGTTCCTGGGGCGGCTCCTGGAGCACGCCTCGGATGTGGCGGACGCTCATCAGGAAACCTACGCGCGCCTGCTGACGCTTTCGGACAAAGAGCGCACCAGCATTCGTTCGACGCGAGCCTTCCTCTTCAAGGTCGCGCGCAACATTGCGCTCGACCGGTTGCGAAAGCCCAAGCTGGTCTCGCTCGAGGTCATTGCCGATATCGAAGAGCCGGGGGCCATCGATGGACGGCCGAGCGCGTACGATGAGATCTATGCGCGACAGGAAGTTGCATTGCTGTCGCACGCGCTCGACAGTTTGCCGGAGCGCTGTCGCGAGGTTCTGACCTTACGCAAAGTCTTTGGGCTGTCGCAACGGGAGATCGCTGAGCGCCTGCAGATCAGCGAGAACACCGTGGAAACTCACATCGCGACCGGCATGCGATTGTGTGCGGCGAAAATCGTGGCGCTGACGGAACAGTCGGCAACTCCCAAGCCAGGCCAACGCAAGCCCTGAGCCGCTCGCGAGGACCCCAGCATGTCGACCAGCGAGATCGAGCAACAAGCGAGCATATGGCTGGCACGCTTGGATGCGGCACAGCCCAGTCCCGAGTTGATCGAGGCCATTCGTGCGTGGCGAGCGGCTGATCCGCGTCATGACGCAGAGTTCTCGCGACTGCAAGCGGTGTGGGGACGGCTCGATGGGCTCGAGTCGCTGCGCCTTTCGGCTGCCACTCAGCAGACTCATTCCGCGGTCGCTCCACTCCAGACGTCGCAGGAGCGTGCCGCCGTCAGTGCGTCAAAGCGAGACTGGTCGGGACGCGCTATCGCGTTGGCCGCCAGTGTCGTGCTCGCCATCGGAGTGATCATGCTCGCTCCGTGGAGCGACCGAGCCGAGCGTCATGTAACAGGAATCGGCGCGTTCGAAAGGGTGGTCCTGGCGGACGGCTCTATCGTAGAACTCAATACCAACAGCGAGATTCGAGTCGCGCTTGGCGACGAGCTGCGGTCAGTGGAGTTGGTGCGAGGCGAAGCGCATTTCACGGTCGCGCCGGATTCGGCACGTCCGTTCGTGGTCAGCGCTGGTGGAGCGGCGGTGCGTGCGGTGGGCACGCAGTTCAATGTGCACAGGCTGGGTGACCAGGATCTCGAAGTGCTGGTGACGGAGGGCAAGGTTACCCTGACGCCGACCGGTGCGACCGCGGAGACGCCGCTGATTACGGCGGGTGAAGGAGGTTCGATCGTCCACGGCGGCGAGGTGGCGGTACGACGGGTCGCGGCCGCGGAGATCAAACGAGAGCTGGCGTGGAAGGACGGCATGCTGGTGTTCGCCGGCGAGCCGCTGCAGGAAGCGATCCTCGAGATGAATCGATACAACGTGCGCCAGCTCGAGATCGACGATCCGGACGTGGCATCCCTGAAAATCGGTGGCTACTTCAACGCCCGCAACCTGGATGGCTTCATCGCTGTGTTGAACAGCAACTTTGGCATCGACGCCGTCGTGGCCGGCGACCGCATCCAACTGCGTCGGTCAGTGCGAGCAAAATAATTTTGCTGAGCGCCTCACGGAAGGCGCCAGGTCGCACGTCTAACTCGTGACACAAGAAATGGGCGCAACGCGCCCGTCATCATCAAGTCACGGGGAAGCGCAATGCAGTTGTCTATTCGTCAGGCCATGCGGGTGTTGTTGGGTAGCGCGGGGTTGGCAGCCACGGTTGCCGGCATCGCCCCTGCAGTCGCCCTGGCTGAACCCATCGGCTTCGATATTCCTGCGCAAGACGCCGCGGCAGCACTCACTGAGTTCGCCCGACAATCGAAGCGGCAGATCCTGTTTGCATTCGAGCGGGTCAGCGGCCTGCAAAGCAACGAATTGACCGGGCAACACGAACCGGCAGAAGCCATTCAGGTATTGCTTCGTGGCACGGGTCTCACCGTGCAGGTAGGGGACGGCGGCATTCTTGTCGTCGATGTAGCGCAGGCGGGCGCGGGGCGCGTCAGCGGCGATGATAATTCCGGTGCGATGCCGATCGCGCATGCCGCGCCGTTGCGAATGTCTCAGGCTGGCGAAGCGCGCGAGGAGGCTGCCAGTCCGTCGCAAGACATCAAGCCCGCCGCCGACGAAACGCTACAAGAGATCGTCGTCACCGGCTTGCGACAACGCACTGTGGCCACCAAGCTCAATGTCGAAGTGCGTGATCTGCCTCAGGCCATCACTCTCATTCCCCGCGCAGTGATCGATGAATTGCTCATCACTCGCATCGAGGATGTGAGTTATACGACCGTGGGTGTACAGCCGGTGTCGCCATACACAGGTGGCGTCAGTCTGGGATTCTTCATCCGCGGCTTTCGTGGCAGCGCCATCCTGGTCGACGGCTACAACGCCGGCGTGATCAGCGGCAGCAGTTCCAGCGTGATCGATTTCTCCACCGTCGATCGCGTCGAAGTATTACGCGGGCCGGCGTCGGTGCTCTATGGCCAGGGCAATCCTGGCGGTATCGTGAATGTCACGACCAAGCGGCCTCTGGATCGATTCGGTCTGGGCGCAGAGCTGAATGTCGGCGACGGTCGTGATGGCACACTTCGCGGCACTTTCGATGTGACCGGCCCGCTCGTCAGCGATCGTCTGCTGGTGCGCTTGAATGCAGCCGTCGAGGATTCCGACAGCTTCCGGGATTTCGTGACCAACAAACGTCGCTTGGTGGCGCCGTCGTTGGAGCTGCGGGCTACGGACGACATCACCGTCAACCTCGACTATGTCCATGATCGTTTCAGCTACACCATCGATCGCTTCGCCGGCACGACGCGGGAATTGATCGAAAATCTACCAGTAACTCGCAATCTCTCGGAGCCGTGGCTGCCGAACACCGAGATGGAGATTCAAAAGTTTCGTGCGCAGGTGGAGTGGCGCTTCGCTCCGGACTGGGCCTTGCGAGCCAGCGGCTTCACATACAAGCATGAGGCCGACAACGCTCCGGAGATCGGCATTCTCGGACTGACCTCGCCGGGTGCCACCACGGTCAACCGTTACTACACGAATTATCCAGGCGCGGATCGCAATCAGCGCCGCGACGAAACGCTGTCGGCACAGCTCAGTGGGCACTTCGCCAGCGGGCCATTGCTGCACGATCTGTTGGTGAGTTACGACTCGGTCGACGCATTCTTCAACTACTACGCAATGGATGGCGACATTGGACCCATCGACTATCGCAATCCGGTGTACAGCGCCGGGCCGTTGCTGCCTGCGGAGGATTTCAGTTTCCAAGGCGCATCCTCGTCCGACTACCAGGCGGTTTATGGCCAAGACCTGATCTCGCTCGGCGAGCATTGGAAGTTGCTGGTCGGCATGCGCCGCGACAGCATCACGACACGCTCGTACTTGGACGCGGACCGCACCCTTGCTGGCAGAACCCAACACGATCGCAAGACCACGCCACGCGCCGGGTTGATCTGGCGTCCGGTATCGGCCACCACGCTGTACTTGAGCTGGGGCAAGTCGTTCCTGCCCAACGCCGGCCGCGGCGATCGTTTCGGCAATCAGTTCGAACCGGAAGTGGGCGAGGCATTCGAGGCCGGCGTGAAGCAGGAGATTCTCGACGGTCGCATGGCGCTGACTGCGGCGGCGTTCGAAATCACCAAGTCCAACGTGCTCACCATCGATCCCAGCGACATCCGGTTCTCCGTGAATTCCGGCGAAGCGCGCAGCCGCGGTTTCGAGTTGGAGATGGACGGAACGTTGCGTCCGGGCTGGCGCCTGCGCGCGGGCGTAGCGTACGTGGATGCTGAAGTCACCAAGTCGCTCAACGTGGCCAACGGTCGTGTCGGCGACGGCTTGGCCGGCGTCTCGCCGTGGACCGCGAATCTCAATACCAGTTACGAACTTTCTGGTGCATTGAGCGCAGTGAGCATCGGCGGTAACGCGTCATATGCAAGCTCGCGACCGGCGCGCGTGCCCAATCCGAATTGGTCGCTCGACTCGCATCTGAAACTCGATGCGTTCGTGGCCTACGATTTCGGCGCGGCTCGGGCGCAGCTAAATTTCGAGAACATTCTGGATGAGCGTATCTTGCTCGCCAACGGCCTGGGGCTGGTGTCGTTCGACAATTCGCGTCGTGTGTTGTTGACGCTGCGTTACCGCTTTGCCGGATTGGAATGATGCCGACTCGAGTTTGGATCGGCTTGGTCTGTGGAGTGCTCACAGCGGCGTCCGTCGGTGCCAGCAACTCAACGGCGGATCGTGATGTTGAGATGCGTGCGCGACAGGCGCTCTCGAAGTTCGATCGGGCCGACGCGCCTGGTTGTGCGACGGGTGCTTATCGAGACGGGCGACCGATCTTCAAGCACGCTTTCGGGCTTGCCAACCTGGAAGGCGGATCGCGCATCGATGCACGATCCGCCTTCGGAGTCGCCTCGGTGTCGAAGCAGTTCACGGCTGCCGCGGTGGCGATTGCTGAGCAGGAAGGATTTCTATCGCTGCAGGACGATGTGCGGAAGTATCTGCCGGAGTTGCCGGACTACGGTTCCAAAATCACGCTGCTGCATCTGATTCATCACACCAGCGGCTTGCGGGACGATTGGACGTTGATGCGCGTCGCCGGCCACGATCCTGGCGAGCGCATCGACATTCTTCGCATGCTGGCACGCCAGCGCGCATTGAACTTCGAGCCTGGCACGCGCTTCCTGTACAGCAATGCAGGCTATGTGTTGCTGGCGGAGGTTGTGGAGCGAGCGACTCGCCAGAGCTTGAGGGAATACGCACGCAAGAAGATCTTCGCGCCGCTGGGCATGCGTAACAGCTACTACCGTGATCGCCCCGGCCAAGATCCGCGGCTGGTGACTGCCTACGTTGCAGGCGAGGGCGGCTGGCGCGAAAAGGATATGCCTGAGACTGCGGCTCGTATCGGAACACAAGGTGTCGTCACCACGCTCGATGATTACGCGGCCTGGGCGACGAATCTATTTGCCGATCGCAGTCGACTGGCGGGTGGCGTCGCGCTGACGCGTCGACTGCGCGAGACCGGGACACTCACTGATGGCAGCCGGGTGCCATACGCTTTCGGTTTGCGACCGCATGCCTACCGAGGCGTGCAGACGTGGAGTCATGCAGGATCGGGCTGGGGCTTCAAGGCCGAGGTCATGATCTTCCCTGAACTCGCGCTTACGGTGGCAGCGTTCTGTAACAACGGTAGCTATGCCGCACCAGTGGCGCTGGCGGTAGCCGATGCGGTTCTGCCGGCGCCGGTTCCAAGCCTGGTCAATAGTGCGCCAGCATCGATTTCCGATGCCGACCTCAATCGCTTGGTGGGGACTTACCGCGAGCAGACTCTCGGCCTGCCGATGTTTGTGGCTGTCGAAGCCGGCGCGCTACGTGTCAGCGGTGATGCGGTGGAGCGGCGATTTGAACCGATGTCGGGTGCCTCGTTCCGTGCCGAAGGTAACATCGAGATCGAGTTCGAACCGACGCAACAGTCGCCCGCAGTTCGCTTTTATCAGCGCGGCCGAGATCTCTATGGCAGCGGCATATTCGATCGCATCGAAATCGCACAGCCCACGCCTCAGCAATTGTCTACTTACGCAGGGCGTTACTTCAGCGATGAGTTGAACTCGACTTACGTCGTCGAAGTCCGTGATGGCGCACTGACTGCGCACGTGCCGGGTGCTGACCAGGAACTGGCAACGGTTTACGTTTTCAGGCCCACCATCGTCGATGAGTTTGCGGACACTGAACAGGCCGTGATTCTGCGCTTCGAACGCAGTGCTGGCGGTGAGGTGCGAAAATTCGTGCTCAACGCGCAGTTCGGTCGAGTGCAAGGCGTGACGTTCGAGCGCAGGTGAGTTGGCGGGCTAAGTATGCGTGGCTATGTCTTATTGATGTTGCTGTGGGCTTGCACGGCGCCCTGTTTAGCTGATGACGCCGCAGTCGCTGCCTGGGTTCGAACGCAGGCCGTGCCGTTCGAGTCGCTGGACAGCAACGAGTACTTCAGCTCGCTCAGAGATGTCGTAGGCGACGCGAGCGTGGTCAGCTTTGGTGAAGCGAACCACAACGCGCATGAGTTCTTGATCCTGCGTAACCGTGTGTTCCGATACTTGGTTGAAGAACTGGGTTATACCGCGTTTGCCGCCGAGACCGACTTTGTTCGCGCGATAGAGGTCGATAGATACGTCAACGCTGAGATCGGTCGAGCGGAGGAGCACGCCAATGCGGTGCTGTCGTGGTCCTATGCTTCATTCGCTGAGAATCGCGAGTTGATCGACTGGCTGCGCGAGTACAACGACCGTCCGAGCACGAAACGAAAAGTACGCTTCTACGGTCTCGAAGCTGCTGGCAACCTTGATCAGGATGCGCGGCATACGTTGACGTACGCGCTCGAGTACGTTCGCAAGGTGGATAGCGTTGCCGCCGATGGCTTGGGTCGTCGAGTGAATGCTTGGAAACACGGCTTCGCACAACCTGAATACCAGAAACTGTCAGCCAGGCTACGCAACGACATGGTTGCGGATATTGGCGATCTGGTGACTGCGTTCGAGCAATGGCACGTTCACTGGATCCAGCGTTCGTCGCCATTGGAGTATCACCGTGCCTACCGAGCTGCGATTGCGGCAAGGCAAGTGGCTGCGAGCCTGCGCATCGGTGGCGGAGGGCGCGACATCGCCTCGTTCGATAATCTACGTTGGGCGCTGGAGCGCGAGGGGCCGGCAGGGCGAATTTTCGTCTTCATGCACAACATGCATGTCACGCGCTGGCGCAAGTTCGCTCCGCCGGACCACCCGTTGCACAGCTCGCTCGGTGAACATGCCGATGAGTTGTTGGGGAAGCGGATGGTCGTCATCGGCACTTCACACTTTGCCGGCGTCACCAGAAACTGGCTGGACCTCGAAGGGTTCGACAACTGCGAGCGTCGTTTGGAGCCGGCGCGCGCTGATAGTTTCGATGCAGAGCTGGCTAGGGCCGAAATGCCACGCTTCTTTCTGAAGCTGGGCGATGCTCCCGCACCGGTAGCGCAATGGCTCGACCAGGAACGACCGGTGAGAAATGTAAACATCCGGCCCGGCTACAGTCCGCTTAGGCCGGTGCGGTCTTTCGACGCTGTCTTTTTCGTCCGCGATATCCAGCCGCTGCGTTTCATTGGTGGGCGATTGGGTGCTTGCGAGCCGACACGGTAACCGCGAACAACACCGGCATCACCACTAGCACCAGCGGCACCGCTGCAATCAGACCGGCGATGATTGCGGCTGCCAGGGGTTGTTGCATGGCTGTACCTGCCCCAAGCGCCAGCGCCAGGGGCAGCAGCGTCAAGATCGCCGCCAGCGCCGACATGACGATGGGGCGCGCTCGATTGTGACCGGTCAGCAGCAGTCTCTGCGGTATCGGCAGGTCCTCCGGCAACGATTGGTACTCACAGAAGTAAAAGATCGCAATCTCGGTGACCAACCCGACGATCATGGTCAGTCCCATCATCGCCGAGATGTTTAGCTCGATGCCGGTCGCCCACAGCCCGAGAAACACCGCCGGCAGCGACAGCAATGGCATGGCCAGAATCACTGCCGCCGTCAGGAAGCTCTCGAACACGAACACCAGCAGCAGATACACCAGCGCGATGGCGGCGAGCAGCACGATCATCAGCCCGCGAAATGCAATTTGCTGTTGCTGATAGAGACCACCCAAGCGGTAATACATGCCGGGCGGCAGCAAGCCCGGCTGCTTCAATGTCTGTTGCAGGTCGGCGATGGTCGAGCCGAGGTCACGACCGCTGATGCGCGCAGTGACTGCATTCATGCGTTTGAGGTTCTCACGAGCAATCTGCGGCTGGCCGCTGACGGTTTGCAGCGAGGCGACGCGATCCAGCGTGACGATGCTTCCATCGGGCGCGGACAGTGGCAGCTTGGCGAGTTGCTGTTCTCTGCTGCGATCCTCGGCGGGTAGCCAGACACGGACGCCAACCATCTTCGGTCCGGTCGGAATCTGGGTGGCCACCGAGCCGGCGAGGGCATCGCTGAGTGCTTTCGTCACCGAGTCTGCGTCCAGCCCGAGGAATGCAGCTGCGGCACGGTCGACATTCACTTCGATGGCATCGCCGGCGGGATTGATACCGTTGTTGATATCGACGACGCCGTCGATCTTCGCGATGGCCGCTGCCACGGACTTTGCCGTGTGGGTGAGGGCGGTCGCGTCGTCGGAGTACAGCTTGATCTCGATGGGTTGCGGTACCGACGTCAGGTCGCCGATCAAATCCTCCATCAATTGCAGCAGCTCGATCTCCAGCCCGGGCACGGTTGCGGTCAGCTGAGTACGGATGTGGTCCATCACGTCCTCGATTGGCTCGCGGCCCGAGGCTTTGAGCCGAACGAAGTAGTCACCCTCGAACGCTTCGGTGATGCCGCCACCCAATTGAATGCCGGCGCGGCGGGAGTAGGTATCCACGTTCGGATCGTTGCGCAGAATCTGCTCCACCTGAGCGAGTAAGCGCTGGCTCTCAGTGAGCGACGTGCCCGGCGGTGAGCGGAAGTCGAGCACGAAGCCACCTTCGTCCACTGCGGGCATGAAGCCCGAGCCGGTGCTGGTGTAGGCGAGTCCGCCTAGGATCAACAATGGCAGCACGCCGAGCAGCACCAATTTCGGGCGGGCCAGCGCCGCCGATAGAATCTTGTCGTAACGAGCGCCCAAGCCGCCGTTGTGGCGTTGCTGTACGGCGCTGCCTTTCAGCAATTTCTCCGAGATCAGCGGCACGATGAACATGCTGGCGGCGAAGGACACGCACAGGCCGATCACCATCGTCAATGACAAGGCTTTGAAGAAGGCGCCGGTGATGCCGCTCAGGAAGGCGAGCGGGGCGAAGATCACCAGGGTTGCCGCGCTAGATGACATTAACGGACGTGCGAATTCGCGCGTCGCTGCATCGATACGCGTGCGTAGCTCGGCGCTGCCGGATTCTTCGATGCGGCGGAACAGGTGCTCCAGCATTACGATGATGTCGTCGATGATCAGGCCGACGGCGGCGGCGATGCCGCCCAAGGTCATGATGTTGAACGTCATGCCACACAAACTCATGAACAGCACGGAGATCGCGATCACGCACGGCACGATCACCAATGTCACCAGCATGATGCGCGCGTTGCGCAGGAACAAAAACAACACCGCGCCGGCCAGAATCACGCCGATCACGATTGCATCTCGAACGCTGCCAGCGGAGCTGTGAATCAGGTCCGACTGATCGTACCAGTTGGCAATCGACACGCCCGGAGGCAGCTGGGAGTGATAGTCGTCGAGCAGTTGTTTGATCGAGTCGGCGATCTGCACGGTGTTACCGTCGGGCTGTTGATAGATGTTCAGCAGCACGGCTTCATGACCGTCGGCGTTGACACTGGTCCAGTTCGGTTCCGTCGAGCGTGACACCGTTCCCACATCGCGCACGCGCACCACCGCATTGCCGACCGACTTGATGGCAACGTCTGCGATGCTCTGCTCGTCCTGCAACTGCGTGTTACCGATGACCAGAAACAGTTTGTAGTGGTCCTCCAGCCGACCGACTGCGCTGATCACATTGGCGGCACTCACGGCCTTCACCACGTCTTGCAAGGGAATCCCGAAGTGATGCAGCTTCAGCGGATCGACATCGACATGGAATTCTTCCTGCGCGCCGCCGATCACACTGACATTGGCGACGCCAGCAACCGCCGACAGCATGGGGCGCAACTGAAAGTTGGCGAAGTCAGTGAGCTTGGAGAGCGAGTGGCTGTCGGAAGTGATGCTGTAAGCGAGCATGGGAA
>NZ_JAEUPY010000595.1 GCF_016790065.1 Steroidobacter sp.
CCACGGCACATCGTTCGCAGCCGAGACCAGAGGCACGCGCAATTCCACATAGGCGCTGTCGATCTTCTGAGTACGTTCCGGGAAGAACGCCGCTCGTGTGCCGCCACGCGTGATCTGTCGGCCGGTGCCATAGTTAACATCCTGCTGTTCGAGCAGCAGCGACAACTGCGGCGCGCCGCCCCACAAACTGCCGATGGGGCCGCTCAGCCGCAACGCTGGATTCTTGGTCGTCGACTTGATGGGCGTGCCCACCGGCGACGGCCCGCCCAGATACATGGATAGATCCACCCCTTCAGCATCGAGATCCCGAGTGAGATCCAAAGTGCCGGCAGTCAGCGCCGCCGCCAGCGTGGGCAGAACGTAGGGTGCATCACGATAGGAAATCTGCGCTTCGGTGAACGTATAGTCCGCCGATACCGTCCACTGCCCCGGCAATTGATAGATCAGGCCGGCGCCGAAGCGCTCATACGCGCTCTTGCTCTCAATCAAGCCGTTGGCCTGATCGGTCGACGGCACGATGGTGATGGCTTGTTGAAACGGATTGGTCGCCGCATTGGCCGGCACGGTGCCGTAGATCAGACCGGAGCTGTGGCTGTGGCTGATGTTTTCCGAGTGCGACGCTTCGAGAAAGGCATTCAACTTCGGCGTGAACTCGTGGCGGACGCTGCCGCTCATCATTTGAATGCGCGCCGCCGGCACCAAGCTGGCGTTGCCCGCGGCCATGCCATACGACGCGGCTTTGTTGAAGCCCATGTTGTACTGACCAGCGTTCGCGACCAACGCTGCGCCACCATCCGACGCGACACCAGCGTAGTTCGCTGGCGCCGAGGTGTAGACAGCACCGAGGGGTGTGCCGTCGTCCAGTACCAACGGTTGGCCATTGGTGCTGACGATGTTCGCGGTGGCGCCAGCCATCGGTATGGGGATGGTGTCGTAGAAGCTGGGATTGTTGGTCAGCAACTTGCGCCGGCCTTCGGTCAGAAAATCGCGCTCCTTCACCTGCAAATGATTGGCATCGGAGAAGCTGCCCGCCAGTAGCACGTTGGTGCGGCCCTCGAAAAAGTTCAGGCCACCGGCGAAGTCGATGCGACGGTTCGACGCGTCGCTCTCAAACGAATTGTCGTAGGTGATCGAAGTCTCGAAGCCTTGGTAGTCACGACGCAGAATGACGTTCACCACGCCGCCGGTCGCAGCGCCGCCGTAAATCGCCGAAGCGGTGGTTGGCAATACTTCGATACGCTCGATGGCCGCGAGCGGAATAGTGTTCAAGTCGACCTGGCCCGGTGAAAAGCCGGTGGTGGTTCGGGCGGCGCGCCGGCCGTCGATCAAAATCAATGTTTGATTCGAACCCAGGCCGCGCAAATTCACGGTGCTGATCTGTCCCGCCACATGCCCCATCTGGCCGGCATCACCGCCGGTGGTATTCATGGTCAGTCGGTTCTTCAGAAAACCGTTCACGTCCACCGCGCCGGACTGTTCGATGGCCTGGCGAGTGAAAATCACGTACGGCTGCGGATCGTCCACCGTCCGCTTGATGTCCGTGTTGAGCATGCGCGAGCCCATCACCAACACTTCGGGAACTCTCAGCACCTCACGCGACGGTTCATCGGACGTCTCTTTGGCTTTCGAATCGGGAGATTCAGAGTCTTGCGACGGCTCACTAGCCTGCGCCACACGGATGCGCGAGCCAGCGCCACTGTTATTGGTGCTTTTCTGTGGCTGAACCAGGATCGCGCCTTGCGGCGTCATGGAAAACGTCAGGCCCGTGTCTTTGAGAATGGCCGTGAGCGCATCGATGGGGCTGAGCACACCGCGCACGCCGCCGGTCTGCTTCTTGGTAACTAGATCGGGAGTGAACAAGATCTCTTGCTGACTCTGTCGCGCGAACTCGCTCAGCGCCGTGCTCAGACTCTGCGCGTCGATGTCGAACTGTTTCGCTTTTTCTTCCTGCGCGTGCACGGCACCGATGCCGAGCCACAATGAACACGCTGCGGTGACTGCTGCACGCAGCGCCAACGAACGAATATTGATCATCGATTGCTCCCCATGTCCGCGCCTTTGATGTGGACGCGTTGTGGGGAGTAGGACGCGCGTCGCAGAAAAAGCCGAACGCGTGAAACTGTTCACTGGCGTGCAGTGAGCAACACCGCCGCTTCATCCGTGCGTGCGTCGATGGGAAAGTAACTGGTCAGCGCCTCGACGAATACCGCCGGGCGAGCTGTGGAAAACGCGCCGCTGATGCGTAGCTCAGCGAGGTTCGCATCGACCAACTGTATCGGGGTCTCGCTGTAGCGATTCATCTCAGCGACGGCATCGTTCAAGCGCGTGTTGTCGAAGAACACCTGACCGCGGCGCCAACTAGTCTCGCGCTCAGCATCCGCCGCTCGAACCCGATCCAGCGAATCATTGTTGGCCGTGAGCTGTTCACCGGCCGTGATGGTGGCAATGGTTGGTGCCACCAGGTGTACCTGGCCCGGCTCACGCTCGACCCGCACCACGCCTTCGATCATGGTCACCTGCACTTGCAAGCCATCCACACGCACATCAAACGCTGTGCCTACCGCGACGAATCGTCGACCGCCCGCGTCAACGACAAACGGCCGGGACTTGTCCTTGGCTACTTCAAACAGCGCCTGCCCTTGCGTGAGCACGATGTGTCGCTCGGTCGGCGTGTACTCCACTTGCAATGACGAGTTGGTGTTGAGCGTGACCTGCGAGCCGTCTTTGAGATTCACAGCCAGGCGCTCGCCGATATCGGTGGAATAACGGCCATTCGTCGCAATACCAAACGAGGCCAGCACGGCGTTGACCCGCGCTGGCGTTCCCATCGCCAGCATGACCGTCGCGATGACGCCGAGACTCAACACCACTGCCGCCGCCACCGACCATTGAACTTTGCGAGTGG
>NZ_JAEUPY010000606.1 GCF_016790065.1 Steroidobacter sp.
ATGTCTTGAACGTTGCCTATCCGGCGCTCGCGTTGACCCTGGTGCGTTCGTTTCATGAGCATCGGCCAGCCGAGCGGCCCGAGCAGCGCTCGGTGCTGAACGACGCTGGCTGGTTCTGGCGGCTGCTGTTCCTCAACAACAATTATCACTTGGTCCATCACGATCTGCCGCACGTGCCTTGGTACGGTTTGCGGAAGCTGTACCTCGAAGAACGTGCTCGCTACGACGAACGCAGTGGCGGTTACTGTATCGCTGGCTATAGCGACTGGTTGCGGCGGCACGCTTTCTCGTCGGTCGAACACCCAGTGCATGAGCTCGCGCCCGCGACTTCGCTAGAGCAGGAATCTCGCGTGTGAGTTGGGTCGCTGCACTTCCGATGTATGCGCTCAGTCCAGAGTTGGTACGCGACTCGAACGCCATACTCAGAATCTTGATCGACGAGCAGCGACGCCGCGGCTGGCGGGAGGACGTGACGGTGCTGGCGCCAGAGAGCCTGCACTCTGGTCTTGAAGCCCACTGGACCTATCCCAACCTGTTCTTGTCACAAACTTGCGGCTATCCGTTGCTCACCAAGTTGGCGGATCAAGTCACGCTGCTCGCGACGCCTCACTACGATGCGCCGGGTTGCAGCGGACCCAACTACAGCAGCGCGCTGGTCGTCAATGCCGCGCAGGGGCCATCGACGTTAGCCGAGTGTGCAGGACGAGTCGCCGCTGTGAACACCTCGGACTCGAACAGCGGCATGAACATGTTTCGTCACAGCGTGGCGCCGCTGGCGAAGGAGGGGACGTTCTTCCGCAAGGTCATCGTCACCGGCTCGCATGTGGCTTCTTTGAAAGCGGTCGCGGATCTCACCGCAGACGTGGCGGCCATCGATGCCGTTACTTTGGAACTCGCCAGAGAACACTTTCCAGAGCTGGTGGCACAGGTTCGCGTAATCGGCTTCACGGCGCCGACGCCATCGTTGCCGCTCATCTGTTCGCGTCAGCTTCCGGAGGCAACGATCGCCGGACTCCGGGAAGACCTGCTGACACTCCCGGAACGGCACGCGCCGTTGCTGGCTCGATTGAAGATCGCGGCTTTCTCGTGGCTGCCGCTGGATCGCTACTCGCCCATTCTCGCAGCCGAACAGCAGGCACAGCTTCTCGGCTACGCTCAGCTACGCTGACCTGCTCGAAGTTAGTGCATCGCTAGCGGTGCTTCAAAGTAGTGCTCAGAACCAATCGCGATCTGTTCATAGCGTGTAACCAACCGCGGCTTGCACGGTCATCACGAATTCGCGATCCGGCGCGAGCAGTGACAACCATATAACCGGACATCGACTGATCTAGTGACCGTTACTTTCTTACAGTAGCGCCAACGAACAATAACTCGCCTCCAGCACGTTCCCTCGTGCTGATGGACTCGGATGATGGTCTTGGCATAGGCAATGAAGCTTCCGCCACGGCTTGCGGTTGCTGCCACGGACTACGGCAGACGTTCGCGCTTGGGCCGATTGAGCGTCACCGCATAGAGTCCGACGCAATCGCCCTCGATCCAGATTCAACCTCGATTTCGCGGAGCGATGCAATGTCAAACCAAACGCCTCAGCGTCCGGGCACGCTGATCGATACCGATTTGTCCGATCAAGCCTGGGCCGATTTGCTGTCGCCGGCGCGGCGGCAGTTCGTAACTCGCGCAGGGCTGGGCAGTGCTGCGTTGGTCGCCGCCGGTGCGGCTGGCCTGGCGCCAGCGGCATTCGCTCAATCGAGCGGTCAAACACCTGCAGCCGCAGGCACGCCGCCGCGCAAGCGCGAACCCGGCAAGAGTCCGTGGGGCTATGAAACTCTGAAGGAGCCGACCACGCGTCCTCTCAGCGTTCGGCCGGGCGAGAAGACTCTGCCGACCAAACCGCGTGCGTACACGGACATCAAGAGCTATCACGCACACATCTATTTCGACGAAGACAGTTACGAGAAGGCCGCGTTACTGCGCCGATGGTCCGGCGAACGTTTCCGTGTGGAGCTGGGTAACTGGAATCTCGAGCCGCGTGGTCCGCACGTGACGCCGTCGTTCTACTTCGGCTTCACCAACGATCTGTTGCCGATTCTGGTGCCCTGGCTGCAGTTGAATAGCCTGGGCCTGACCATCCTGTTGCATCCGAATACTGGCGACGGTCGCGCGGACCACTTGTATTACGCGCTCTGGGTGAATCGCTCGCAGCCAGTCAATGCATATAACTGGCCGAAGCCTGCGGATGGCGGGCCGGAACAGCTCGAGCAGATCTATCCAAACATCACGCCCACGGTCGCCATCGAGACCTGAGCGACACCTCGACCCACCAATTTTCTACTTGGCTATTTACTCAACAAGCACTCGTACCATGCGTAGTCGAACCCCTCGAAAAACCCATTCTGTGTTCCAGTGGCGAGCGCCGCTCGTGGCTGTGGCCATCGCTCAGGCTGTGGCGCCCGGGGTGTGCTCGGCGACGGATGCGGACGCGGGCGAGGCGGGCAGTGACTCAACCCTGCAAACCATTGTCGTCACGGCACAGAAGCGTTCCGAGAACATCCAGCGAGTGCCGTCCGCGGTGACCGCGTTGCTCGGCGCCGATATTCTCGACGACGAGTTGCGCAGTACCAAGGACATTGCCAAGGAAGTCCCCGGCGCGACGTCGTGGAATGCGGAGTCACGAGCCAGACCGCGATTCTTCATCCGTGGCGTGGGTTCGAACGAAGCCACCAACAATGCCGTGCAGCCGATCGGCATCTACGCCGACGAGGTCTACTACCTCAACAGTCTGTTCCTCGGTGGTCCGCTGTTCGATCTGGGTCGGGTCGAAGTGCTGCGTGGACCGCAGGGAACGTTGTGGGGCAAGAACACCACGGGTGGCGCTTACAACTTCGTGTCGAAGCAGCCTGAGTTCACCACCGATGGCTACGCCAAACTGGGCATCGGCAACTACGGCCAACGCTTGGTCGAAGCAGCGCTGGGCGGGCCGATCTATGACGACGTGCTCGCGCATCGATTCGCGGTTCACTACGACAAGCGGGGCGGCCTCGCGACCAATCGTGTGAATGGCGAAGAAGTCGGCACCATCGAGGACAAGGCAGCGCGCTACCTGCTGAAAGCACAAGTGACGCAGGACTTGACCGCAACGCTCAATCTGCATGCTCGCAGCTACAGCGGTGACTCGACGCCGACCTACGCCGTCACGCGACCGGGTGTCGCGGCTTATGACGGCTACGTATCGCCGTACGTCTCGAGCGGCGACCGCTCGGTGGTCGATTATGGCGGCGAATCGACGCCGACCGAGGTCGATACCGTCGGTGCCAATCTCAAGATCGAATACGCCTTTGGCGATTTGACCTTGACCTCGATCAGCGCCTTCGATTCCGGTGAGCGTTCTAGCGCCGTCAGCAACCTGGCGAATACACCGACGGTGCGTTCGTATTCGTACGGCACCAACGACAGCGATCAATGGAGCCAGGAACTGCGCTTGACCTCCGACCCCAGCGGGCGCATCAGCTGGATCGCGGGCGTCTACTTCTTCCGTGACGAGAATCACAACTACTCGGCGTCGGCGACCTTGTTGCCGGTGAGTGCTGCGACTCGTGCGCTCAACTACAGCGAGTACGAACAAGAGACCGAAAGCCGCGCGGCGTTCGGCAGCGTGACTGTGGACGTGACCGATCGCATCTCGATCACCGGCGGCTTGCGTTACACCGAAGAGACAGTCGGCATCGACCTCGACACCTATTCTTCGGTGCAAACCGTGAATGGCACGGTGCCTTTCACCAACAGCAACTGGTGGAGAGGCACGCAGTACGCGGGCTTGCCGCTGCAGTTGGTCGCCACCCAGCATCGCGAGAAGACCTGGGACAATCTTGGCTTCGATCTCACGCCGCAGTTTACGATCAGCGATACGCAGCTCGCGTATGTGCGAGTGGCGACCGGCTATCGTTCGGGTAACTACGCTGGTGGCGCCAGCTTGGGCTCGCCGCCGGTGGTGGTCGAACCGGAGAAACTGCTGGCGTACGAAGTGGGCTACAAGAGCAGCTGGTTCGACGATCGGCTGACGCTCAACGCGGCGGCCTATTACTACGACTACAAGGACATTCAGCTCACCGTCAATCGCATCATCGACGGCGTGTTCCGTTCGATTCTGTCGAACGCCGGCGAAGGCACGGTCAAGGGCATCGAGCTCGAGGCACGAGCGCAGATCACGCCGAACTTGAACGTCCACGGCAACATCAGCTCGCTACGCACGGAGTACACCGAGCTGGTGACGGGAACGACCAGCTATGCCGGTTACAACTTCGCGCGAGTGCCGGACGTGACGGGTTTGATCGGTGCCGACTACAACATCTCGTTGCCCGCCGGCCAACTCCGGTTCGGCGCCGATTGGGCCTACACCGGCGAACACAACTTCAACATCACCGACAACACCGATCCGTTCGTGGTGCAGAAGGGCTACTGGCTGGGCTCATTGCGTGCCTCGTACCAACTGCCTGGCGGCAAGTCGACCATCGGTGCTTACGTCAGCAACGTCACCGACAAGGACTACAAGGTGCAGGCGCAGTTGTATAGCAACGGCTTCTACCCGACCCGGTTGGGCGATCCGCGCACCTATGGATTGACCCTGACCAATCGGTTCTGACGCTATCTATCCTCGGAGTTCCCATGAGTGGTTTGAGTCGTCGTTCGTTGTTTTACGGCGGCGCTGCTATCGCAGCGTCGGCGGGTTTGAAGTCGTCGCTGGTCTGGTCTGCCGATGCGGCGAAGGCTGCGACCGCGCCCGGTGCCAAAGAAGAAATCTTTCTAGGCGCCAATGAATATCCAGACGGTCCCGGCGAAGCCGCGCGTCGTGCCGTAGCCGCGATCATTCCGAAAGGCGGCCGCTATCTGGACAGCCTGACCGTGGATCTGGTCAAGCTGTTCGCCAGCAAGCTCGGCGTCGCGCCGGATCACGTCACTGCGTATGCCGGCTCGTTCATGCCGCTGAACTGGACGTCGCTGGCGTTCACTTCGCCGACGGCGGGTTTGGTTGCAGCCGATCCCACGTTTACCGTTGGTGTTCGACGCGCGCAGCTCATCGGCACGCCGCTGCACCTGTCGCCACTGCGGAGCGACTACACGCACGACACGGAAGCGTTGACTCGTGAAGCCCATGAGAAGAAGGCCGGATTGCTCTATATCTGTAATCCGAACAATCCCACCGGCACTGTGACATCGCGTGCTGATATCGAAGCCGTGATTCGCAACAAGCCCAAGGACACCGTGGTGGTGGTCGATGAGGCGTACATCGACTTTACCGATGAGCGCAGCGTCGTCGACTTGGTTGCGTCCGGAGCCGACGTGGTGGTGCTCCGAAGCTTCTCCAAGATTCATGGATTGGCCGGGCTGCGGTTGGGCTTCGCCATCGCGCGCCCGGATTTGCTCGCACGTCTGAATCGATTCGGCCATAGCCCGTTGCCGGTG
Source organism: Steroidobacter sp. (assembly GCF_016790065.1). Classification (GTDB taxonomy): domain Bacteria; phylum Pseudomonadota; class Gammaproteobacteria; order Steroidobacterales; family Steroidobacteraceae; genus Steroidobacter. The sequence goes on from NZ_JAEUPY010000606.1 coordinate 5,461, forward strand.
ACGGCTGTCACGGCGGGCATTGCGAGCTTGGAAGATACGGCGTTGGTGCCGACTCGAAAGGCAGCGACCGCACGCAGCCGAGCGGACCTCGTGGCGTGGCTCAAGAACAAGGGTTACACCACGTCGCCGTCGGACGCGAGTTTCTTCCTGATCGATGTGAAACGCCCCGGCAACGATTTCGTCACTGCGTTCAAGTCGCGCGGCATTCACGTCGGGCGCGTGTGGCAACCGTACGCGACCGCGTTCCGAGTGACGCTGGGCACTCCGGCAGAGTTGGCGGTCTTCAAGCAGGCATTCACCTCGATCGAACAGGAGCTGAAGTCGGTGCCGGTGCAGTCCGCGCACGTCATCGGCGACGATCACAGTGAATGGGGTCACGTCTGCTAACACCGCGTGGCGGTGCTGGACTGAACTCGAGAATGATCGCCGCTGTTTTGACGACGATGTTGTTTGCTGTGTCGGCGATCTCCAGTTCGCGCGCTGCGCGCCTGATGGGGCCAATCGATGCCAGCTTCGTGCGCTTGGCAATTGCCACGACGTTGCTGGCTCTTTACGCGTTCAACTTCGGCCAAGGATTGGCCGGCCCGGGCTTGGCGTTCTTTCTGTTGAGCGGCTTGATCGGCTTTGGTGTGGGCGACAACGCGCTGTTCTACGCTTACCAGAAGCTCGGTGCGCGTCTGGCGATTCTGTTGGCGCAATGTTTGGCTGTGCCGTTCGCCGCGGTGACCGAATGGCTGTGGCTGGGCACGGTGCTGACCGAGCAGATTCCATGGATGCTGTTGATCCTGGCAGGGGTGTGTCTGGCACTGCTGCCGCCGAAGAAACAGCAGCTGCTGAGCGCGCTGTCGTGGTCAGGAATCGCGTTTGGCGTGGTCGCAGCGCTGGCACAGGGATGGGGCGCGGTGTTGAGTCGCAAGGCCATCTCGATCAACGAGGCGGCGCTGTTTCATGTCGACGGCGCCACCGCAAGTTTCCAACGCATCGTGGCGGGCGTGGTGATTTCAGCGTGCCTGCTGTGGTTTCTGAAGACGCGCCGGAATTCCGTGTCGGTGTTGGCGGCGGTGAGCGCACCGCGGCCAGCGCGATTACCCATGGCGACACTGTGCCTGGCCAACGCCATTTCCGGGCCGGTACTCGGCGTCAGTTGTTATCAATGGGCGCTTGCCTCGGCACCGAGCGCTGTGGTGCTGGCCATCGTGGCCACGACACCGATCGTCGTGCTGCCACTCGCCTGGTTGTTAGAGAACGATCGTCCCACTCGCGTGTCGATGCTGGGATCGTTCATCGCCATCGCAGGCATCGTGGGGTTGTTGAGCCGATGAATCTGAAGCATTGCACCTGGGCGGTAAGGTTGTTGGCTGGGTTGTTGTTGCCGCTGTGTGCACAGTCGGCACCGGCACCGCCGCCAGCTTCGGCGATCTTCATCGGTAACAGCTTTTTCTATTACAACAACGGCATCAACGAGCATCTGCTCAAGCTGGTGCGTGCCGCTCAACCCGATTCGAAGTTTCGGGTCACGCTAGTGGCAATCAGCGGCTCCGGCGCTGACTGGCACGATGTCGAATCCTATTTCCGGCCCAAGGCGCTGGCCCAGTATGCGTTCGACGCCAATAACACGCTGGTGTTCAACGATCTGACCCGGCTGTTCGACGTCGCCGTGCTGATGGATTGCAGTCAATGCCCGGTGCATCCACAGCTCAAGGACGTGTTCCATACCTCGATCAAGAAACACAGCGCCACGATACGGAAACACGGCGCGACACCGGTGTTGTTCATGTCCTGGGCATATCAAGACAAGCCGGAGATGACGCAGGGACTCGCCGACGCGTACACCCGTGCGGGCATCGAGAACGATGCAGTCGTGATTCCCGCAGGGCTGGCTTTTGCCAACGCGATCACGCGGTCCCCAGACTTATCTTTGTATGCGCCTGACAAGCGCCATCCGAGTTTGGCCGGAACCTACCTCGCTGCATGCACCGCCTATGCGACGCTGTTCGGCACATCGCCGGTCGGTTCGAGCTATCGAGCCGGCCTGGATGCGACGAGCGCGGCGCTGCTGCAAACGGTGGCTTGGGAGACCGTCCAAGCCTATGGCCGAACCGTGC
>NZ_JAEUPY010000621.1 GCF_016790065.1 Steroidobacter sp.
TCACGTAATTCAGATTCGGACGTGTTTGTCTACGCGATACCAAAACAGGTAAAGGTTGGGGACACGTATCAGATGCGTGGCGTTAATTTTCGTGTGGACCGTTTCCCGGAATTCCAGGGTTTTTCGCCATCGGTGGTCATCTTCGCCGAGGGAGGTAATCAAGATCGTCGCATTCATTACAAAATGCATGTTGAGAGGCGGAAAGGCATAACCCAACTGCACTTCGAAAGTCTTCGTGCTTCGCCTCCCGGATCTGCCGATTTGAGTCGAGAGTACACAGGTGTGTCCTGCATGCTGGTATCACAGCGCGGGCTGCTGGCGGGTGCGCGACTAGAAGTGCCACCGCCCAAGGGGGTGATTGATTGAACGCACGTTCGCCTTCGGGGAGCTCATCCGATGACTGTCGCTGAGCATAGGTGCGTGAGTCGTACACGAGATCAATAACGGACTTTCCGCGCTAACCACCATGACCACGGGACGTTCGATAATTCGGTTGCTGCTTCTTTCGGTGACTATTTAGATCTGCGAAGGCAGCGTGTTCTGGTTTTCCGCTCTTGCAATACCCGTGCTCGATCAAGCTGCGGCCGCCTATGCGATCCCGGTGGATGCCGTGCTTGCCCTGCCTTCAGTGCTGATAGGCGGTAGTTATCTTCCATGTTTCCGTGCCGGCGGGACGGTTGACTGAGTGCTACGAATTCCTCGCCGCCCTAGAGCGCTGAGCGAACACTCCGGCCACCGGCATCCCATAGTCCGTTTCATTCTTGACTCGCACGTGATTGCGGCTGCCCACCCAGGCGGCGTAGAGCGCTTGATCGGCGGGCTGCAAGGCGCCGGGAGGTGTTCTCGTGGGGTCGAGCCCAACCACGGCGACCGATGCTGATGGTAATCATCGCAGTCACACGTGAGCTGGGATGTTCGATGCCGGACCGCGCCTTGCCGGAGCTTGAGGAGGGCATGGGCGCGACTCGGTGAAGTGACCAAGGAGTGACCAACCGGGTGCCCACTGTTACCTACCGATTCGTAAGTTATTGAAAAACCCAGCACATCGCGCTCGGCCGGTTTCGATCCTAACTATTCCCGTCAACTCCGAATGCAGGGGTCGGAGGTTCGAATCCTCTCGGGCGCTCCATCTCTTGTGTCATCCAGACGGGACCGTCGGCGAACGGTCACCGCCGGCCTATAAAAAAAACTACCCACCGAGGTTCCGCTGCGGCCACGATTCGAGTCTGTCTCCTTGAGGAGGCGTGTGCCTGTAATGCCTGAGTCCACTGAACCCGCTGCATTTTCCGACGCCGCGCCTGGGAGCGGGGATGGGCGGCGTGCGGCTCGCGCACGGACGGTGGATCAGCTATTCCGGGAGCACAACCAAGGCCTGTTGCGATTCTTGCGGATCAAGTTGCGAGATGAGGGCGATGCCAGGGAGGTTGCGCAGGAAGCCTATGTGCGACTGCTGCAGCTCGATAACACCGCAGCGGTTAGTTTTCTCCGCGCCTATCTGTTTCGCATCGCTGCCAATCTGGCTTTCGATCGGCTCAGCGCCCGGCGACGTATCCGTGTCGAATCTGGCACCGATCACGCCGAGTTTGAGCAATTCACGGATCCCTTCGATGTCGAGCGAGCGGTGCTGGCCGAGGAGGAGCTTGAGTTGTTTCTGGCGTGCATGGAGGAGTTGCCGCCGAAGTGTCGCGAAGTGTTCGCGATGCATCGGCTCCGCAAACTCAGCAGCGCGCAGATTGCCGCTCAGCTGCAGATCTCGGACCGAATGGTCCGCAAGCACATTGCTCGAGCGTTGATCTACTGCCGTTACCGCCTGGACGGGCTGTCTCCCCAAGAGGCCATGAGTCGCATCGGCCAGGACAAGGAGAAAACGGATGAATGAGGAAACGCAACGACTGGAGCAGGTCAGCGACTGGTTGATCCGGCTCGAGGAAGGCACGCTGGCCGACGAGGAAATCGTTCGGTGGGTCGAGTGGTGCGAAGCGGATCCTGAAAACCGCCGTGCTTTCGAGCGACTTTGGCCGCTATGGCAGGGGCTCGATGCCGCCAGCGCCTTGCATCCCGATCGAGTCGCCCAGCTCCTGGCGACCAAATCGCACAGTGTTCCGCGATGGCGTGCGCTGCTGAAACCACGCAGAGCTACGCACCAGCCGGCCGTCGAGCAGCCGCGTTCCGGCGTCTCGCGACTTCACGTCGGGTTGGCCGCCTCAGTGTTGATCGCAATCGGCGCCGCAGGTTGGTGGCAGGTCAATCAACCACAACGACTTCAGTCTATCGACAAACTGCACACTGCCATTGCCCGCGATCGTGAAGCCACGCTTCCGGATGGCTCCAGTCTGGCGCTGGGCGCCGGTTCGAGCGTCGCCATCGATTTCAAGGCGACTCATCGCAACATCGATCTGGGTGAAGGCGAGGCTTTCTTCACGGTGAAGCATGACCAGAGTCGGCCGTTCATCGTGCGCGCCGGCAACCTTCAGGTGCGTGCTGTTGGAACTGCGTTCGACGTGTTGCGCACCGGCAGTCGTGTCGCCGTTACGGTGCAGGAAGGAGTCGTCGACGTCACTGCCGACAATCAGCGGGACAACACAATCCCGCAGGTCGTGCGTGCACCGGCCGGCTATCAGGTGATCTACGATGCGACTCATCTGGTCAGCCCGATCCTGCGCATAGTCGATCCGGCGACCGCGACGTCCTGGCGGCAAGGCCGGCTCGAGTACATCGAGGAGCCGTTGGCGTCGGTCATCGCGAACGTCAATCGCTACTCCTCTCGGCGCATCACACTGCAGGGCGTCGACACCGGACTGGCGTACACCGGCACGATCGAGGTGCGGTCGATCGATGAATGGTTGCGCGCGCTGCCGCGAATCTTTCCGGTCCGAGTCGTCGGCACAGATCAAGAAACGATCATTCAGGCGCAAGCGTCGAGCGACTCTGCATCGTCGCGGCCTGCAACTCCGTGAGTGAGTCGGAGAATCATTTTCGCCGCCGAGGTTCCGCTACCCCGACCGATCCAGTCTTAGCTCTCAACAAAGCCGACGCACATCAGCACGGCATAGAGCAAGAGGGGGAGAAACAAATGAATCGGTCTCGAAAAGAACATCGCGCCAGCCAGGCACCCGCCGTGGTGTTTTCTCTTTGCGGTTGTTTTGCGAGCCACGTGGCGAGCGCGATCGATTTCAACAACACGGTAGAAGTGCATATCCCTGCACAGAAGTTGTCGTCCGCACTGTTGGAGTTCGGTCGGCAGACCGGCGTGCAAGTGATGACGTCGTCGGGCACCGTTGGCGATCTCCGATCGCCGGGCGTGGAAGGCAAGCTCAGCGTCAAGGACGCGTTGCAGCGGCTGCTCGAGGGGACCAGCTTGCAGTATCAAGACGCGGGCGAGAATTCGGTCGCGGTCGCACCTGCCGATTCGACCTCGCGATCCAACGATGTTCGATGGACCACGACGGCGTTGAGTGCCAACGACGCCAAGTCCTCTGACGCTGCGTCGTCCAGTGACGCAGGCGATGAGCGGAGCGTCTTCAAGGACGCCACCGCGCCTGTCGAGGATACCGAAGAGGTGATCGTTAGAGGAGTTCGCTTCTATCAGCCGAATGTGGGCAGGGCGGCTTCAAAAACGGATCTGCCGCTGCTCGAGACTCCGTTATCGGTGTCGATCGTCACCAGTGAGCAAATCGAGGCTCGCGGCGCCGATTCGCTGGAGCAGGCATTTCGCTACTCGGCCGGCGTTTTCTCTGCCGGTGGTGGTGGCAACAGGCGCGGCACGACCGGCTTCGTGATGCGAGGCTTCCATACGGCCAACGAGGGAACCGCATCGCTCTACATGAATGGCAGCAGGTTCCCGATCAATGGCAATAGCGGCGGCATGGAGCCCTATTTGTTTGAAAGTGTCGAGTTGCTGAAGGGGCCGGCGTCTGTGCTGTACGGGCAGGCTTCTCCAGGCGGCATCGTCAATATGGTGAGCAAACAGCCAACGCGGCAAGCGCTGCGTTCGATCAAGTTGCAGGCGGGCAGTTGGAATCATCGACAGGTGAATGCCGACTTCGGCGGGCCGCTGACGGAAGATGGCACCTGGGGCTATCGTCTGACCGGCGTGGTGCGCGACAGCGACACGATGATCGACAACATTTCGGATGATCGTACCGCGGGCGCTGCGGCGCTCAGCTGGACGCCGACGGCGCAGACCAAGCTCACGTTGCTGGCGAGCTATCTTGCCACCGAGACCGCTTACGATTCCGGCAAACCGTTGGAGGGCGCCGTGCTGCCCAACCCCAACGGCAAAATATCGCGTGAGCTGTTCGTGGGTGAGCCGGGTTTCGATGCGTTCAATCCTACCGGTCGAACGCTGGGCTACTTGTTCGAACATCGCTTCAACGATACCTGGCAGGTACGCCAGAACTTGCTGTGGTTCCGCTACGGCGCGGACTTCGCCAGCGTTGGCGTTTACAACCGCATCAACGCGGCCACCCCCCGCTTGATAGATCGCTACGTCTACGCGCGAAAAGATACCGACAACGGTTGGAGCGTCGACAGTCAGGTGCTGGGCAAATGGTCCACGCGCCGTTTCGAGCACACCGTCCTGTTCGGCATGGATTACAGCGAACACGATTTCTCGAGACAGCAAAGCTTCACTGGATTCCCTTCGCTGGATGCCTTCAGCCCAGTGTATGGCGTGCCGGTGACGTTGCCGGCGCCTGGCACTTCCATCTCGAACAGTCGTCAGCTGGGTATTTATTTTCAGGACAGCATCAAACTCGATCAACACTGGGTGGCGATGCTGGGCGGTCGCTGGGACAAAGTCAGAAGCGAGGATCGCAGTATTTCTGCAGCCGGAGTTGCGAGCCCCAGCAGCGACGCAACCGCAGACAAGTTCACCAAGCGGCTTGGCCTGCTGTATCTATCCGATAGCGGGATCGCGCCCTATCTCAGCTACTCCGAGTCCTTCCAGCCAGCCGAAGGCACTGATTTCGCCGGTGCATTCTTCAAGCCGACCGCCGGCGTGCAGTACGAGGCCGGACTCAAATTCGAGCCGAAGAGCAACAATGCATCACTGACCTTCGCGGCCTATCAGCTGACGCGGCAGAATGTGCTGACGGCCGATCTGGCGCACCCGGGATTCTCGACACAGACTGGAGAAGTTCGTGCTCGTGGCATCGAGGTCGAGGGCCGCATCGCTTTCCGCGACGACCTGGATTTGCTGGCTTCGTACGGCTCTACCGATGCGGAGGTCACCAAGAGCAACGGCGCAGACCTCGGACAAACACCCGTCTCCGTGCCGAAGAACACCGCCTCGCTCTGGCTGGATTATCACTACCGCGTCGGTGTGCTCGGCGAGTTGAGTTTGGGAGCCGGCGCTCGCTACGTTGGTGAATCGTTCGCTTCCGCCAACGTTGCGACTGTGCCGAGCTACACCGACTACGATCTTTCTGCTCGCTACGATCTGGAGCAGTGGCGCTTTGCGTTCAATGTGAAGAATCTGCTCGACAAGGCGTATGTCTCGGCCTGCGTCTACGCGTGTTACTACGGCGACGAGCGCAACGTCAGCTTCTCCGCGCAATACAGCTGGTAGCCGACCGCACCTCACCGGGTGAAAGGTCACAACGTTCAAAGTGCTGTTGCGTCGAGTCGTAGAACATGAATCTGATTCTGAATGCATCGAAGCGGTGTCGAGTTCTGCCATGGCTGTCTGCGTTTGCATTGCTGGTCCATGCAGATGCGTATCCGGCACAGCAAACAAATCCTCTGAAGGGCTTTGATCGCTACATCGAACAGGCCCGGGGCGAATTCGGGAATGTGGGGCTGGCGGTAGCGGTCGTGCACGACGATCGAGTCGTCTTCGCTCAGGGTTTTGGTCTCAGGCAGAGCGGCCAGCCGGCGCGGATCGGGCCGGATACTTTGTTTCAGGTCGGCTCAACCACCAAGGCGCTCGCTTGCGCCTCGCTGGGCGTGCTGGTCGATGACGGCAAGCTGCGCTGGGACGATCCGGTGGTCGACTACCTGCCCGATTTCCAGCTGCGCGATCCCTGGCTCACCCGACAGCTGACTGTGCGCGACACGGTCACTCATCGCAGCGGCATCGTGGGTGCTCCGTATCTCGTGATGTCCGTCATGAGCGCAGACGACGTGATACGGCAGCTGCGATACGCAAAGCCGGATGGGGCGTTTCGCGATTCGTTCCAGTACAGCAATCCGATGTATGGCGTCGCCGGCAAGGTGGCGGGCGCGGTCTCCGGGATGAGCTGGAATGAGTTTGTGCGACGCCGGCTTCTGCAGCCGCTGCAGATGAACCGCAGCGGCACGAGTCCTTACGAGTTCTGGGATCCCAAGTTTGTGACATCGCCCTTCCAGGGCTCGGCGCCGGCATCCCGTCCCAGTTATACCGATGCGCGTGATGCCGATGTAGCGATGCCCCATGTGATGGACGACCGGGGCCAACCGCATGTGGTTGCCTGGCAAAGCTATGACAACGCCGCTGCTGCGGGCTCGATCGTGTCGAGTGCTCGCGAGATGGCCAACTGGGTCATTGTGAACTTGAACGAAGGGCGCTTCGCCGGCAAGCAGGTGCTGAGCAAGCAAACGCTGCAGGCGCTGCATTCAGTTCAGAACCTGCGGCTCGAAGAGCCATTCCCGTTCCAAGCGGCCAGTGAAGGCTATGCGATGGGCTGGAACAAGGTGCGCTATCGCGATCGAAGCCTGTTGCATCATGGCGGAGACCTGATCGGATTCAACGCCTACGTGGCGCTGATGCCAGAAGAGCGGATTGGCGTGGTCGTTCTATCGAACAGTCAGCAGACGGTTGGTGGCGACAATCAAGCCTTCCGCAAGGCGATTGCTCTACGGGCGGTCGACCAGTTGCTCAACGGTCCTTCGCGTCACTGGGATCAGGAATTTCTGGCGCTGGCCAAACAAGCTGACGCGACCGCGAAAACCAAAGAACTGAAGTTACAGAGCTCACGGTTGCCGAATGCTCCGCCCTCCTTGCCGCTCGATCGATACGCAGGAGACTACGAAGATTCGATACAGCACTCGGGGCGCGTCAGCGTAAGCATCGAAGCGGGGCAATTGTCGCTGACCTTTCCTGGCGCGGGAGCGTTCTCCGCGGTGTTGGAGCATTGGCATGGCGATGTCTTCCGGTTGCGCAAGAAGGGACCGGGCAAGCAGTCATTGACGGGACATTTCATGAGCTTCGTCATCGATCCACAGGGCGCGGTGACATCGATGTCGCTGTTCAATGAAACATTCGAGCGTTTGCCATGAGATCCGGGCTCTTGGCGGTCTCACTGCTGCTCAGCCTGTGTGCGCTGCCTGCGTCGGCGGGAAGTGCTTCAGACGCGCACAGCTCCTTGAGCGGTTTCGATGCCTACATCGAAGGCGCGCGAGCGGACTTTGAGAATGTCGGTGTCGCGGTGGCTGTGGT
>NZ_JAEUPY010000629.1 GCF_016790065.1 Steroidobacter sp.
CTGGGTGCCGTGAACCAGGCCCAAGGTCACGCCGGCGTACGACGGATGAAACAACGAGCCCTGCCCTTCGACCACGTCCCAATGATCCGGCGTGTTCTCCGGCGACAGCCATTCAGCCGCACCGGAAATGAAGTCGGCAACCACCGAGTCGATGGCCACGCCGCGACCGGAAATGAAAATGCCGGTCTGGCCGGTGGCGCAGAAGTCCGCATTCACGCCGCGCTTGCGCAGCTCTTTCTCGATCGCCAACGCGGTGTACTTCTTGCCCACGGCGCAATCGGTGCCGACGGTGAGCAGACGTTTACCCGAGCGCTTCTTGCCGCTGCCCGGCTTGAAGTTGTGGTCCGGCTGACGCACTTCGATCAGTTGCCGACCGGTGCGCTTGGCAGCCTCAGCAATGGCCGGAGTGTCGCTCAAGCGTTGGTGCAGACCCGAAGCGATGTCCAAGCCCGCTTCCAGCGCACCGACCAGCGAGGCCACCCAGTTGTCGGCGATGAAGCCGCCATCGTTGGCGATGCCGATGATCAGGGTCTTGATGCCTTTGGCCACCGCCTGTTGTGGCGTGAGGTCGGGCAAGCCGAGATCCACCGTGCCTTCCGGCAAGCGCAATTGGCCGGCGCACAACTCGCCGCGCCATTGGCGGATGCCGGACGCAGTCTTGGCATCGGCGACGTCAGTGGCGTCACCTAGAAACAGCAGATAAGGCGGCTGCACCTGGTACTGAGGGGTTTGCATCAACGGCTCGCTTTTGAACAAGTAAAGGGTTTGGCATCGGCAGCGCGCTTGATCAAGATGCCAGGACGGGCGGCAGCGGTCTTACCGCCCTGCCAGACCGTTTGGCCATTGACCCAAACCCGCTCGATACCCACCGACAGTTGCGATGGATCTTTGAGAGTCGCGCGATCGGCGACGGTATCGGGATTCAGCAGCACCAAGTCGGCGGCAGCGCCAGCGCGGATAGTGCCGCGATCCTTGATGCCGACGTGTTGTGCAGTGAGGCCGCTCATCTTGTGAATGGCCTGCTCGAGCGTGAGTGTCTTGTTCTCACGCACGTGCTGACGAAGCACACGCGGGAATGCACCAGCGCCACGCGGATGAGCATCGCCCATGCCGCCGTCGGAGCTGATATTGGTCTGCGGCCACTTCAGCAGCGCGGCGATGTCCTGCTCGCTCATCGATTTTCCGATCACGGTTTCGCGCCCGCCCTTGCCACCGTTGAACGTAATGGCTTCGTCGATCAACGCCATCAACGTGGTGGACGGATCGGTCTTACGCAAGGCTGCAACTTCGCCGATGTGCTTGCCGACCAGCGCCGGCTCCGGCTCGAAGTCCGACAGGATCAAATCTTCCGGCGCCGCGACGTTCTTCAACACGTCCTCGGCTTGCGCGCGGTTCTTGTAGTTGCGATCCGGGAACAGAATGGTCAGCGTGGACTGCCAATACTCGTAAGGATAAACGTCGGCAGTCACATCGATGCCACGAGCCCGGGCTGCGTCCAACTTCTTGAGCACGGCCGGCGCATCGCCCCAACGATTACGAATCGCCAGTTTGAAGTGCGAGATCTGCACCGGCATGCAGGTCTGAGTGCCGATGTTCACCAACTCTTCGATGGCCGCATCCAGCTTCACGTCCTCGCTGCGAATGTGGCTGATATAACGGCCGCCGAAACGTGCGCTGGTCTTGGCCAACGTGATGACTTCGCTCGGATCGGAATACACGCTCGGCTCGTATTCCAAGCCGGTCGACAAACCCAACGCGCCCGCGTTCAGGTCGCGCTCGAGCAACCCGACCATCTTCTGCACTTCGGCAGCCGTGGCAGCACGCTTGTAGTCCTTGCCCATCACCTCATCGCGCAGCGTGTTGTGACCGACGTACGAAGCCACGTTCACGCTGGCAGGAGTCTTTTGTACCTTGCTAAAAAACTCTCCGAGCGGGATCCGCGAACCACCGTCCTGGCCGACGATGATCGTAGTGATGCCCTGACTTACAACTTCCGGAGCATCGCGCCGCTCGAAGATGCCGCCATCATGGTGGCTGTGGGAATCGATGAAGCCCGGTGCCAGCACCAGGCCTTTGGCGTCGACGACGGTTTCTTTAGCGAGCGGCTGCAACTTACCGACGGCAGTGATCTTGCCGCCGGCAATGCGAACCGAAACGTTCTGCGCCGGCGTACCGGTGCCGTCGATGACTCGTGCATTGGCAATCAACGTGGATTGATTCGCGTCCTGCGCGAAGCTCGCGGTGGCCGCGAGCACCATCAACACACTGCTGGCGATCAGAGTTCTGCTCATGACATTCCCCAAGTAGTTGGCTTCAATTCGGCGACAGTGGCGCATCCCACTGTTCGACTGAACCGAAGCCCAGTTGCGACACCTTGCCCTTGGGGTCGAGCGTCAGCGCGACATCCATCAAGCCATCTTTGAAACGCGCGCGATAATCGTAAACCGGGCTGTTGCCACGCTCGCCGCGTCGGAACAGCCGCAACTCCTGCAACTGCCCTTTGGCACGCACCCGTTCGCCAAAGTATTTGTTGTAGCTGGTCAGTTCGTCCTGGGACATCGAATAGTCCTTGAGCGTCGGCTTGCCGGCGGCCAGCTCTTCGATCATGCGTTGCAGCCGCTGCGTGAGCGCCGGATCGCTATCGTCGATGGGCGAGGCATTCGGCAGCTTCAACTTCGGCTCGAAGCGGGCAGCGATACCGCGCGCGATCTCGCCGGGCTTGCCCGAGCTGGTGTTGGTCAACACGATGACCGAAATCTCGTCGTCCAGATAACGGATGAAGAAGGTGCGGAACCCCTGCCACGAGCCGCC
>NZ_JAEUPY010000659.1 GCF_016790065.1 Steroidobacter sp.
CGCACTGGATGCTGAATCGATGAACCGGGCACGCGATGCGCTGACCGAGAACTGCACACTCCGCTTGGTGGCTCGCGCGTGGAAAATCAGCCATCGCGTGTTCGGGCAGCTGCAATTGGAAGCACTCGATTCGCGCGACCCACTGGCCCAGGTACACCCTGAATGGAACAGGCTACTGATCACTCGCGCCAACGGACAGGAAACCCTCATTCATGGTCGGGGCGGCGGTCGCTGGCCCGTCACCGAGGCGTTGATGGCGGATTTGCTGGACGTGCGCTTCACTCACCTGGCTCGTCCCCAGCCGGGCACCTAGCAGCAACGGCCGCGCCCGGCTCCCCCCGGCCGCGATTTGGTTAATATCGAGCCCGATGAGCACTTTCACTCTCGGTCCCGCGCGCATGGGCGATGCTCCGACGATTGCCCACCTGTCGCGCGATTTGATCGAAGCCGACCTGCCCTGGAGCTGGACGCCCCGGCGAGTGGCGGGTTTGATGCGCCAACGCGAATGTGCGGCCGTGATCGCGCGCGATCAAAATCGTCTTGCCGGTTTCATCCTGGCCCAGTACGGCGAGGAATCCGTGCACATCGCATTACTCGGTGTCGCCGAAGCCTATCGCCGGCAAGGGCTCGGTCGCCGGCTGGTGCAATGGGTGGAAGAGACGGCGATGGTGGCCGGCCTGTTCCTGGTGCGCTTGGAAGTGCGCGCCGTCAAACGGGACGCGCGCCACTTCTATGCCTCGATGGGCTATCGCGAAACCGATCGCGTCGACGGCTACTACAGCGGCGTTGAAGACGCGATCAAGATGTCACGCGACCTGCGCACCCTATCTACATTCAATAGACCTACGTCGAAATAGTTCAGAACAGATCGCCTGCTGGGCCGGGCAGCATCTGCGCACGCACCAGCGGAATCGGTGGACCGCCGTAGGACAGGAACTCGTCGTTGAATTGTTTCCACGCCTGCCGCCCGCCGCGACTGCCCGACCAGTCCTCCCGTAGCTTGCGGATCATCAGCTTGCCCAGGGTGTAGTTCAGATAGCCCGGATCGTAAGTGCCGCGCGCCGCTTGCTGCCGAGCATTGCCGGCATCCTGATACGCCTGTTCTTTGAACTTCTGCTCGCACTGAGCGACGGTCATGCCTTGGGTGTGCAGACCGATGGCACACATGTAGCGAACGTTTCTGAGCAACGCGTTCAACAGCTGGCCGATGTGCAGCTCCGGCTGGGTGGCGGCGAAGCCGTGCTCGACCATCAACTCTTCGCCGTAGTGAGCCCAACCCTCAGCGAACGCATAGCCGACGAACAACTGGCCGAAGCGCCACGACGAACGATTCGAATGCAGGAACTGCAGGAAATGGCCGGGCCACACTTCATGCACCGAAGTGAACAACAAATCGGCCTTACCCGGAATGTAGGCCTCCTGCTCGGCCTTGGACCATTTCGGATCCGGCGGCGCGATGTAATACACCGACGGCAACTCTTTCTCGAACGGCCCGGGAATATTGATGTACGCGAAATTCTGGCGTCGATACGCCGGCGCTTCTTCGACCTTGGCTTCTTCGGTGCCGGGAATGCTGACGATGTCTTGATCCAGAATGTACTTCTTGATGGTCGCAAGCTGCGCACGCGCACCGGCAACGGCACCCCCTTCGGGCTTGTCGGCCGTCACACGAGCTACGCACTCTTCGATCTCCGCGCCCGGCGCGAACGCCTTGCACGCCTGTTCCAACGCCGCCAGATTGCGCTCCAAATCGGCGCGACCGATGGCTTCGATCCGATCCAACGGCACGTCGACGTTCTCGGTCATACGGAGCATGGCGGAGAACCGCTCGGGACCGAGCGCATAGGCGTCGTTGGCCGTGGCGCGCTGAGATTCCAACCACTTCGCAAAATCATCCATGGCAACGGCCGCCGGCTCGATGGCCGCAGTCAGTTCTTTCTTTAGATCGTCGGGTATTTCCGCGAACGCCTGCGGCACGTCCTTGCGATAGAACTCTGCGAAACCGCCGAAACTCGCGACGCTGTAGTCGATGAAAGTTCGCGGCAGCGGCAACTGCAGATTGGTCTTGATATGACCCAAACCCGCCGGCACTTGCTTCACGTACGCGATGAATGCGCGAGCGCGCTGCTCTGCCGGCGCATAAGGCGTATTCACATAGGTGTTCGGATCGAGGCCGGCCTCGAAATACCAAGCCGGATTGGTGAACGGCTGGCGCGAGTCGCGCAGCGTGAACAGATCGTTGTCGATGCGGCTCACTACATAGTCACGCTGGTAACGCTCTTCGGGCATGAGGCTTTCGTCCTTGAAGCCCACGGCCTTGACGCGCATCTGTTCCATCCGCGCGATTTCTTTCTTGATGCCTTCGGCGCTCCAGTCAGGCAGCTGTCCGTCGAATTCATGACGGCCCTGCCCCACCGCGAAGTCGGGATGAGCGCGGAAATAACTTTCGACGAACTGGTCAACGTACTTGGCCCACTCGACGTTGACCACTGGCGCCGGCGGCTCGGTGGCGCGAGCATTCGGCTCGTTCGAGCGATCGCAACCGGCCAGCGCGACCAGCACCAGCATGACGCCTGCGGCGACGGCCATGTTGACGTCCAGAGTGCGACGTGAAGCTGCCATTCCCAGTCCTCGGCAAAAGTTGAACGGCGATGATAACCGTTCGACGCCGGCGGGAGCGACGCCGGCCGCACTACCGGCGTCATTTAGCAATTTTTACTTGTTCGATTCAGAAATTCATTCGCAACGACACACCATATGTGCGCGGCAGGTTGGTGAGATACCCGACGCGAGCCCGTGTGCCTCGTTCGCGATCCAGCGACAGGAAGGCGCGCTCGTCCCATACATTGTTCACAAACGCCGCCGCCTCCCAAACATCCGAGCGCACGCCGAAGCGCAAATTGCCCAGCTCATAACTAGGCAGCTCCGGATCGAAAGTGAAGCTGCTGATGGTCGGCGCACCGAATGCGAAAAAGCCCGGCGCTCCCGGACAACCCACACAACCGGTGGGCGGCTCCTGATCGGCCAGTTGGGTGTAGGACGAGCCCACATGCTGGAAGGTGAAATTCGCGAAGCCTTCCAACGTGTTCGAGAACGGCCAGTTGTAAGTCACGGAAGCGGCCGCTTGAAACTCCGGCGAGGTGGGCAAGCGGTTGCCGTCGCGAATGCCAGCGATGGGCGAGCCAGTAGCATTCAAGCGCGACTCGGTGATCTCCGCCTGTACATAGGTCGCCGACAAACCCAGATCCCAATGCGAGTCGGGGCGCGCGAAGATCTCTACTTCGGCGCCAATCGCTTGAGCCTGTGCATTGAGCACGATGCGCGAGGAACAGGAGCCGGCGTCGGCAATCACTTGCAGATTGTCGATGTCGGAAAAGAACACCGACGCATTGAACGTCACTCGCCGATCGGCCAGCATCGTCTTGGCACCGATTTCGTAGTTCAACACTTTCTCGTCTTGGAATGTGGGCTGACCGCCGTACGTCACTAGATCGTCGGCACTGCACAGAGCTACGTTGAGCGGATCATTGATGCCGCCGAGCCGGAAGCCGCGAGCCACTTGCGCAGTCAGCAACACATCGTCGTCGGGCTCGAAAGACAGAATCACGCGCGGCGAGAACCCGTCGGAGCTGGTAGAGCCCGGTTGCCTCGTGTAGCCCACATCCGCAAACACACCAGCGAAGGTCAGCAATCGCTCTTCTTCGAAGTCGTAGTAGCGCAAACCACCGGTCAAGCTCCATTGCTCATTGAAATGCAGCGTGCCCTCGCCGAACACGGCGAACTGTTGGAAGTCATAAGGCACTCTGGAATAAAACGGCGTGTCGGGCGGAGCGTTGAAAGCGGCGCTGGTTGGAACCCCGAGCCGCGTCAGCAACGCATCGTAGCCGGGGGTCGGCAAGTTCTGGCCATAGTCGCGATCGATGTCCTGATAGAACGCACCGACCAACCATTCGAAGCCGCCACCGCCATCCGAAGCCAGCCGCACTTCCTGGCTGAAGGCCTTCAACGACGTCGTGTCGTACAGCGGCGAGTTCAGCCGAACATCGGCCGGCGTTGCGATTCCCGAGGTGCCGCTCAAGGACAGAGTGACGCTGCCGGTGAGCTGAGACGCGTCGCGTAACACCACCACATCGCGATCCGTGTACGAGCTGATGGAAGTGAGCGTCAATCCGCCCAACCCAAACTCCAGCTTCAGATCCGCCAAGGTAATCTCATCCTCGATGCCTTCGCGAAACTGCGTGACTTGGCCGCGCCTGCCGGGATTCACCGCCGGTTGAGTGGTCGTAAAGGGATTACCGAGCACGTTGTAGACATCGATACGCGGATAGCCGTCCGTCTCGAGCTTCTGGTAGACGATGCGCGGCGTGACGGAAATGTTTTCGCTGGGCTGAATCAGCACCGACACTCGGGCGCCGGTCTTTTCGCCGCTGTTCACGTCCTCGCGCTTCGCCCGGCCCGGGTACACCGAATCGATGAAGCCAGCGATCTCATTGTAATAACCAACCAAACGCACGGCTGCGGTCTGACCGAGCGGCGCGTTGATCATGCCTTTGAGGTTGCCGCCCCAATCGGTATCGGTGCCGGTGTAAGCGCCCACTTCGGCAGCGCCTTCGAACGCGCCGATCCGAGGCTGACGCGTGATGTAACGAACCGTGCCTGACGAAGAACCGGCGCCGAACAAGGTGCCCTGCGGACCGCGCAACACTTCGAAACGTTCCAAGTCGAACAGATCCAGATCAGGCGTGAACAACGCCACTGAGATCGCCGACTCATCCAGATAGACGCCGACCGACTCCTTCACACCGGGCTGGTCGCGCACCACCTGGCCGGCACTGATGCCGCGAATCGCCACTTGGCTCTGGCCGGGGCCGAGGTCGGTGATGGTCAAGCCGGCGAAATTACGTGACAGATCGACGATGTTGCCCGCGCCCGAGTTGCGGATCTGAGTTTCACTGGCCGCAGCGACCGAGAACGGCACGTCCTGCAGCGCTGTTTCGCGCTTCTGAGCGGTAACGATGATTTGTTCGATGATGTCCTGATCCGATGGCGTCGCCGCCGCCGCGACGCGCGGCGTCATGGCCATTCCCGCAGCCGAAGCGATCGCGACCAAGATCACAGCATTGTGCTTGCTCATAAGATCCTCCCCATTGGTTGTTGATTGCCGCGCTCAGAATTTGAGCGCGGCTCTGGCATGGAAGAATCGGCCTGGCACCGGATAGAGCGTGCCGTCATAGTTGTTGAGGTCGCAGCTCAGGCACGGCGGCGGATCTTCATCCAATGCGTTGTTGACGCCCACGGCCAGCTGCAGTTGTTGATCGAAAATCGGTGGCGTCCAGCTCAGCTGTAAATCGGTGTAGACCTTGCTGTCCAGCTGGTTCCGTAATCGCACCGGATCGGAACAGATGCTTTGCAGCCCGTTGTCGACCAGCGCACCCGGACAGATTTCGGTGAGCTTGCTGAAATAGCGCAGCGTGATCGAGGTGACGAAGTCGTGGAACAGCCAGTCCGCGGCCAGCGTCGACTTGAATCGCACGAAACCGCGCGTCGGCGACCCGACCTCGATGCCGGCACGTTCGGTAGCGACCAGTCCGCTCGCGCCCAATGTGAATTCCTTGTAGCCCGCCAGATAAGTGTTGGACCACTGGAATCGCAGCGAGCCCCAGCTCGCCTCTGGCGTCGCCAGCAACACGGTCCAGTCGAAGCCGTCGGTCTCGATGCGGCCGATGTTGGTCAGCTGATTGGCAAACGCAGTGATGGAGCCGCCGGGACCCCGCACGATGCCGCTACAAAACAGCGGCGACAATGTATTCACACAGTTGGTGAGTTGGATCTGCGCCGACAACGCCTGGATCGCGTTCTCCAGTTTGATGTCGTAGTAGTTGACGTCGAACGTCAACTGCTCGATCCAGGAAGCCGCCTCGGCCCAGGACGGGTTGTAAGCGAAGCCCACGTTGAGGGTTTCTGAAGTTTCGGGCTGTAACGCCTCGTTGCCACCGGTCTGCACACTGATCTGCTGATTGATCTGCACGAACGACGTCGGCACGCCCAACGAAGCGCAGTTGGCCCGAATCGTGGCCGATGCGTTGCCTGTGAAGTTGGAGCACGGGTCGTTGATGTTGCTGTCGAAGCGGGAGCCGCTGTTGAACAGCTCGCCAATGTTGGGAGCGCGGAATCCTTCGGCGTAGCTGGCACGCAAGGCCAGATCGTCGACCACGCGCCAATACACGCCACCTTTGAACACCTCGTCGCGACCGATGCGATCGTAGTCAGACGAACGCACCGCTGCCGACAGTTCCAAGCGTTTCACTGCCGGCAGATCAGCAAGCACTGGCGCTCGCAACTCCAGATAGGCTTCACGCACTCGCGTACTGCCGGCTGTTGGCGCCGCTGGAACGTCAGCTGTCTCGCCCGCCTGCACAGTCGCATCCGGCGTGAAGGAACCGGTCTCTTTGCGATACTCCAAACCCAACGCGTACGCGAACGAGCCGGCCGGCAACTTGAACAAGTCGCCGCTGATGTTGGCGATGATGTCGTTGAGTTCTTGTTCGCTTTGATCGTTCTGAATGAAGGTCGCCCAGTCGAGCATGTCCTGCGTGATGCTGCCGGTGCCGTTGGGTCCTTGACCGCCGAAAATATTGAACGGCACGCAGCCCGGCACCGCCAGGCAGTTCGCTTCGGGCCCGAGCGCCAGTGCCAGTTTGCGTGCGTTGAAAATGTTTCGACCTTGTTGAGACGCATTGTTGCGCCCCCAGTTGACGCTCACGTCCCAGAACATCGGCCGGTCCGCCAACTGCAGCTCGCCGCTCAGCGTGCCGGACATCATCCAGGTGTCCACCGTCTGATCGAAGATGCGCGGGCCCGCCTCCAGCGGTCGCCGTCCGAGTGTGATCAGATTGGAGCGGCCGTCGAGATCGATGCCGAACGGGTTGTAGCGCTGGTTGGCCGGAATGAAAATATTGTCCAGATAGAATCCGGCACCGGCGTCGGAGCCGAGGAACAACGGATTCGGTGCCGCTTGATTGCTCGACTTGCGATTCGTGTACGCCGCCGTGAAGCGGAACACGACATCATCGGACACGTCGTACTCAGCCTTGCCGAACAAATTCACGCGCCGACTGGGCGTGACCAGATAATTGAACGGCCGGAAGTTGAACCGATCCGCCGTGGCGAACGCATGGAAGTCGCCGCCCGTCGGATTGTTCGGGTCGTAGATCGGCAAAGTCGTGCCATCGTTGAGCACGCCATTGTCGAGCGTGATGCTGATGACGTCAGGATTGCCGTCGCCATTCACATCGCCGCGCGGATCCAGAAAGATGAATCGTCCTTGCGGCGTACCGGAACTACCGCCGATGCCCGGAGGTGCGCCATAAATGACTTCGCGCGATAAGTCACGATCCTTGGAATACACCGCATCCTGTCGCGAGTAGCTGGCAGCGAAGAACGCACGGCTGCGTTCGGCACCCGCACCGAAAGCCAGGCTGTAGTCCTGCGTATAACCATCTCCTTCATCGAAGGCGGCTTGATTGGTTTCGAGATCGAAGCCGGTGTAGTCGGAGCGCGTGATGATGTTCACTACGCCACCGATCGCGTCCGAGCCGTAGATGGGCGACGCACCGTCTTGAAGCACTTCGATACGATCGATGGCCGCAGTCGGCACGGTGTTCAGATCGACCGCACCCGACACGCCGCTCGCCGATGAGCCGCGCACCCAACGCTTGCCATCGACCAATACCAACACGCGCTTCGAACCGAGATAACGAAGATCAATTTCGCTCGCGCCAGCGCCGATGCCGCCGCCGTCAGGCGGAAAGCCCAGGTTGCCGCTGGAATTATTGGATCGATTGATGGCCGAGCCCGAGATGGGCAGGCGCTGCAAATAATCGGCAACCGAGATTTCGCCGCTGCGATCGATGTCAGCTGCAGTGGCAGTCTGTAACGGTGCGAAGCGATCGACGGGGTTCTGACGAATGCGCGAGCCGGTGACTACGACTTCTTCGGGCTGTTCCTGCGCCGCGATTACCGACGAGCTGCAGACCATCAGTGTTGCCTGCACAACACACGCACTCATCGATGCAGTTAAAAGACGGGCGCGCCAACGATCGATCTTTGTTGTTTCCATGACCGACCTCCGCTGGGGAGAGAAGGTCGGAACGTAGCACCGATCAGGGGCGCGCCAATACGTCTATATACTGAACATCGACAGCAGCATGCATCGCTGTCGATTTGCATACTGCGGCGCAATGTTTGGCGCGTATACAACGCGCCAATCCTGACCCAAGCTCAGTCAGAACAAAATCAAAACAAATTAGCAAACAAATAGCTGAAAGCACTCGGCTCGATCAGCGCGACGTATACCAAGCCGGTGATCGCACCGCCCAGATGGGCGTCGTGATTGATTCTTCCATGCGGATTCCGCGCGGCGTACCAGGTGTAGGCCAGATAGCCGATACCGAACAACGGCGCCGGAATCGGTACCGGAATCGGAATGATGAACAACGATTGATCGGGAAAGAACACGATGGCCGCAAACAGCACTGCCGATATCGCGCCGGACGCGCCCAGGCAGGCGTACTCGGGATTGTTCTTTTGCTTCCAATAAGTACCGAAGTGACTGACCAGCAGTCCGGCGACATACAACAACAGGAAGTGGGTCGAGCCGATGGCGCGTTCCAGCAAGAAGCCGAAAAAGTAAAACGTCATCATGTTGAAGATCAGATGCATCAAGTCGGCATGCACCAGGCCGCTGAGCACGATGGTGTCGTATTGCCGCCGGCGTAAAAACCAGTAAGGCCGGAACAGGCTGCGATCGATGAGCTTGGGAGCGCCGAACAGGCCGATCAGACTGGTGGCGATGGTGAGTACAAAAATGATCAGTGCGGCGGACAGCTGCAAACTCACGTGATGAATTCCTGCGGGCAAGTAGGAAACGGCGCGCTATTGTGCCGGATTCGCCTGGTGCGGGCGCGCCTCAATCGAGCAAAACCTGCTTTATGAAGGCGGCGACGAGGGTGCGGGACGCGGCCAGGGCAGCAGCGTCATGAGCTATGGTCGGATTCAGCGTAAAACGGTCGATGGCCTGAGCGGCGGGGATGTCCGTGCCCTCGAGATGAATGACGCCGTCATCGCCTTCGACCAGCAGCGCGCCGTTATTGGAGCGCACGTTCTGTAACACCATCGGCTGCGCTAGCAACGGCCAGTCGAAGATGTGGCGGGCGTAGGGGAATTCGTGGAGCTCGATACGCGCGCCTGCCTGGCGAGCTCGCGTTACAAAGTCCCGGCACGGTGCGATGGGATTCAAGTCGTCGGCCACGCCGTGCAATACATGCACAGGGCGATCCACCAACCGCTGATCGTCGCGATAACGGGTGTGACAGGCCGGATAGAAGGACAAGTTGCCAGCGAAATCACCCGATGTCGGCCCGTGCATGTGCCGGAACCTCTGGACCGCTGCATACAATGCCGCTTGCCCGCCGCGCGAGAAACCCATCAAACCTATGTGACCGCTGTCGATGCGCGGATGCCGGGCGAGCGCATCGAATGCTCGATACGCGTCGACGATCATGGCCAGCCGGCCCAACTGCTCTTGATTCGCAAAGGTTGTATCGATGCCGCGCCCGGTGAAGCAGTCGAGCATCAGGGTGGCTACGCCACGGTCGGTGAGAAATCGCGCCCATTCATCGACGTAACCGGACGCGCCGCCCGAACCGTGCAGCAGGATCATCGCCGGCACCTTCGCCATGCCCGGCGGCAAACGCAGCGCCGCCGTCAGCGTCACCGGCACGCCAGCTCGATCGCCAGTCAAGAACTGCCGGTCGGTGAGCGTGCTGGACGCGATGGCGTGCAGCTCGATCTTCCAAGTGCGCGAACCTGTTTCCATGCCTCCTCTTGCCATAGACTCCTACAAACCACAACGGCAGGGCGCTTGGGCTATGTCCTCCGACCTCGTTCCAGCCGGCAGCGATCGCATCGGCATGCTCGACACCACGCGCGGTATCGCGGTGCTCGGCATCTTGATGATGAACATCACCGGTTTCGGCCTGCCCTACTCTTACGACGACCCCACCGTGTGGGGCAACGAATCGCCGGCCGACATCGAAGTCTGGCGCATCATGGCGCTATTTTTCGAAGGCACGCTGCGTGGCCTGTTCACGATTCTGTTCGGTGCCAGCGCGCTGTTGTTTCTGGAACGGCATGCCAGCCACGCCAACGGTCTGCGCCCAGCCGATCTGTATTTCCGCCGCACGCTGTGGCTGATCGTTTTCGGATTGGTAAACGGCTATGTGCTGCTATGGAGCGGCGACGTGCTGTTCTACTACGGCGTCGTCGGCTTGGCGCTGTTCGTGTTTCGAACTCTCGCACCGCGCCGACTGCTCGTACTCGCAACCGTGTTCATGATCCTGCAAACGTGCGTGAGTGTCGGCGAATGGATCGACTATCGCGAATCGCAGGCACTCGCTCAAGCTGCAAACGCGCGCCAGGCTGCTGGTTTGCC
The DNA here is from genome assembly GCF_016790065.1 of Steroidobacter sp. Classification (GTDB taxonomy): domain Bacteria; phylum Pseudomonadota; class Gammaproteobacteria; order Steroidobacterales; family Steroidobacteraceae; genus Steroidobacter. The sequence continues at coordinate 10,493 of NZ_JAEUPY010000659.1, forward strand.
ACTCGCCGATGGCGACCAGGAAGCACTCGACAACTTCGAAGCCGTAGAAAAAGACTTCCGACCATCGCAGGAAAACCTCGAAGCCAACGTCGCCTCGGTACGCGAAAGCTATGTTTCAGCCTTCAGAGTGCATGCGGCCGACGTTTGGTACATGCAATCAGAGTTCTTTTTCCGGCACGGCCTGCTCGAATGCATGGGCATGATGTTGCTCGGCATGGCGTTGCTGAAACTCGGCGTGCTATCAGGCGCTGCCTCTACTCGCGTCTATCTTGCAATGATCGTGATCGGCTACGCGCTGGGCTTGCTCGTCAATCTCTCGGAAGTGCGGCAACTGGAGCAAGCACAGTTCGCGCCCGAGACCATTCTTCGCACCTTCATGACGTACGACCTGGGCCGAATTCCCATGACGCTCGGACATATCGGCGTCATCGCTTTGCTGTGCCAGGCGCGATGGTTCTCGAAGGTGGCACAGCTGTTTGCAGCCGTCGGACAGATGGCGCTGACCAACTATCTGACCCAAAGCTTGATTTGTTTATTCGTGTTCACCGGCGCTGGCTTGGCTTGGTACGGCCAACTGGCGCGACACGAGCTTTACTATGTGGTCGCGGCGATTTGGGTATTGCAGCTGGTATGGAGCCCACTTTGGTTACAGCACTTCCGTTACGGGCCGGCGGAATGGGTGTGGCGTTCGCTCACTTATTGGCATCGGCAACGGCTGCGGCGTGCCTCGCCGGCAGCGTCGCAGTTGCCAGCATCGACCTAGCCGCTTTGCGCCTCGAAGATTTTTCTTACTGACTCCATGGTGTCGGCGTCTTCGATGCGCTTGTCGTCTCGATAGCGCTTCACACGCGCCAGCCTCAGCGCGAGACCACCTGGATAACGCGGACTGGCTTGCAGATCGCTGAAGGCGATTTCCACTACCAACTCCGGACGCACATAGACCGTCCAATCGTCGCGACCAGTTTCGCGCGCCAGGAATTCTTTGGTTTGCCATTCCAGCATCGCGTCGGTGAGGCCTTTGAAGGTCTTGCCCAACATCACGTACTCGCCGGTCGCTGGATCCAAGGCTCCGAGATGCAGATTCGACAGTTTGCCCGTGCGACGGCCATGACCCCACTCCGCCGCCAGCACGACTAAATCCAGTGTGTGAGCTCGTTTGATCTTGAGCCAACTCGCGCCCCGATTGCCGGCTTCGTAAGACGCGGACAGCGACTTGGCCATGATGCCTTCGTGACCGGCGGCGATGGCTGCGTCGTAGAACGCACTAGCTTCCTCTTCCGACGCAGTCACCAGGCGCGTAATGATCAGATCTTTCGGGACCGCGCGAGCCAGCGCTTCATATCGATCTCGTGTCGGTCGGTCCGCCAGGCTTTCGTCACCGAGCCGCAGACAATCGAAGAAATACGCGCGCATCGGCAACTCGGCTCGCAGCTTCTCGACATCGAGCTTCCGACCGAAACGACGCATGGTGACCTGAAACGGATGCGGGCGACCCGACTCGGTGAAAGCGATTGCCTCGCCGTCCAGAATGACTTCGCTTGCCGGCAAGTCTCTAACCAACGCAGCGATCTCAGGCACTGCCGCTGTCACATCGTTGAGACTGCGCGTGTAGATGTGTACCGCGTCGCCGCTCTTGTGCACCTGGATGCGTGCGCCGTCCATCTTCCACTCGAACACAGCGTCTTCGCCCAACTGTTCCAGCGCCTCGGCGGGATCCGCTGCCGTTTGCGCCAGCATCGGCGCCACCGGAGAAAGCAGTTCGAGTTGAAAGTTGGCGAGCGCGCTCTCGCCTTCAATCAACGCGGCATGAGCGACGGCGCCGAGACTCTGTGCATACATGGCCGCGCGACGAACCTGATCGACCGGGATCTGAGCCGCGGCTGCAACCGCGTCCACCATGACGCCGGCCAATGCGCCCTGACGCAGTTCGCCGATCAACAGTCGCATTAGAAAGTGTTGCTCGGCTTCGGTGGCTCGTGAGAACAGCTCGCTCAATGCCTCGGCACGGCGATTGGTTGAGCCCGTGCCGCGGAGTTCTGAGATCTCCGTCAGGCGGCGATCCACTTCCAGCACCGACAAGGTGGGCTCGGCGGCCGTTGCTTCGGCGCTCGCCGTCTTCAGCACGGCATAGCCGATGCCGAATTTACCTTGCGGCGTCTCGCCGGACAGGTAGGCGACGCCGATCACGATTTCCTCCGGCGCGAACTGCCGGATGCACGCCGCCAGCTCGCGCACCTTGGCCAGGCGCGCCGAGGTGGCCGCCACTTTGGAGGATGTTTCGACGATGGCTGCGAGTAGCGTCATGACCTTCCGGCCCATCGTGGGACTTGGAGTCTAACGCCATGACTCGCCGCAAAGTTGCAGCCGGCCTTGCAGAGCCGGCGCAGAGATAAAAAAGCACGGCGCAGTCCTTGCGCCGTGCTGGAGTTGCAGGATGAGGCGGGAGGTTGCCCTTCTCCTGCCGTGCTGTCACCGTTACTACCGAGAGGCGCCGCCGAAAGTGCCGCGCACGCCGAGGAGAATGCGCCGCGAGCCGGATTCGAAGGCGAACGGCAGATTCTCGTACTGCAAATATTGGCTTTGATCTTCTTCGGTCAGGTTGATGGCTTCCAAGGTCAGACCAATCTTGTCGGTGAGCTGATAACCGATCTGCGCGTCCAACTGACCGTAGTCGCGATTCCACACACCGAAGGTGCGGGTGATGTTGTCATCGGCGCTGTTCGGATCGAACGGCGCCACCTGATCGGCGAACTGGAAGTTGCCATCGAAGGACTTGTCGCGCCAGGTATAGGACAACCGCGCTTCGAAGCCGAAGTTTTGATAATAGATCTGCGCGTTGTAGGCGTTCTTGGCAACGCCGGGAATCGGCAGCCGCCGATCCACGTCATTACTGAACGGCGACTCCGAATCCGAATAGGTGTAGTTCAGATTGAAACCGCCGCCGAAGTCGAACGCGTACTGCGCCGAAACCTCAAAGCCATCGATGGTGCCACCGTCGCCATTGATGGGCCGCTCCACCGGACCGAACCGGCCGCCGGCTTGATCGTTCACGAACACCGACTCCGTCACCACCGTGATGAACGAGTCCACGCTCTTACGGAACGCAGTAGCCGCCACCAACCCTTGCGAGCCGAAATAATACTCGTAGCCCAAGTCGAACTGCTTGGCTCGATACGGCTGCAGCTCCGGATTGCCCGAGCTGCCGTTGGTGAACTCGAACAGATCGGTGCTGGGATTGCGCGTGAAGTTGGTAGCGAAGCCGCGGCCCAGCTGGAACAGATCCTGTCTGGCCACCACCTTCGCCGCCGACACGCGAATCTTCTGACCGTCGGCGATATCGAACACCAAGTTGGCGCTGGGCAGGAAATCCGTGTAGCTACGATCCACCACATTGGTTTCGAAATCGCGCAACACGCCATTCCAACTATCCGTACCCCAGAACGTGGGATTGGCCGACGCGGCGTTCTGCGCGACATTCAACTCGGTGCGCATGATTCGTGCACCCACATTGATGTGATAACCGTCGTTGGGCTTGCCTAGATCAGCCATCAGATACGCCGACGTGGTTTTCTCCTCCACATTGAACGTCTCCAGCGGCGACGGGAAGAACGAGAACGGTGTGCTCGGATATAGCGATTGAATCCACGCCAACGCGTTGCTCATCTGTCCGCGATTCTGCACGAGCACGCTGTTCGCGCCAGCGTTACCCGAGCTCCAGAATCCGTTGATGCGCTCGACGCGACCCGGTGTGCCGGCCAATGTCTGATACGGCAGGATCAACGCCGGCGCGTTACCGAAGCGGCTACCGACGGCGCAGTTCGGCCGATTCGGCGTGCCCAACGGCGCACCGCCGCCACTCAGCGAGTCGCAAGCCTTCGGTCCGATCGCACCGTCCTGGAAGTAACCGAAGTTGGTCCAGTCCGCACCGTAGTCGATGCCGTCCAGATCGCTGCTGCCGTGGTAGTCGGCGAGATAGCGACCGAACTCGTAGTCGATCTCACGTTTGGCAGTGCGCACACCACCGCTGAAGGTCAGATTCTCCGACGAGATGAACTTCGGATCCCATTGCAAATCGGCGCGCACCGACCAGTTCTTGGCGTCGGTGTTGTCGGCGAACGCCCAATGGGACTTGAAGAAGCCATTGTTCGGATTGGTGTACAGGTCGTTATTGCCGACCAGATTGAAAGACGGCAGCGTGCCGCCGTTGTTGTTGTACGTGAACTGATAGTTCGCCGGCGCCGACGCGTTCGGTGCAAAGCCTGCGCCACCGCCGAGCGCACGCACGTTGTACTGCGTGTAGCGCACGTCGTTGTTCGCACTGCCGCTCTCTTGATCGGCCTTCGAGTACGCCACCGCACCGCTGGCCCGCAACGAACCGCCGTTGTCCCACTTCAACCCCAGCTGCAGATTATCCGAGCTGATGTCCGTGTTCTTGACGAAGGAAATCGCCTCGGCGGAATTGGCAGTGAACGTACCGTTCAACAACACGCCGTTGCCGTCGATGGTGTAGGGCCGCGAAGTGTCCAGGCCCGGGGTTTCCAACGAGAACGGAAACTTGATCGAGGCTTCTTGGGTCAGAATGTCCAGCTTGGAGTGAAACCACATGGCTTCGATCTCGAGCGCATCGGTCGGCCGGAACGCCACCGACACAGACGCACCGAAACGCTCACGTTCTTCATCACGATCCGTGGCGTAGCGATACTCCGGCGCGAAGTAGTCCTGTGCCACACGAGTGCGATCGCCGCGATCGCTGAACTTCCAACCGCCGCGGTTCTGACCGCCAAGCACGTCGGTCTGAAACACTTGCTTGTCGTAGGACACTGAAGCGATCACCGCCAGTCGATCGTTGAACTGATGATTCGCGACCAGCGCGCCGAGCGGCTCCCAACCTTCGCCAGCGTCGGCATAGCGCAAGTTGCCTGCGATGTTGGTTCCCGGTCCGAGCGAGAACGGACTGCGCGTTTTCAGATTGACGATGCCGCCCAAGCCGCCTTCTAGCTGCGCGGCGTTCGGCGATTTGTAAACATCCACACCGCCCAGCAACTCCGAAGGAATGCCTTCGAGCGAATCGGTTTCGCGGAAATTGCCTTCGCCCTGGGTGTACAGCTCCAGGCCGGTCAGAAAAATATCGCTGTTCAGTAGCGTGACGTTTTGGTCCAGGCCACGGATGCGCACCTTGGTGCCCTGGCCGTTGGAACGATCGATTTGTACACCGCTCAAGCGTTGCAACGCTTCGGCGACGTTCTGGTCGGGAAACTTGCCGATGTCCTCGGCGGCCACCGACTCGATGATCTGATTCGATTCCCGTTTGTTTTCCAGCGCATTCGCCAACGATGCGCGGAAGCCTGTGACCACCACCTCTTCCACTGGCTGCTGCTCTTCGGCTTGCACGTTCACGGCAGCCAGGCTCAGGCCGCCCAACGACGCCGCCGTCCAGGCCAGGGCGCGTGAATGCTGTTGTCGGTTCCGCATGTCTGAAATCCCCCGATGCGAACTATGGATTCCTTGCTGTCAGACCGGCCGGCCACGCGCACCCGAGGCCTTTGAAGCCTGGCGGCGAGCCCTATGCGTGATTCCCCCGACGGTGGCCGGTCGTCCTTGCAACCGTCGGCGCCGATCTTGCGGCGGCCTGTCCATCGTTGTCAATGGGGTTGAGCACAACGAAAATTGTGTCAGCTTAAACGATTGATATAAAAGCCATTACCACTGTTGACAGCGGCGGTCATACAACCGAGCGAGCGCTGAGCGCTGGCGCGCACAGCGCATAGTGGGGTAGCGCGACGCCGGACTCGCGTGTGCTCACCACGCATAGTTGGGTAACGCGACGCCGGACTCGCGTGTGCTCGCCGCGCGTGGCGGGGTAGCGCGGCCTTGGGCCGCAGACTTCGGGCGCGTGGAAGCGGGCTAAGAAGGGGGTTTGCATCGTTCAGGGGTCGCGGCGCGAATTAACGTGTTTGAGATGATCGCGAACTGTGTCCGAAGCGTTTACGCACCATGAAGAAATGGGCCTCGTTGTTATGGATTCCCATGCTCGGGCTAGCCGCCTGGGTGCTGGCCGATCGGCTGCACAGCATCGACTTTCACGATGTGAAGCAGCAGCTGTTGGCTCAGCCGGCGAGCACGGTGATGCTTGGGCTGCTATTCAGTGCTGGCGTTTACGCACTCGTAGGTTTCTACGAAGGCATCGCAGTGACGATGGCGAGCGGACGAAAGTTAGCCGCCGTGGCATTTCGAACGGCACTGATCGCGAATCCAATCGGACGCGCCATCGGCTTGGCGCTGGTGAGCGGCGGAGCGTTGCGTTATCGCATGTACGCGGCGTACGGCTTATCAGCCCGCGAAGTTGCGTCAATCGTATTGCTCGCCGCCATGCCCTACTTCTTCAGCGTGGGCTGGCTGATCGACTTATCACTTCTGCTCAACGCCGAGGCCGCGGCGCAGGCCCTGCGTCTCTCCACGGGCTTAGTGTTGTTACTGGGCGCAATCGGCCTGGCCAAGGACATCGGCTGGCTGACCTTCGTCATCCGTCGCAAAGAACCAATCACCCTGCGCGGCCAGACGCTGCCAGTCCCGACGCTGCGTGACACGTCGTTGCAACTGGCCATCGGCCTGGTGCAAATCTCGCTGATGACCGGAATTCTGTACGTGTTCATGCCGCCAGAACTCAACATGAGCTGGCCGGCATTCATCGCGATTTACTGTATTGCCTTCGTCGCCGGCCAACTCAGCAACGTGCCGGCCGGGCTCGGCGTATTGGAAGCGGCGTTGTTATTGATGTTGCCGCAAGTCCCGCCAGCCAAGCTGCTGGGAGCCATCCTGGCGTATCGCGCGGTGTATGAAATCCTACCTCTGCTAGTGTCGCTGGGACTGTTGGTGATGTTCGAATCGACCAGTGCCAGCGGCGTGCTTCGCCGCCGGCTACTCAGACTCAAAGATTAGAACCGCCCCATCGCTTCCTGAGCCCACGCCTTGCCGTTACCGGCCTGCGAGATTGGAATGCACGCCTGATAACCGCCAGGCACAGCAACGTACTGCAAGACTTGGGTAGCGCCGACTTCCGAGCAGAAGAAGCCCAGCAGCGTCAGCTCCTTGGTCACCAGAATGAACGGTCGCTGATACGTCTTGGGCTTCGGGTCGAACGCGAGTTCCACCGCAACTGCCTCGTCGTGAACCTTCTTCACCAGCTCGGTCTGCTGATTGCCGTTCAGCTCCACAAACGCCTTGCTGTGCAGAGTGCGAGCCGCATCGTCGAACGCCTTCAAGCCGACGATGAAGCGCTCACGATCTTCCTGGGTGTAAACGTCGTTGAGCATGGTGTCGATGAAGGCCGGCACACCGACATCCGTCGCGCCCGGCGTATCGGTGCGCGGAATGATGATGTCCGCCACCGCTGCCACCACCGCACCTTGCTCCTTGGTGAAAAACGTCGGCTGCCAAGTCGCCTCGGGTTTCTTCGGCGAACAGCCATTGAGCAGGCCCAGCACCGCCGGCGCAGACACCGCGCCGCCCATCAAATAGGCGACCCGCTGCAATACCTGGCGACGATTCAAATTCATCGTGTCGGGATTCATGGGCGACCTCAGATGTTCATGCGCTTCAGCTCTTCGACCGCGTGATTAGCCGCACGCGCCGTGAGAGCCATGTAAGTGAGCGACGGGTTCTGACAAGCAGCCGACGTCATGCACGAACCATCCGTGACATAGACGTTCTTGCACGCGTGCACCTGATTCCATTTGTTGAGCACCGACGTTTTGGCCTCGCGCCCCATGCGCGCCGTGCCCATCTCGTGGATGCCCAAGCCGATGCCCATCTCCTTATCGTGAGAGCGCACGTTGCGATAGCCGGCCGCTTCCAACATTTCGGCCGCGTCGTTCCGCATATCTTTGCGCATGGCCAGCTCGTTCTCTCGGAGCGTGGCGTCGAACGACAGCACCGGCATGTCGAACTTGTCCTTGCGCGTCTTATCGATGGTCACGCGATTATCGTGATACGGCAGAATCTCGCCGAACCCGCCGAGCCCAAACGACCAAGGCCCGGGCTCCGCGGCCTGTTCCTTGAGATCCTTGCCCAGCTTGGTATCGAGCATCAGATTGGTCCAACCGCCGCGCCCCGCGCCACCCTGATAGCCGAAGCCGCGCAGATAATTCCGCTTGTCCTTACCGACGTTGCGATAGCGCGGAATGTAAATGCCATTGGGCCGGCGACCGGTGTAATACATGTCGTCGTAGCCATCGACGTCGGCGCGCGCACCGATTTCCAGCTGATGATCCATGATGTTGCAACCCAGTTCGCCGCTGTCGTTGCCGAAGCCGTTGGGGAAGCGGCTGGAAATCGAATTCATCATGATGAACGCCGAGCCGAACGTGGAGGCGCACAGGAAAATGACTTTGGCGAAATAGTCCGTCGTTTGCCGCGTCTCCGCGTCGAGCACTCGCACGCCCGTGGCGCGTTCCTGCTTCTCGTCGTAGATGAGTTCGTAAACGATGGAGTTGGGCCGCAGCGTCATGTTGCCGGTCTTTTCCGCCGCCGGCAGCGTGCTCGAGTTGCTGCTGAAGTACGCGCCGTACGGACAGCCGCGAATACACATGTTGCGATACTGGCAGGTGCCTCGCTGCGGGCTGTGATCCAGCTTGGCAGTGAGATGCGCGACCCGACCGATGGTCAGCGGCCGGCCGAACTTGTCCAGCATCGCTTGTTTGAACTGTTTCTCGACACAGTTCATTTCCATGGGCGGCAGAAACTTGCCGTCGGGCAGTTGCACTAGCCCTTCGCTCTGACCGCTGACACCGATGAAATGTTCGACGTGGTCGTACCACGGTGCGAGATCGTCGTAACGAATCGGCCAGTCGACCGCGATTCCGTCTTTGGCATTGGCTTCGAAATCCATCGGGCTCCAGCGATAACTCTGCCGGCCCCACATGATGGAACGGCCGCCGACGTGATAGCCGCGGATCCAATCGAAACGTTTCTGTTCGTTATATGGAAACTCGGTGTCGTCGACGAACCAATGTTTGGTGGCTTGGGTGATGGCGTAGCCGCTGCGGGCCGCGACTTCATGCCGCTGCAGATCTTCAGCAGTGGCGCGCCCGGCGTATGGAAGCTCCCAAGGAGCTTTGGTCGCGGTGGGATATTCACCATGCTTGACCATCCGGCCGCGATCCAGCACCAAGGTCTTCAAGCCCTTTTCGGTCAGCTCCTTGGCCGCCCAGCCGCCACTGATGCCGGTACCGACGACAATGGCGTCGTAGGAATTCTCGTTCATCCAACCCCCTCTCTCGCCACCCTCCGGCAGCGGATTCTATGGCTAGTTCAGCCGAGTGTAACCGGTTGCATTGGCAGGCACGAGTTAAATGTCAGACAAGGACCGGGCGCCTTCGGAACGGCACCTCGGACGTGGCATTGACCGCCATCGGCGCGTCGAGTTCACGGGCGTAACGATGACCGGCGTAGACCGCATGCGCGATCAGCCCCGGCGCCCAGCAGTCGCCGATGGCACGCACCGATCGAATCCCCGCCTCGGCCCAGCGAGACTCTTCAGCTTCCAATGCATGTTGAAGTTCATCCACAGGTAAGCGCGCCGTGATTGTCACGACTGACGCGCAAGCCATGCGTTGTTTCTTGCCGCTGTAGACGCAGGCGAGCAACGCGCCTTCCGCATCTACCGAGACCAGTGTGGAATGAGTAACCAACTGCACGTCGAGTTCCCGCAAACGTTTCTGGATATACCGAAACTCTTGCGTGTAACTGGTCCACGAGGCCACGGCATCGTCCGGCGACACCAGGATCACTTCGCGGCCGGCAGCTCGTAACAATTCGGCCAAGACACTGCCCATATAGAACGAATCATCGTCGAACAGCAGCACCGGCCCGTCCGGCAACGTTCCTCGCAGCAAATCATCCGGCGTAAATACATTGGGCGCGTCCAGGCCGGGGATTGCGTGACCGCTACTGCGACCGAAACCATCGCGCCGCCAGCGACAGCCGGTCGCGAGCACCACGTGGTCGGCGCCAAATTCGAGCACGTCGTGCGCGGTCAGCAAGTTGTCGCGATAGACAGCGACGTTGGCCATCTTGTTGAGTTGCCCGACGCGCCAATCACGCACGCGAGCCCATTCGGCCAATCCAGGCAAACGGGACTCGAGATTGATTCGGCCGCCCAACTCCCGGCTGGCTTCGGCAAGATGCACTTCATATCCACGCCGCCCCAAGGCCAGCGCCGCTTCCAATCCCGCCGGGCCCGCGCCCACCACCAGCACACGTCCGTCGCTGCCCTTGGGTTCGATGCGTTCGGGATGCCAACTCTTACGCCACTCCTCGCCCATGGTTGGATTCTGAGTGCAGCGAATCGGCGTGCTGGTCATGTCGCCCGACACGCAGATGTTGCAACCGATGCACTCGCGGATGTCCTCGGCGCGCCCCTCTTCTATCTTCTTGGGAAGAAACGGATCGGCAATCGACGGTCGCGCGGCGCCGATGAAATCCAGAATGCCCCGGCGAATCTGGCTCACCATGGTGTCGGGCGACGTGAAGCGCCCGACGCCCACCACCGGCTTGCGCGTGATTTGCTTGACCCAGTGAGTGAACGGCTCCTGGAATCCTTCGCGCGCGAATCGAGATGTTTGCGAATCGTTGTACCAGGCCGCGATGTTCACGTCCCAAAGGTCCGGCAGGTCGGCGAGCAGATGCACGATCTCGCGCGCTTCCTGTTGCTGAATGCCTTCGGCGCCGACGAATTCCTCGGTGGCGAAGCGCACGGCAACGGCGCACTTGTCGCCAACGGCATCCTTAGTGTCTTCAATCAGCTCGCGTAGCAGTCGCACTCGGTTCTCTAGCGACCCACCATACTCATCACTGCGATGATTGCGGCGGCTCTGCAGAAAGTGCATGGCCAACGACAAATCGTGAGCCGCATAGACATAGATGATGTCGAAACCCGCCCGCTTGGCACGCAGCGCCGCTGCACGATGCCAGCGTCGATAGTCCGCGATGTCACGCAGAGTCATGCCACGCGCTTGATTCGGATAACCGTACTTCAACGGCTGATGCGAAGGAGCGAGCGCGACTTCACGCGAATACATGTTCGATGAGGTCGGACCGTTGTGAGTCAACTCGACCGCTGCCAGCGCACCGTGCGCATGAACCTTCTCGCACATCAAAGCTAACGCAGGAATGTCCTGGTCATCCCACAGGCGCGCCTCGACATAGGGAGAGACGTCGCCGCTGGGGTGGATCTCACATTCCTCCGTGCTCACCACCGCCCAACCGCCTTCGGCTTTCACTTCGCGCATGGCGGCGTGTGCCTCGGGCATGGCGTGGCCCATGCCATTGCAATGAGGCACTTGAAAGAACCGATTGCGGGCCGTGACCGGACCGATACGGACCGGCTCGAACAGAATGTCGTAGCGAGGATCGCGGGCCATGAAATGTCTTTGTTAGGCTGGCTTCAGGAGCTGGCGCTGGTCGCGACCGCCACCGGTCGCCGCATCATCCAATAAACCGGTAATCCTACCGCGAACGACACGATGGCCCACCAGAAGGCCTCGGCGCCGGCACCGAATAGCGTCCACACCGAGTAGACCGCGGCCAGCGTGGCGATCAGCAGGAACGGCGACAACCGCCGCCCGACCTCGCCAAGCGTGCCGTTCCAGCACAACTTGAGCGCAGCTACGGCACAGCACAGGTACATCATCAGATAAGTCGACGTCACCACCAGCACGATGAAGGTAAAGAATTGCACCATGGAGCGGGTGTAGTTCATCAATACCAGCACCGTGAGCAAACCGCTGGTGATGATCAATCCCGCGTCCGGCGTGCCATGACGCGATTCGTGCGCGAACACTTTGGGAAACACCCCTTCGTTGGCCAGCACTCGGGGCAACTCCGCTTGCACATGCGTCCAGCCGTTGAGCGCGCCGAAGCCGCTGATGCAAGCAAATAACGCCAGCGTGCTCGCGATGCCATCACCCCAGAACATACGAATCACATCGGCAAAGGGCGCGCTGGACGTTGCGAGTTGCTCGCTCGGCACCAACAGCACCGCCACCGAACACGCCAAGATATAAATGCCCGCCGCGAGCAGCGTGCCCCACAAGGTGGCCAGCGGCACATTGCGGTCGGGATTGTCGACTTTGCCGGCCGACACGGTGGCTGACTCCAAGCCCAGCAGCGCCCACAAGGTGAGCATGGCCGATGCATTGATCGCACTCATCGAGAACGGCTCGGGCTTGGCCTTGATCACCGACGCATCGGCGGTCATCAAGAGCCACAAGCCGAGCGCAATGATGACGACCAGCGGCACCAGTTTCAGCACGGTCGTAACGACTTGTAAGCGCCCCATCTCGCGCGCGCCGCGCCAGTTCACGTAGGTGACTATCCAAATGATGGCGCACGTAGCAAAGGCAGGCGCGCCGGCGGTGTGTTTGATCCAGGGCACGAGTTCGGCGAGATAGGCAACGGTCGCAACGGCCAGCGCCGCGTTGCCTACCCACGCGCCAACCCAGTAGCCCCATGCGGTCAAGAAGCCAACGCAATCTCCAAACGCGATGCGCGCATAGACGTAGGGACCGCCTGCTTTAGGAAACAGCCTCGACAGCCGCGCGAACACCACTGCCAACGCGATGGCGCCACCGGAGGTGATCAGCCAACCCAAGATGCTGTTGAGACCGTAAGGCGCGAGCGACGCCGGCAACAGATAGACGCCGGAGCCGACGATGTTGCCGACCACCAGCGCCAGACACATCCAGAAACCCATGCGACGCTCGGATGGCAGTGCGCTCATGGGTTTAGTCCAAACGAATTTTCTGGCCAGCTTTGATGACGCCGCGAACTTGCCGCAGCTTATCGATGTCCGCCAGCGGATCGCCTGCCACTGCGATCAAGTCAGCAAACTTGCCGGCGGCGATGGAGCCCAGCTCGCGCTCTTTGTTCAGTAACTGGGCAGAGTTGAGCGTAGCAGCTCGGATGGCATCCATCGGCGTCAAGCCATACCGCACCATGTAAACAAACTGCCGTGCATTGTCGCCATGAGGATAGACGCCGCTGTCGGTGCCATAAGCAATGCGAACGCCGGCTTTGACGGCCTTGGCAAATCCCTCGCGCTGAGTCTGCGTGGTCTCGTCGTTCTTCCGCAGAATCTCCTCGGTCCAATGATCGCGGCGACCGACCTCGGCGATGTAGTCGCCGTTATAGATGTCGGCCACCAGCCAGGTGCCATGCTTCTTCATCAGAGCGATGCCCTCGTCATCCAAATACGAGCCATGCTCGATGGATCGAACACCAGCTCGCACCGCGCGCTTGATTCCTTCTGCGCCATGAGCGTGAGCTGTGACGAAGATTCCGGACTGAGCCGCCTCGTCGACCGCGGCTTTGATTTCTGCTTCGGAATATTCAGCGGTACCGGGCGTGGTGCCGGCTGCAAGCACTGCACCGGTGGCGATGATCTTGATGAATGTCGCGCCACCTCGGATCAGGTCTCGCACTCGTTCGCGAATCTCGGTTTCCGAGTTCGCCACGCCACGGCGCATTTCCGCTGGCACGACCACATCAGGCGCAAACCCCGTCACCTCACCGCCCCCGCCGGTGACAGTGATATAGGCGCCAGCGACAAACATGCGTGGCCCTTCGATGATGCCGCTATCGATGGCCTTGCGTAGCGACACGTCGGTGAACGCTCGATAGCAACCAACATCACGAACCGTGGTGAATCCAGCTCGCAACGTGCGCCGGGCGTTCTCTACGCCTTGCAGTACATCGTCGGCACCAGAGGTATACAGCGGCGCCGCGATCTCGGACGACATGATGCTGCCGACCAAGTGAGTGTGCAGATCCATCAAGCCTGGCAGTACGGTATAGCCGGACCAATCGATCCAGCCCGTCTTGGTGTCAGTGGCAGCTTTGAAATCAGATATAGAAACGATGCGCTCGCCGTCGATCCGTATCACCTGATCGTTGAGCACGCGACCGCGCTCCACATCGATCAGCTTGCCGGCGCGGACCCAAACGGTCTCGGCGTGGCTGATCCCACTAGCAAGCAGGCCAAGCAGCAGCACGCAGAGCGTTGGCTGGAAGCGGCGGAGCGAATGTGAGTGCGTCATATCTCTCCGGCGCGCGCGGCGGCCTATAACAGCGCCGCGTATTTGGACATGTCACCTACGAAATGGGCTGGATGCTCCGGCAAATCGGCCGTGAACCGAAATCCGGAGAACTCAAATCCGGGACTCACCGTGCAACCGACCAACGAATAGTCGCCGAGGCTGCGTGCCGCCTGCCAGACACCGGAAGGAATGATGCCCACGGGCCGGGCTTCGTCGGCCACCGAATGCAGCAGCTCACGCTTCAGTTGTCGAGAACCGGGATCGTACGCGAGCAATTCCAGCGGCGCCCCGCCGTAGAAATGCCAGATCTCGTCGGCGTCCACCACATGCCAGCGGCTGAGCTGCTGCCGTTCGAGCAGGTAATAGATCGCGGTGTTGGAACTGCGAGATTCATGGCCTCGCTGCACTTGGTCCGCGGAACGATAGATTTCCCGATACCAGCCACCCTCCGGATGAGGCGTGAGCTGCAAGGATCGGATCATGTCAGCGGCTGTCATGCTCGCAACATACTGCGCGAGGCCAACAGCAGCAACATGGAGAAGGCCGCCAACACCGACGCGGTGATGAACGTTGCCGGCGGACCGGCGTATTGCCACATCACCCCGGCGATCACGCTGGCCAACAACAACAGCAGTCCGCGCATCAGATTGAACACACCGAAGGCGGTGCCACGCAGATTTTCAGGCGCGGCGTCGGCAATCATGGCGGTGAACACGCCTTCGGTGAGACCCATGTGCAAGCCCCACAGCGCGACGCCCAGGAGAACGACGGTGACATCTTTTGCGCCGGCCAACATGAGATTGGCGACGATCAACACGGCGGCACCCACGATCAGCAAGTGATGACGCGGCATCCGATCCGCCAGCACGCCCACCGGATAGGCCGAGCACATGTATGCAATGTTCATCACCACCAGCACCAGCGGTGTCCAAGCGATGGTCAGGCCCACGTCGGCGCCCCGCAGGATCAGAAACGCTTCGGAGAACCGCGCCAACGTGAAGAACGTGGCGACAATCGCCACCACCCAGAACGTTTTGGGCAGATCCTTCGGGCGCAGATCCACCACTCGTTTTTGCAGCGGCTTGAGGTGCGTCGGCTCCTTCACCGCCAGCCATAGAATCGCCACCGCGATGAGGGCCGGAATGACCGCGATCCAGAACACGGCGCGCACATCGTTCGCCAGCAACACCAGCAAGCCGATGGCGATCAACGGCCCGATGAATGCGCCGACTGTATCCAACGACTGCCGCAGACCATAAGCGGCACCGCGCTGTTCCGGGGTCGTGTAGTCGGCGACCAACGCGTCTCGCGGCGCACCCCGAATGCCTTTGCCGACGCGATCGATACATCGAGCCGCGAAGACCATCCCGGCACTGCCCGCCAGCGGGAACAGCGGTTTGGTGATTGCCGCCAGGCCGTAGCCCAACAACGCCAACGATTTGCGCTTACCCCAGCGGTCCGACAGCGCACCGGAAAAGACTTTGACGATACAGGCGGTGGCTTCGGCCACCCCTTCGATCACGCCCAGCCAGATGGCGCCCGCGCCCAACGTGCCGACCACGAACACCGGCAACAAGGCATGGACCATTTCCGAAGAAATATCCATGAACAGGCTGACCATGCCGAGCGCCCAGACGCCGGCGGGCAGAGGCATGCGTTGCACGGGGTGCCTTAGAGATTCTTGGCCTCGAAGCGGGCCAGTGCAATTTGTTGGTTGTCCAGCAGTTCCAGCTGCGCGCCGGAGATTCGCCAACCGGTGGCAGCCTTCATGACTTGCAGTAGCGCGGTTTCAATCGGCATGTCCGGGCAGAACATGCGCGTCGCGATGACGTCGCCGAAGCTGATCTGCGCGCCGGTCTGTTTATAAGTCGTGGAGATTCGGTTACAGCCGGCGTGCCCGACGACGCTGCCGTCGCTCGAGTTGAGTGCGATATACGCCTCTCGCCCGCCCTCGCTGACCGTCACCGGCTGGTCGCCCAGCTGCACCAGCGCCCAACGAGTGCCGGCCAATTCGTGCGTCACTTCATCCGCGGCCGCTGCCGGTGTCGGCGGCGGTTGCGATTCAGGGCTACCAGATTCAGGGCCACTACATGCGCTCATCGCCAGCAGTGTCGCTACGATCCAGACATGCGCTTTCATCGGTCCAACATACAACTTGGACAGATCCGAGTCGAGCCGCACGACTCGCACGCCCCTGCTCCGAGGCCAGGGCGACCTCGGAGCAGGGCGAATCGACGCTTACG
>NZ_JAEUPY010000874.1 GCF_016790065.1 Steroidobacter sp.
GACTTTCTGATCTTAGATTCCCACGCTGGAGCTATAACGAGGCAGAACCAAACCTCAGGCACCACCTTAACCAGATATCTCCGGTCGGCTGGCTTGAACCCACCCGAGGCGGGGCTCTCATTCTCCTCCGATCAATAAAGCGACGAAGTCGCAATAAAAACTGCGGCTAAGTGGAGAGATAAAGCGACGAATCTCGGTTCTGCAGTAAAAAAGTGGCAATCTCTAGCCGTGACGTAAACTTCATTTACAGCCCCATCCCCTCCGCTATCCTGCTCAGCCACCCCAACCCTCAGGTTGTCATGATCGGTCTGCTCCAGCGCGTCACTCACGCCGAAGTTCAGGTCGCCGGCCGGCAGGTGGGGGCCATCGAGACCGGGTTATTGGTATTGGTGGGCGTGGAGAAGGGCGACGCCGAGGCGCAGGCCGACCGGCTGCTGGAACGGCTCTGCACCTACCGCGTTTTTCCAGATGCCGAAGGGCGCATGAATCGCAGCCTGCAGGACATTGGCGGACAGCTACTGCTGGTCTCGCAGTTCACCCTGGCGGCCGACACGCGTAGCGGCACCCGACCGGGCTTCAGCACAGCCGCGGTGCCGGACGAGGGCCGGCGGTTGTTCGATTATCTGGTCGAGCGGGCACGCTCGCGGCTGGGCGCGGTCCAAACTGGAGAGTTTGGCGCGAACATGCAGGTCAGCCTGACCAATGACGGTCCGGTAACGTTCTGGCTACAGGTGGCGCCGGACAAATCGGGCTAGAGTTGCCAACTTCGCCGCGGGAATCGGCACACGCTTTTGGCGTATGATCCGGCGGCTTTGCGAAGCGGGAGAGTCGAATGGGCATCGGTTTCAAAGAACTTCTGATCATCCTCGCCATTGCGCTGCTGGTGTTCGGCGCCAAGCGTCTGAAGACCATTGGTTCGGATCTGGGCGGGGCCGTGAAAGGCTTCAAGAAGGCCATGGACGATGAGGACGACAAGGAGGCTCAGCAGTTGAATGCGCCCCAGCAGAAGGACGCCGATTTCAACTCGACGCCGGCGGGCAAGACGGGCAGCAAGTCTTCCAACGTTTGATGCCTTGAACCGGCCGCGTCGCGATGTTTGAAGTCGGTTTTACTGAGATCGTCCTGATCCTGGGCCTGGCACTGCTGGTGCTGGGGCCGGAGAAGTTACCTGGCCTGGCCGAGAAGGTCGGCCGATGGACCGGTCGTGCGCGCGCCATGGCGCGTCAGCTGCGTACCCAACTGGAACAGGAAGTCACGCTGGATGAGATGACCAAGTCTCGCCCGATGCAGGCACCGCCGCCGGCCAGCGAACCCAGCGCCGCCAGCACCAACACCACCACGACAACTTCTCAGGCTGAGCCCACTGCTGCGGCACCAGCCGAATCCACCGAGCCGCAAGCTCCCAGCGATAAGCCACACAATGCTTCGGGACTGGATCTGCAAACCATGGTTTCCGGCATGGAGCCGCCGCCGCAATCGGCAGCTGAGACGCCCGCCAATAAAGCTGTGCAGTGAGCTCGCGCCATGAGTGCTGACGAGCGCGAACAATTGGCCGAAGGCTCGCTGATCTCGCACCTGGTCGAATTGCGCGACCGGCTGTTGCGCGCGGTGATTTGCGTCGCTGTCGTATTCGCTCCCTGTGCTTACTTCTCCAACGAGTTGTTCACGCTGGTCGCGACGCCGCTGATCGAGAAGATGCCCAAGGGCACCTCGATGATCGCCACCAGCTTGATCTCGCCGTTCCTGGCACCGCTGAAGTTGGGCTTGTTCGTCGCGCTGTTCATCTCGATGCCCTATGTGCTGTACCAAGCGTGGGCCTTCGTCGCGCCCGGTTTGTACAAGCACGAGAAGCGCTTCGCCATTCCGTTGGTGGTGTCGAGCATCGCGCTGTTCTACGCCGGTGTCGCGTTCGCCTACTTCGTCGTGTTCCCGCTGATGTTCGCGTTCTTCACCACCAGTGCGCCGGCTGGCGTGCAGATGATGACGGACATGCAGAACTACCTCGACTTCGTGTTGCTGCTGTTCTTCGCCTTCGGCGTGGCGTTCGAGATTCCGGTGGCGACCGTGCTGCTGGCGGCGACCGGCATGGTGAAAGTCGAAACCATGACCAAGAACCGCGGCTATGTGCTGCTGGGAATTTTCGTGGTGGCCGCATTCCTGACGCCGCCGGATGCTTTGTCGCAGACCATGATGGCCGGCCCGATGTACTTGCTGTACGAGATCGGCATCGTGCTATCGCGGATCCTGATCAAGAAACGCCAGAGCGAAGACCCCGCCGAGGACGCAGCCGAGACCTGAACGTCTCGGTATACAGGCGCGCTCGAGCTTGCCCGGTGGCTTGCTCTTCGGTGAGACTCCGCGTCCATGACATCTGTCATGCATGACAGCCCGTGCCGGTTTTGCCCGGGCCTCCATAACAACAGCAGTTCGACGCCTTCGAGCTGCAGCAGGGAGACTCTTCCCGTATGAATCAAAGCATCGAACGCGACTCCACGCACGGCCCGCAAGTTTTCGGTCACCCGCGTGGACTGATCACGTTGTTCGGCACCGAAGCCTTCGAGCGCTTCACTTATTACGGCATGCGGGCCATCTTGATCCTGTTCATGACCGCGGCCATCGCCGAAGGCGGGCTGGGTCTGGACGATCGCACCGCCAGCGCGATTTACGGCTTGTACATTTCCGGCACCTATTTGTTGTCGTTGTTCGGCGGCTGGATCGCCGACCGGTTGATCGGTCAGCAGCGCGCAGTGTTCTGGGGCGGCGTGCTGATCATGCTCGGCAACGGTTGCCTCGCCACCGGCAACACGCAACTGTTCTTCGTCGGCTTGATGACCATCGTGCTGGGTGTGGGTTTGTTGAAGCCCAACATCAGCGCCATCGTCGCGCAGCTCTATCCCGAAGGCGGTTCGCGTCGCGACGCCGGCTTCTCCATTTTTTACATGGGCATCAACACCGGTGCCACGTTGGGTTCGACGCTGGTGCCGATGGCAGCCACGGCGTTCGGTTGGAACATCGGCTTCTTGCTGCCCGCGATCGGCATGCTGATCGGCCTGGTGCAGTTCCAGGCGACCAAACATTATCTCGGCGATTCGGGCGTGGTGCCGATGGGCAAGCCCGCGAGCTGGGCACCGGTCATCGTGTTCCTGGTGCTGGTCGTCGGTCTGGTGATCGCAGGGTTGTCGGGCGCCGTGCACCTCGATCCGATGGCGATTTCGCAGTCGCTGAACTGGGCGTTGGTGGCACTGGCTGCCGGCTTCTTCATCTACTTGTTGTTCTTCGCCGGCCTCGAGGGCGACGAACGTAAACGCATCGTCGCGATGATTGCGTTGTTCGCGGCCTGCGCCATGTTCTGGGCGGGGTTCGAGCAAGCTGGCGCGTCTTTCAACTTATTCGCCGAGCGGCACACCGATCGCGATGTGTTCGGTTGGGCCATGCCGGCCGGCACACTGCAGGCCGTGAATCCGCTGTTCATCATCTTGTTCGCGCCGGTGTTCGCCGCGATCTGGGTGAATCTCGGCCGTCGTAATCTGGATCCCTCGGCGCCGGCGAAATTCGCCGTGGGTCTGATCCTGATGGGCTTCGGCTTCCTGGTGATGTTCCTCGCGGCTCGCTATGTAGTCGCAGGTGAGAAAGTGTTGCCGACCTGGTTGATCCTCACCTACTTGCTGCACACGTTCGGCGAGCTGTGCCTGAGCCCGGTGGGCTTGAGTTCGATGACCAAGCTGGCGCCGGCGCGCTTCGTCGGTCAGGTGATGGGCTTGTGGTTCCTGGCGACGGCGCTGGGCAACAACCTGGCCGGTCAGTTCTCGGGTGAAATCGATCCCAACAATCTGCCCGGCATGCCCGGTCAGTTCCTGTATCTGTTCTGGTGGGGCGTGATCGCCGGCGTGGTGTTGCTGGTGTTGACGCCGTTCATTCGCAAGATGATGGCCGGCGTGAAGTAACAGAACAAAGGCCAACCTTTGGCCGGAGAAATTATGAGCAACCCTGCGTCTCAAGCCGCGCCACAGCTGACGCCGCGCGCGATCATTCTGTCCATCGTGCTCGCGATGATTCTCGCAGCCGCGAATACTTATCTCGGCTTGTTCGCCGGTCTCACCATCGCGACGGCGATTCCGGCGGCGGTGGTGTCGATGGCAGTGCTGCGTTTACTAGGCGGCGGACACATCCTCGAGAACAACATCGTGCAGACCGGCGCGTCGGCCGGTTCATCGATTGCCGCTGGTGTGATCTTCACGGTGCCGGCGTTGGTGATCCTCGGGCACTGGAGCGATTTCAAATATTGGTGGGTGCTCGCTATCGCCGGTCTGGGCGGCATTCTGGGTGTGTTGTTTTCCGTGCCGCTGCGCCGTTCGTTGATCGTCGATCAGGGACTGGCCTTCCCCGAAGGCAAAGCCGCCGCTGAAGTCCTGAAGGCCGGCGAGAATCCGGCCAGCGGCATCAAGGTGCTCGCCGCTGCATCGACGCTGGGTGGCATCGGCAAGGTGATCGCCGCGAGTGGCCTGCGACTCGTGCCCGACTCCGCTGCGTTCGGCAGCTACATCGGCAAGGGCATCGCCTACATGGGCACCAACTTGTCGCCTGCCCTGCTCGGCGTCGGTTACATCGTCGGGCTCAACATCGGCATCGTGGTCATGGTCGGCGGCATCTTGTCGTGGAACATTGCCATTCCGACTTACAGCGCGTTCTTTCTCGACGGCAATCCCGCGCTCGCTGCGAAGGTAGCCGGCCTCAGCGCCGAAGACGCGGCCGGCGCGATCTGGAGTTCGCAGATTCGTTATCTCGGCGTCGGTGCGATGTTGGTGGGCGGCATCTGGACGCTGATCTCACTGCGTAAGTCGCTGCTATCCGGCGTTCGCAGCGGCTTGGAAGCAGCGCGTGCCGGCGCCTCGAAAGTGGTCGCCGAGACCGAGCGCGATTTGCCGATGAAGGCCGTGCTGGTCGGCTTGGTCGCCTTCACGTTGCCACTCGCCGGTCTGTATTACGCCATCGTGCAGGACCTGAGCGTGTCCATCACGATGACCAT
>NZ_JAEUPY010000713.1 GCF_016790065.1 Steroidobacter sp.
GTCTCAGCGTTGAGATTTTCTGGCGTGAGCGTCAGTAATGAGAGCAGAGCAGCCGCGATTACCATTGCTTGCCCACCTCGATGGCCACGAAGCGTCCCATCGCCGAAGCGTTGGTCGGGTCGAAATTCAATCCTTCGACGCCGGCAACGAACGGCGGATCGCGATCGAAAAGGTTCTGAGCGCTCAGCGACAACCGCGTGCCACCGAACCAGCCCGCCGCTGTTTCAGGCACGCGATACGCCACGTTCAAATTCACTGTCGTCCAGGAGCTAACCCGGCTGCGCGTGGCGGGGCCGTAATAAGGCGCCACGGTCCGGACGTCTCGATAGCTATCGGTGAAGTCGACGGAGGTGCCCAGGTCCCACTGCGCACGTTGCCACGACAACGAGCCGCGCAACCGCAACTGCACCGGGTAGTAAACCGTATTGAGCAGCTCGATCTCCGGAGTCGTCGAGGTCGCCTGATCGGTCAGGTTCAGCAGCCGCGTGCCCGAAAGACTGGAAACTATCGAGCCCGCGCCGAGTTCACCTCGCCACGAAACATCGAAGTCGATGCCGTCCACTTTGCGGCGCGTGGTATTGCGCAGCCGGTTGTCCACGATTGCACCGATGTCTGAGGGCGTCAGTCCTCTCGAATCGTAAAAGCCCGGCGTGTTAAACAACGCAATCACGTCGGCCAGCGCCGGACTGCGTTCGATCATCTGGCTGTAAGCCCCCTCTCGGGACAGCACCGAGCTGAAGTATTCGCTGGGGATCGGAGCGGCGATCCGATCCTGGAAGTCCATACTGAAATAGTTGATGGCAGCGGAAACGCCGGCAGCCTGCTTGTCTGCGAAGCTCAAACCGACCGTCCAGGTGCTGGCTTCTTCCGGATTGAGGTCTGCATTGTTGCCAGAGCGATAGACGAAATAAGTGTAGCCGGTCGCGGAAGTGGGATCCGTTGACCGCCCGGTTTGCACCCCTGTGTAGGCTTTGTCGGCCAATTCCCAAAGCAGCGGTGCGCGGAATGAAGTGCCATAGGTACTGCGCACGCTGAAGTTGGGTGTCGGCATCCACAGCAGCCCAACCTTCGGGTTCGTGGAAGAGCCGAAGTCACTGTATTGCTCGTAGCGAGCCGCGAGGGTCGCCTCCAACGCTGCGATTCCGGGCCGTGCATTGCGCCGCCCGACAAATGGCAACAGCATTTCGAAAGAACCAGCACCCACATTGCGCGTCAGAGTTTCATTCGTGGGCCGGACCAGGGCGACTGTTTTGAAGGTCTCGTGGCGAAACTGGCCATTCAACGCCACTCGTGCTTCACCACCCGGCAGCTCGAACCAAGCGCCATCGGCCTGCGCTTCCACTGTGGACGACGACGCATGGCCGACGAAGTTATTCCTGGTGACGAACGGCAGCCGTGTGACGCCGAGATAGTCGGTGCGCGTTCCGCCATAGCTGCCGGAAAAATCCGCCTGCCAGCCACCGGCTAGATCCATCCGCAGACCCGCCGTGCCGCTGAGCACGCGAACCGAAGACTGCATGTCGTAGATGTAGCCGTAACTCAGGTTCTGAGTGTTCTCACGCTTGCTCGCGAGCGAAGTGCCATACAACTCCAAACCTTCGCCGAGCCGCTGGTTCACGGACAGCAAGGCGCTGCGCCGGGTTTGCGCACCTACCAGGTCAGTCGGTGAAGGCACCGTCGCAGTAAAAGCCCGATCACGCGATTGGAGCTTCGAGGCCTCGCTGAAATCGCCGGTCAGCATCACGTTGCCGGAATCCCAGCGATGCCCGAAGGTGTGGGTGGCCTGGTAGTTATCAGGCTCGCCGCGAGTCGCCATGCCATAGCGCAACCGGGTTTCATTGCCCTCGAAATTCTTGCGCGTGATGAAATTCACAACGCCACCCACAGCGTCCGCGCCGTAAATGGCAGACGCGCCATCGGTCAGCACGTCGATACGTTCCAGCGCCGACAAAGGAATCACCGAGATGTCGACGGCCTGGCCCAATCCGGTGGGCGCGAGGCGATTGCCGTCCAGCAAGACCAGGGTCGATTTGGTGCCCAAGCCGCGCAGGTTCAGCCCGGTGCCAGCGCCTGTATTGTTCGTGGCGCCTTCGCCGCCAAACCCGCCGACGCCCACCACCGTGTTCGCCGATGCGCCCCCGGTAAAGATTTGAGTGATCGTTCGCATGAACTCTTCGGTCGAGCCGAGCCCGGTGCGAGCAATGTCTTCGCGCTCGAACGTGACGAGCGGCGACGCTGAGTTCTGCGCGCCGCGGATGCGAGAGCCAGTGACGACTACCTCGGCGAGTTCATCGACTTTGGTTGGCGATGGTTGCGATCCATTCGACGAGGTCGCTGCTGATTCGTCCACGATGGTGACGGTGGAATCGTCCAGGTAATGAAACGTGAGCCCAGTGCCGCTCAACAACTGAGTCAGTGCTTCTGTTGCCGTCAGATCGCCTGCTGCTCCGACAGTGCGCGCACCACCGATGATTTCGGTTCGATACAACACTTGGAAGCCATGATCCCTGGCGAGCTCTTGCAGCGCTGGTCCCAACCCCTGCGCCGAGATATGAGTCGTGCGTCGTACTGCCGCTTTGACGTCAGCCGCAGTCGACAGGCCCACCAGAGACAAACAAATGGCCGCGGAAAGAATACTCGTGCGCACTATGGCTCCCCTGCCTCTGACGAGGCTTGTTGTAACCGTCTGCCACCACGGCGGACTGATGGGTGCTATAGAGCGCTGTGCCTCCAAAAGTGGACATGCTGAAAAAATCATGAGCCGCATTCACTTCGCCGAGATCCGGATCTCCGTCTCGGTCTCGACGACGTCGATGCCGTCTTGAGCACGCAGGAAGCGCAACAGCGACGCTGGATCGCTCGAAGAATAGACGCCACTGATATGGAACGTTGCGAGACTGGCGTCGCGGATCACCAACTGACGTCGACTGTAGCGATTGAACTCTTCCACCACCTGCGTCAACGGCGAGCCATCGAAAATAATCAGACGATCCGTCCACGCGACCGCAGCCGCGAC
Organism: Steroidobacter sp.; assembly: GCF_016790065.1. GTDB lineage: Bacteria > Pseudomonadota > Gammaproteobacteria > Steroidobacterales > Steroidobacteraceae > Steroidobacter. The sequence goes on from NZ_JAEUPY010000713.1 coordinate 3,017, forward strand.
GTCGGCCTGCACCGGCGTCGGAACGCTTTCCGGTGTAATCGTGGCCTGTTCGCCGGCGCCGAGCAGCAGCGTTGAGTTCTTGGCTGGAGGCTCTATCGGACGGGCGCTTCCCGAAGAGACCTCGTCGAATGACTCACCCAAGTGCATGACCGCCACCCGCCCTTCCAACACAGTGACCGTAGTGCCGCTCTTGCGACGGTACACATCGAATTGCGTGCCGACGGCGCGTACCTGAGTGTCGTCACTGCGAACGATGAAGGGCCGCGCCTTGTCTTTCGCGACTTTGAACAGCGCTTGACCGTCCAGCAATTCAACAAGCCGCTCATCGTCCTTCATGCTCACGCGAATGCGCGTGCGCGCGTTGAGATCGATGGTGGAACCATCCGTCAGCGTGATCGACCGTTGCTCACCAAAATCGGTCGAGTAACTATCGCCTCGGAACTGCGACCAGGTAAGCGCGCCAACGACTGCCAGCAGCAGCGACGCAGCGATCGCCAGCCCTCCTCTGCGCCGAACTCTCTGCGTCGGCGCCGCCAGCATGGCCGGACCAACAGCCGGTGTACTCGGCAACGAGACAACATTCGCATCGGACCGCGCGTAGGCAATGAGTGCTTCCGCATCCACCACACCGCTGGGATTGATCGCCGGCAGTTCGGCATAGGTCCGCGCGATCTCCAGGTAAGCCTGCACATTCTGCGGCGACCGTCGCAGCCAAGCGTTGAACTCTTCGCGAGCCGTCGCATCCACGTCGTCGACCCGAAACTCGACCAGCCAATCGGCCGCCTGCGCCAGCGCTTCCTGACTCAACTCGGATTTTCCTCCGGTAGTTTTCATCGAGCGTCCTCACTCGTCTGCTCACGGACGTTGCGACAGTGCAGAAGCGCCTGCGCCAAGTACTTTTTCGCGGTCCGCCGAGCCACGCCCAGCTCGTTACCGATTTCTTCGATGGAATAGCCGGCAAAGCGATGTAATAAGAGAGTGGTCGAGACTCGCGGCGGGAGTTCGGCCAAGGCGCGCTCCAGATCCTTTATGCGTTGCTGAATCTCGACGTTGGCAATCGGATCGTCGCCGGACGTGAGTTGCAGGTCCGTGAAGATCTCAGCAACGTCCACCAGCACCGGCAACGACGATTGCCGTAACGTGTGTTGATGAACGACGTGGCTGGCGACGGTGAACAGGTAAGCTTCCGGGCTACGGATCGCCTCGTGATGCTCGACGCGTAACAGCCGCAAGAACACTTCCTGGGCCAGATCCGGCACGTCGGCACTGTTACGCAGACGCGCCGACAAGAACCGCCGCAACCGGAGTCCATACCGTACGGCGATCGCCGCTACGAAGCTTTGTTGGCGCTTAGCTGACATCTAGCCCTACCGCTGACCCACCCATCCAACGGCCTAAGAGCGTTGGCGCGCGAAAAGTGGACATGGTGCC
>NZ_JAEUPY010000751.1 GCF_016790065.1 Steroidobacter sp.
AGTAACGCCCATCGGGCGAGAAACTGACCTCATGTTGAGCATCGTCGGGGGTCAGGCGGGTCAGGCCCGAACCATCCGGCTTGACGCGATACAACTGGAAATAATAAAGATCCATTCCTGGCTCGCGTCCCGAGGCCCTGAAGTAGATCCACTTCGCCTTCTGATCGACATGCACGACCTCTTCTACACGCCACTCGCCGCGCGTCAGTTGAGCGAGTTCACGGCCGCTGGCAATGTCATGCAGGTACAGGTGCTGCCAGCCATCCTTCTCGGAGGGCCACACTACGCTCGACCCATCGAAACCCCGCGGCAGCTGTCGAAAGTCGAAGCGAAAACTGGTGGCTGAGAAATCCTCCAGCACATTGCGTGACGCGCCCGTGGTGGCGTCGGTCTCGACGAGCTGCAGGCGACGAAAATCCCGCGACTCCACCAGATGATAGGTATGGCGGCTGCTGCGATCCCACCACAACGAGCCCCACCACGGCGCACCCACGTCGTAGATCAAGTCGTACGGCATCTGAATCGGGTCGGCCTGCCCGTCGATTCGCCTTACCTGCTCGGCCGCCGACGAGCCCAGATCGAAAAACACCAAGCGTGACATCGGCACGTGCTCATCGCCTGCCATCGGCATCCGCAGATAGTTCACTTTCGGGCGCGCTCCGTAGCCTTCTTCCGGCGCCCACTGCACATACGGCATCGGCGGCACCTGCCGCTGATCCACGCGATAAGTGATCAGCTTGGTCGAATCCGGAGACCACAGCACGCGCGCCGGCCACGCGATGTCGTACTTCTTTGCGTTCAAGGACGTCATGAAGGAATCCGGACGCTCGCCGTAAGCATGATCGACGATGCCGTCCGTGGTCAGTCGCAGCTCGCGTCCATCACGCAAGGAACGCAGAAACAAGTTGTGATCCCGCACGAACGCCGCCCACGCTCCGTCGGGCGACGCCACCTCTCCAGGCCGCACCGCCGCTGCGGCCGGCAGCTTGGAACATTGGTAACGGCGCAACTCGCATTCAATGACATCGCTATCGAGCTGCATGCGGATCGCGCGGCCACCCGATGAGAACTCGAACCGCTGCATGGGCAGTGCGTCGGGCGTGTGCTTCTTGCCAGTCAGCGCGGATAGTCCTGCTGCGAGTTTTCGATGATCGAAGGCCGGCTGCCGTGTATTGCGCTCAGCATCCACCAACACGAATTCACTGCCCTTCGGTCCCGTCGTGCGATACCAGAAACGGCTCTGCCCGTCGATCCAGTTCGGTTGTACGCTCATGCCATGGAGTTGCGACGAAATGTTATTTCTTTGCAACGCCTCGGCACGGACATAGGCAGCTCTCATCTCGTCCTGCGCCGCCAGCGCCGTTGCCGAGAACAACACGCCCATTGACAGCACAGCACCACAGATTTCAACAGCGGTCATCTTCATGATCGTCACCACTTACCAATGACCGCGCAGCGTCAGCACATAGTTTCGCGGGACGCCGTAGTAGTTCTCGCTCGAAATCGTCCCCACGGTGCTGTAATAGGTTTTGTCCAGCAGATTGTCGCCGTGCAGACTGATCGACCAATTGTCATCGATGCGCCATTGCAACGAGGCATTCCACAACGCATAGCCACCTTGGAAGAAAGTCGCGGGCACCATGTCTCCAGAGGCGTCCACGGCCTCGGCCTGTCGATACGTTTTGGATTGCACGATCACCCCGGAGCTGACCGTCAATCGGGGTAGACTCGGCACTTGCCAGTTGGTCCAGAGCTTGAACTGATGCTTCGGCGTCACGGTAACCGCCAGCAGCGATTCGCTCGGACCGGTGACAGCACGGTCCGCATAGGTGTAGCCGGCGAACATCTGCCAACCCGGCAACACCACACCACTCACTTCGGCATCGAACCCGGTGACTTCGATATCGACATCGCCAACGAAACAGCACGTCGCGCCCTGCTCCCCGGGCGTGACCGGGTAATTCAAATCTTCCATGCCTTCGCCGTCACGTTGCACGCGATACACCGCGAAGGCGGTATTGAGTTGGCCGAACAGCTCACCCTTCACGCCAGCTTCGTAGCTGACACCTTTCATCGGATCCAGCGGCGTTCCCGGCAGCGGCCCCTCGAGCCGGTTCGACTGACCGCGAAAGGTCTCGCCGTAGCTGGCATACAAAGACCAATTCCGATCGAGCGAATAGGTCAACGCGACACTGGGAACGAATGCCGTGTCGGAAAAACTGGTGACGCTTCTGGCTGCGGGCGTACCGTTCGCCGCATAGCTCTGGAAGATCGACTCGTAGTCATATTCGGTGTAGCGGCCGCCGAGCGTCACTCTCAACGGATCGCTCACCTGCAGGCCGACAGCCAGATACATGCCCTGCTGCGTCTCCGTAGTCCCGCCGCGTGACGCTAGACGGCGCCCCGCGGGCAGCGCATAGGCATACGGATCGAAGTTGAAAACATCGATCGGCCGCGCGACAAACACGTTGCCATTGGCGTCGAGCGCACGTTGCAGTTGAAAGCCGCTCTCGATCTCGCTGCGGTCGACGCCGATCGTGTAGCGATGCTCGCGGCCGAACAACATGACGTTGCCACTGACCGACGCATCGAGCAGATCCCGATCGGCGCTGTAATGAGCGAAAGGGGTATTGCCGCGCAGGAACGGGCCCGTCAGCGTCGTCGGATCGACCGCGCCAAATGGAAAATTGGCGCTGAACGGACTGTCCTGATCCTGCAGTGTGTAGTTGAGCCTGAAGGTCGCCGACTGGCCGAGTTCCTGTTCCAGGCGAGCGAAGTACTCGCGCGTGGTGAAGTCCCAGAAATTCCAGCTCACGGCGAGCGCCGTACTGCGCGGCAAACCAATGTTCGCACCGTTGGAGTAACGCGGCAGACCGCCGACCGGAAAGCCATCCTCCTCGCGCTTTTCGTAGCTGACGCCTGCAATCAGCAGCGTCGAGGGTGTGAGATCGTATTCAATCGTGCCGAACAGAAACTGGCGCGCCACCTCGCCAGCCTCATAGTAATACTCACCTTCTTGATAGGCGCCCACGACGCGCCCGCGCAGGCGCCCGTCCGACAGCAACGGCCCCGTCAAGTCGACCTCGCTCCGATAGTTGTTCCAACGCGCACCGCTCAGATTGACGTTGAACTCCGGCGTCGCCTTGCCGCGCTTTCGCACCAGATTGATGACACCACCAGGATCGCCAGCGCCGGTGAAGATGCCATCCACGCCGCGCAGTACCTCGACGCGCTCGAACGCTGCCGTATCCGGCGTACCCGCCACCAATCGTGACGCAGCCCCGCCATCGATCTGGATCGACACGACTTCGAAGCCGCGCGAGTAGTAGAAGTTATCGACGGGTCCATAGGTCGAGACCGTCACGCCAGTCGCCTGACCCAGAATGTCCTTCAACGAAGTCAGGCTCTGCGCCTCGATGCGCTCTCGACTCACCACCGTGACCGACTTCGGCGTTTCGCGCAGCGACTCGCCGGACTTCGAACCGATGCTCAGTTGTTTATCCAGCGTGCCGAACACATTCACGGATTCGATGATGTGATCGTCGAACGAGGTGCGCTCTGCTTGCGCCAGGATTCGAAAGGTTTTCGCATCGACCTGGCTGAACGTCAGGCCCGAGCCCTTCAGCAGTTCGGTGAGCGCTTGCTCCACCGTGACCTGGCCACGCAAGGCCGGCGCCTGCAAGCCCTCGAGAATGCGTGGATCGAAGAAGACGCTGAGTTGGGTTTGTTCGGCAATCGCCTGCAGTGAGCGCGCCAACGGCTGCGCAGGAAAATCGAAACTGCTGACGGAGTGAGTCTGAGCCAGTGTCGGCAGCGCGGCGGCGCTCAACACGATGCAGCTCGCAAGCATGGGGGCCAGCCCGGTGTTGCGTTTCATGGGTGCCTTTGAATAGTTGGAGTCGACACGGGGTTAGACACAAATCCGCGGTCGACCCACACCCCCTGGTCTCTCTATTTCAACAGGCGCTCCGCGTTTCAACGCGGCCGGCCCGCGATGACGATGTCGTCGTCGCGCCGCTCGACTTGCAAACCGTAGGTCGCAGCGACGGCCGCCGCGAAGCTCGCGGAATCACCGATGCGGAACGATCCACCCACTGGCAGCTGCTGCGCTTCGGCTTGCTCGATGATCAGCCTGGTCTGACTGTAACGATTCATCTCTTGTACGGCGTGCGACAGGGACATGCCATCCAAGGCCACCAGACCTCGACGCCATGCGGTCACCGCTTCCATCGCTGGATGATCGACGGCTGGAGTCGCGTCCGCAGGAATCGTCAAGCGATCGCCGGGCGCGAGCACTGTGCTGCCTGTGACTTCAGAACTCGTCGAAGCCACACGCACCTTGCCTTCCATCAGCGTCACGCTGACCTGTGCGTCACTCCTACGCACGACGAAGGTGGTTCCGAGCGCGGTCACCGTCCGATCCGCAACAGCTACTACGAACGGCCGCGACGCATCTTTGGCGACTTCGAACAATGCTTCGCCACTCATCAGCTCGACGCGGCGCGAACCGTCGTCATAAGAGACGCGGACTCGACTTGCTGTGTTCAAGTAGATTCGCGAGCCGTCCTCCAGCGCCATCGTGCGTTGCTCGCCAACGCTGGTTGCGACGCCGGCTTGGCGCAGATAGATGAAGCCAAACACCATGACGGCGGTGAGTGCGGCGGCCACGCCTGACAACACCGGTCGCCACGAAACGCGGCTGGCAGGTTGAGCAACTCGCCATCGGGCTGGCAACGTGCGCGTTTTCAATCGCTCCACGACTTCCAAGCGTCGCGTGAGTTCATCGAATGCCAGCGCGTTGCCAGGATCTTCACGCAACCATCGGCGCAAGCCTCGTTCCACGCTTGCATCGCGCTGTGGGCCTCGCAGGCGCGCGAGCCAAACGGCAGCTTCGGCTTGCTGGTCGAACAGCGGAGATGCCGGTGGATCCATTTCGTTCGTCATACTGGCAGCTCCTGAGTCAACGCCAGCATGGCCCGCGCCATGTGTTTCTCCACCGCACTCACACTGATACTGAGTTGGCGCGCGATCTGCGGGTAGGTGAATCCTTCCACGTAATGGAGCAGGAATATCTCACGTGTCCTTGGCGTCATGGCGTCGATGAGTGCAATCACTTGATCCAGACTCTGCTCGGCCTCCAACACTTCATCGGGCGCCGGCTCGAAGTGGAGTTGCAACGGCTCGTCACTGTCCGACGGTGCCAGCATCACCTCATCCGGCTTGCGGCTGCGCGCGTTGAAGGACAAGTTCAGTGCCGTGCGGACCAGGAAAGCCTCGGAGTTGCGCACCTCGCCGCCTTCGTTGCAGTAGGTCTGCATGCGTAGGAAGGCGTCTTGGATCACGTCCTCAGCGTCGTGACGCTTCCAACCGCGCCGGCGCAATACCTGGTGCAGGCGGCGAACGTTGTTGAGGATCCAACTCATGGGCCGAGCATGCCATCGGCCGCCGGCCGCTGACCATAGAGGACCCACGGGTTCAGGGCCCTCGGAAAAATATTGTCGAAATATTGTCGTTAGGGGGTGTGGGTTGGGATGGGAGATGTGTCTGGAGACAGGAGGGCTGTTAGCATCGTCGTATGGCCCACACCCTCCGAATCGGCATCCTCGGCGCGGCTCGTATCGCGGCCTCTTTCGTCGCCGGCGCTCGGCAAAGCGCTCGGGTCGACGTGGTTGCTGTTGCCAGTCGGGATGTTGCTCGAGCCGAAGTTTTCGCGCAGACCCACCAGATTGCGCGGGCTTTGACCTACGAACAGATGCTCGCCTCGCCGGAGGTGGATGCCGTCTACATTCCGCTGCCGAATAGCTTGCATGCTCCGTGGTCTATTGCCGCCGCTCGCGCTGGCAAGCACGTGCTTTGCGAAAAGCCGCTCGCTTTGTCGGAGGAAGAGGCGTTAGGCATGTTCGCCGCGGCCGATGCGGCTGGGGTCGTGCTGCTGGAAGGCTATCCGTTTTTGTTTCAACCTCAGACGTTGGAGATTGAACGGCTGGTCGCCGCTGGAACCCTCGGTCGCGTGCAAACGATATTCGCCGCCTGCGGATTTACGCTCAGCAATCCTGATGACATTCGGTTCGACCCTGCGCTCGGCGGCGGCGCGCTGCTCGATGCCGGCTGTTATCCGGTCAGTTTCATTCGCCAGCTCACCGGCACTCGACCGGTTCGTGTCAGTGCGAGCGCTCGCTGGCAGCGCGGTGTCGATGAAACATTGACCGCCACCCTCGAGTTCGCGAACGGCATCATTGCTCAACTCAGCTGCAGCTTCGCCAGTGGCCTGCACCGCACGGCCCTCATTACCTGCAGCGGCGGGATCATTGAAACCGATTATTCCAACCACACCGCTCGCTCCTCTGCTCCTCATTTTCGTCTCCGTCGCGGCAGCGACTGGCGGAACGAGACAGAGATCGTCCCTGTGCCTCGTGAAGATGGCTTTCGGGCTGAAGTCGACGCGTTCGCGGAGATGATTGCCGACCCAGGCAGCGAATCCCTCGCCGCCCGTCGTGCGGCGAGCTTGGATAATGCCTGGACTTTGGCAGCGATTCTGGCGGCGGCAAGAGGCTAGGAAGGGCGCCGCCCTAGGGTGAATCCTACTATCTATCCGGGACTACGCCGGCAACACTGCGGTTTGCTCTGAAGCCAGGATGCTGCCGCAGTGAATGCACCGAAAGCTGTCCCTCGTAACGTGTTGGTCGTGGATGATGATGAAACAGTGCGTGAGGCCGTCGCTGCGCTGTTGAGCCAAGCGGACTATAAAGTGGCTCAAGCACGCAATGGCATGGAAGCGCTGACGCTGTTGGGGCGACAGTGGTTTCCGGTGGTGGTGACAGATCGTTCCATGCCAGTTCTCGATGGCATCGAGTTCGTGCAGCGGCTGCGAGCGATTGCAGTGGCACCGGCCTACGTCATCATGCTGACGACGCTGGTGGACTCGCAGGACTACGAGCGAGGCTATTGCGCGGGCGTCGATCATTACGTGCCCAAGAAAGGTTTCGAAGCGCAGCTGACTGCCAAGGTGGGCGCAGGATTCAACGCAATCAAACGCCGCCAGATGACAGCCACCGGTTCAGGCAGCGGCCCCATCGTGATCGATCTAAGTAGCGGCGCGCATACCGCGCGTCATTTGGTCGGCCGGCTTGGCGCCGAGATGGCTCATGCGACAGCACAGACGCATCAGCTGACGGTGGTGAGCGTCGCCGTCGAGTTGCCGGCAACGTCACCGACCAGTAGCCAAACGATTCACGACGCGTTGTTACAAGCCATTCTGGGCGCTCTGCGCTCCGGCTTGGATTGGGTGGCACGCTTGCCGGCGGAACAGAACACAGCCCGATTCTCGATCATCATGCCGCAAGCCAGTGAAATCGAAGCCGGGGCGTTCGAGCAAGGAGTGCGCAATATTTTTTCGAGCGCGCCTCGCTCTTCGGCGTTGGCCACGGCACGCGTAACGTTCGGAGCGACGGAGCTGCCGAAGGACAATCCAGGAATGACCGCCCTCAACTTCCTGGCAGAAGCCGAACGACGTCGTGGCGCAGCTCGCTCGACAGCGAATGAGCTGAGCACGGTGCAAGGCTAACAACGCGCCGGTTCGGCGCTATGATGCGGGCCGTAGCGACCTGCATTCCGAGTTAGTCCCCCGTGTCCGAGCGAATCCCGTTAGTTCTATTACCCGGCCTGTTGTGCGACGAGCGCCTATGGCGCGATCAGGCACGCGACCTCAGCGACATTGCCGCCCCCGCCCTACCCGACCTCACCCTCGATGACACCGTCGACGCAATGGCGAAGCGCGTGTTGGCCGCGGCGCCAGAGCGTTTCGCATTGGCTGCGTTATCGATGGGCGGTTATGTGGCATTCGAGATCTTGCGACAGCAGCCCGAGCGCGTAACACGACTCGCGTTGCTCGACACCAGCGCCTCGCAGGATTCACCCGAACGTACAGCGCAACGATTAGCCGCCATCGAGTCAATGAAGCACGGCCGATTCTTCGGCGTGACTGCTCGCATGCTGCCGCAGCTAGTGCACGCCCGGCATGTCCATGATCCGCTCGGCGAAGAAGTGCGTGCGATGGCGAAGCGAGTCGGTGGCGACGCATTTCTTCGCCAGCAGAATGCCATTCTGACTCGACCCGATTCGCGCCCCTTGCTGAGCTCGATTCGAGTGCCGACCTGGGTCGGCGTCGGCGACTCGGACATTCTCACGCCACCCAGCGATGCCGAAGAGATGCATCGGCACATCGCCGGCTCGACGCTGCACACATTCGTATCGTGCGGACACCTGCCGCCCATGGAATCACCAGAAGAAACTACCGCCGTACTCCGCCGCTGGCTGCAAGCTTGAATAAATTTCATGGGGCGCGGAAGCAAGTAACACACACGTAGCATCGAATCCGCGGCCGGCGCATCATCGCCGCATGAGTCGCACTACTCCTCGAATCGCCTGCCTCGCCACCCTTGTCACACTCGCCAGCTGCGCGACTGTTGAAGGGCCGCCCGCCTCGCCGCCGGCGCAACGTTTCCAAATAAACGAAGGCCTGAACATCAACAGCTTCGTGCGCGAGGGCGCGGCGGCCGGGCATTTATTACTACGCTCCGGCACCGACCCACGCATTCTGGTGGCCTTTCCAGCGGGCAACAGCGGCGTCGGCTTGTGGTTTACGAAGACGGCGCAGCCGGTAACTTGGACGCTCACTCGACCACCGCAGCCCATCACCGCCGCGGATCCCGGCGGCCGACCGCTGCACGGATTGGAAGCGGAAGTCATCGTCGACACAGCGAAGCTCGAGTTTCACCAAGCCGTACTCTCGTCGGTGAGAGTGCTGCGTGACTATCAAGCACTCGGCACCATACCGGCGGAAGTGGCGGCAACGCCGACTGTCACCTCGACGCATATCTCTTGGGCACGGCCGCGACTCGATGGCGCGCCAGGTTATCGACTCTCCGTCGAAGCGCTCGATGGCGCACAAGTAACCACTGCCGCCGTCACCAGCCCTAACGGCAAGCTGCGGCTCAAGATCGTGGCATTGACTGGCGAAACGCCACTGACGCCCATCGACGGCACCTCGCTGCTCACCGCCACCGCCGGCCGCGACACCAAAGCTCGCGATGTGCTCACGTTTCTGAGCTACCGAGAAAAGTATCTCGCCGGCTCCTGGCGCTTCGATACTTACTTCGGGCGAGACACGATGATGTCGCTGACGTTGCTGGCACCGGTGCTGCAGCACCTGGCCATCGAAAGCGGTGTCGGTTCCGTGCTCGCGCGCCTCGCGCCCAATGGCGAAGTTGCGCATGAAGAAGACATCGGTGAATTCGCCGTGCTTCGAAACGCAAAGGAAGGCCACGGCAAATCAGATAAGCCGATCTTTGACTACGGCATGATCGACGACGACTTCATGCTCGCCCCGCTCACTGCAAATTGGTTGCTGGACAATGACGGCTCGTCGCGGGCTGCGAAATTCTTTGAGACGCGCACACCTACAGGCGAACGACAAGGCGACGCACTGGTTCGCAATCTGGCGTGGGTCGTAGAACGCACAGCTGCATTCGCCACCGACCCGAAGCCGGTGAATCTGGTCGGCCTCAAAGAAGGCCGAATGACCGGCCAATGGCGCGACAGCGAAGAAGGACTCGGCCGCGGCCGTTATGCATACGACGTGAACGCAGTTTTCGTACCGGCAGCACTCGACGCCGCCGACCGTTTGCTGAAGAGCCGCCTGCTCGACGCCTATCTCAACGAAACCCAGCGACGCACCTTGCAGCGAGCGAGCGCGCAACGTGATGCCTGGTCTCGCGCCGCTCCGCCGATGTTTGTCATTACCCTGCCCGACTCGCAAGCACGCGCTCGGGTTCAGGCCTACGCGTCAGCGGTCGGCGTCGATGCAACCAAACCGCTCTCGGCACTCGAGAACAGCCTGCACGGTCAACCTCTCTCGTTCAACGCGCTTGCTCTCGACGCGAATGGCAAGCCCATCCCGGTGATGCACTCCGACGATGGCTTCGCGCTGTTGTTCACCAAGCCGACGGCAGAGCAACTGAATCGCTCGATCGCCGCCATCATGCGTCCGTTCCCAGCAGGCTTGCTAACACCGGTGGGCCTGGTGGTCGCCAATCCCGCGTACGCAGACACTGAAACGCAAAGCCGCTTCGGCAACTCCGCGTATCACGGCACTGTGGTGTGGTCATGGCAGCAGGCAGTGCTTGCAGCGGGGCTGAGCCGGCAACTCGCCAGAACCGACTTGCCTGCCGAAGTACGCACCCGCCTGCAGAACGCGAAGTCGCAGCTATGGGCTGCTATCGATGCGACCAATGCGTTACGAACATCAGAGCTTTGGACCTGGTCGTTCGCAAACGGCGAGTATCACGCCGAAGCGTTCGGGCAGCACAACACTCACGCGGATGAATCGAATGCCGCGCAGCTGTGGAGCACGGTGTTTCTATCGCTCCAACAGGGGAACTGGCTGGGCGCGAGACGCGCCGCTCGGTAACGAGCTAGGTAGCGGTCGGGCGCCGACGCGAAAGCGCGATCGGCACCATCGAGGCCAGTAACAACAAGCCGATGACGGCCCAAGCCGGCGGCAACCAGGATTGCTCTGCCGTAGCCGCTTCGTTTTCGATGAGCTGCGGCCGAGCATTCGCCACCGCTTCAATCTCGACGTCGACGCCATGACCTTCCGCCGCATACGCCGAGACGCGGTAGCGATGTCCTGAAGTCACCGGAAAACTGAATTTTCCGGCGTCGTCGGTTTCAGCAACTGCCGCCGTAGTGATCGGCGTGGTTAAGTCGAGCAACTCCACCGACTCACGCACAGCCAGCTCACCGTTGGAGTAGTACACCGTGCCTTCGATGCGATCGTGCACGTGCTTGGCATCGAGCAGCAGTCCATGCGCGAACGACACCGCCGGCACCGACATGAGCAAGCAGGCCAACCAACGAATCCAGCCTCGCATCTGGTTACTTCGCATCGAAGCCGAAGGAATATTCATAGCTCAGCTCCGTGTACTGAGGATTGCCGGCCACCGGCATGCGCTTGCCGGCCCATAGTCTATTGAAACCACTCTGGGGAACGAAAGCTGCAATTCCCTCGGCGTCGGTAACAGGATCAGCAGCTGTGCCTTCCTCGCCACGCCCCAACTTTACACCCGCCACCGGCTTGCCATCCTGAAGCACGCGCACGCGAAACGGTTGATCTGCCTTGGGCTGCTGGGCCGATAGCGGCACTACTTCGAAGGGCTGCCCGATAACTTTGGTCACCAGCGGTGCCCAAGCGACCACGGTCTTGTGATATTTGACCGCGTAAGTCGCGCGCGTCGCGCCAGGCACTTCATTCATCGGCTTCTCGACGCTCGGGCCCGTGGCCGGTTTCGCGTGAATGCCGTTGTCGAAGTGCATGGAGATCAGCGCCGGCGAACCGTCGACGTGCAGTCGCAAGCCATCGGCGGTGACATTGCGACTCACCTTCAGCGGCTTGCCGCTTTTGTCGACGGCATCGATCTGTTTCAGCTTCGCCGGCTGGTAGGTCTCGAGCTTGCCGGCATGACCGCCGAACAGAACTTGATAATCGCCCGCACTCTGCGCCGGCTCGAGCCACACGGTGTGTGCCAGCGCGCCGGAGGCGCAGCACGCAAGAATCGTCGCTAGTGCCAGCTGGCGTGACTTGGAAATCATGTGAGGTCCCATTAGAAATCGAACTGGATGCCGGCACGAACCGAGCGCGGCATGCCGGGCGCGAACAGCTGTTGACCGCCGATCACCGAAACCGACGTGGCGTACTTCTCGTCCGTGACATTGTCGAGACGCGCATAGACTCGATAGTTGCGCTCGCCTCGCTGCGTATAGGAGACGCCGAGATCGAGCAGATCGTAGTTGTCGGCTTGCAGCGTGTTCAGCGCATCGACTTCGTATTCACCCACGTAGCGCCAGAACGCATTGAAGCTCCAGTCGGCGAACGGCCGGTAAGTGAGTTCAAGGCTGCCGGAGGTCTCCGGCACACCTGCCACCGATAGGCCGAGCAAGCGAGCGTCGGCGTTCTGCTCCACCTTGGTATCGGTGATGCCGTACACAGCAGCGAACTCGAAGCTTTCGACCGGCGTCCAACGCGCGCTCACCTCGACGCCTTCACGCAGAGTCGCGCCGTAGTTCTCGTAAACGCCCGGCGATACCGTGCGCACTTCGCCGGTCGACTTCAGCCGATAGCCGGCTAAGTCAAACTCAAATGCTTCGGCGGCAGTAAAACGTAGACCAACCTCGGTTTGACGAAAAACGTTCTCATCGAGCGGCTGACCGCCGATGGCATATTTCACAAAACCATTGGGCAGCGCGAAGCCTTCTGCCCAGCTGGCTCGCAGTTGTAGCCAGTCGGTCACTTGCGAAGTCACACCCACCTTCGGACTCACATGATCGGCCTTGTTGAGCGCGCCGCACGGATCGGTGCCAGTCTCAGGTCCTTGCCGCTCGCAGCCGCCAGTGAAGCGATCCGCACGCAAACCCACCGACAGCTGGGCCAGCGGGTGCACGGTTGCTCTGACTTCGGTGAACGCTGAGACGCTGTTGAGCTCGGTCTCGCGATCCGACTGCGCCGGCAACACGCGACGACGACGATCCAGACCGTCGAAGAACTTGTACTCGGTGGATTCGCGGAATGTTTCGACACCAGCGATGTAGGTCACCGGAATAGCCGCAAGCGTGGTCACGCCGTTCAGGCTGGTGCCGGCGCCAAACACGCTGCGGTCATAAGTCTCTTCACGCTGACGCCAAGTGCTGGTGTTGATGGGGCGCGAGAACCAACGAGTAAAATCCTGCTGAGTCGTGTATGCGAATGTCAGCAATTTCAGAGCTTCGGCAAGCTGATAGTTCACGTCGCCGCGCACCGTCAGAAATTCTTTTTCCGCGCCGTCGTTCTGCACGTTCGGATCGATGCCGCGACGGTCCGATTCGAACTGAGTTCGCGTGAGATACGAAGCAGAGTCGCTCTCCGATTGCAGGTAGCGCGACGACAGCGCGACCTGCAGATCCGGCGTGACATCCACCGACCAACGACCGGAGAACGTGCCGCGCTCAGTCTTGCTTTGCGGACGGAAGCCATCGGTGCGGTACAGCTGTCCGGCGAGGTTGAGCTGCTGGTTGTCGCTCAGCCCAGCGCCATAGGCAGCCTGCACATCCACTGTGTCGTAAGAGCCCAGCGACAAATCCGTCTCGGCATAGTCGCCGCTCTTGCGCGTCTGAATATCGACCAAACCACCGCGGTTGTAGTTGCCGTACAGCGCCGACACCGGGCCTTTGAAAACGCTGAACGATGCGATCTCCAACGGCACCACCGTGTTCAGATCGACATAGCCGTCGGCGTGCGACATGGCTTCGTTGAGCGGAATGCCATCGATGACGGCACCGAGATCGCCGCCATGACCGCCGCTGCCGAATCCGCGAATGACGATGTTGCTAGCCACCGAGCCCAACTGCAGATCGCGCACCACCATGCCCGGCACGAAGCGAAACAGCTCATCAACATCGGCGAGTCCCTGCTCGCGAATCGCGACCGTGTCGAGCACCGTCGCGCTGTAAGCCGAATCTTCAGCACGCAGCAGCTGACCTTTGACGACGACCTCGTCGATGGGGGCTTCAGCGAGCGACGTGTCCGCCAACACCGGCGCGGCCAACGCACCCAGCGCGCCAGCGATCGCCCATCGCAACATGTTAGACATGAACGCTCTCCGTGAAATAACCATGGACTTGCAGCGCCAACAGCACCGCGCTAGCCGCGATCAACGCGCCGTTGGTGACGCGCGTGATCAGTTGAAAATTTCGACTCGTGCGCCAAACGTGGACGACCGCAGTCATCGCGGTGAGCGCAGCGATCTGGCCGAGCTCGACGCCGACGTTGAAGGCGATGATCTTGGTCACCAGCTCCGGATCCTTGGCCAGCGTCATCTGCTGTAAGCGAGTCGACAGACCGAAGCCGTGGATCAAGCCGAACACAAACACCATGAACAGCAGATTCGGCGCCGGCCGGCCGAACCAGCGACGAAAGCCGTCGAGGTTTTCAATCGCCTTATAAGTAACGGTCAGCGCGATGACCGCATCGACTAGATACGGATTGGCGGTAATACCCGCCATGGTCGCGAACAACAACGTGATGGTGTGGCCCGCGGTAAACGCGGTGATGAATATGACGATCTGGCTGAAGCGCGTGAGAAACAACATCACGCCCAGCAAGAACAGCAAATGATCGTAGCCGGTGAGCATGTGCTCGGCGCCGATCCACGCGGCGTCGAAGAAGCCGCCGATCAACATGCGCTGCTGCGCTTGTTCGCTCACCGAATGCGCCAGCGCACCGAAAGCGAGCAACGCTGCGACCAAGCCGCCCACAGCACGCACCATGAATGAAATCCGACGTCTCACCGCCGCCTGCGCCCCTTATGAAGTTATTCGCGTTCGAACCAGCCGAGGCGCGATCTGGGTGTATGATGATTCCTAAATATTTCACACTCGTGTCAGACCGCCGGATTTCTACGAGCAGCGCCATGCAACGACTCACCATTTCCATCGATGACGATTTGGCCGAGGCCTTCGACCGCTTCATGCAACAGAAGGGTTATCAGAATCGCTCCGAAGCGTTTCGCGATCTGCTGCGTAGTGAACTGGATCGAGACAGCCTCGATCACGGCGGCGCGCATCACTGCGTGGCTGCACTGAGTTACGTGTACAACCATCACGAACGACAACTCGCTGGACGGCTGGCGCAGTTACAGCACGATCACCACGACGTCACCGTCTCGACCATGCACGCGCACTTGGATCACGACAATTGCATCGAGACCATGATTCTTCGCGGCCACACGCGAGAAGTGGTGCAATTCGCCCAAGCCTTGATCGCGGAGAAAGGGGTACGCCACGGTAAGTGCAACGTAGTCCCGGTGGAGTCGGAAGCGAACGGGCGCGCACATCCACATCATCACCACGTACACTTACGGCCGCACCGTTAGGCAATTGCCGCGAATTTTCGGAGATGACGATGCGTTCCAAACTATTTACGCCAGCCCAGGTCGGCCCGCTGACCCTCGCCAACCGCATCGTGATTGCGCCCATGTGCCAGTACTCGGCCGTCGACGGCTGCATGACCGACTGGCACGTAATTCACTTGGGTCAACTGGCACTGTCGGGCGCGGGCTTGCTGACGATCGAAGCAACCGCCGTCAAACCTGAAGGCCGCATCAGCTACGCCGACGTTGGGTTGTACTCAAACGCCACCGAGAACGCGATGCGCCAGGTGCTGGAATCGATCCGTCGCTACTCGGACATGCCGATTGCGATTCAGCTCGCGCACGCCGGCCGCAAGGCTTCGACGGAAGTGCCCTGGAAAGGCGGTGCGCAGCTGGCGATCGATCATCCGAACGGCTGGCGCCCCGAAGCGCCTTCGGCCGTGCCTTATCTCGAAACGGAAACAACACCGACGGCGCTGGATAAAGCAGGTCTAGCCGGGGTGCGCGATGCTTTCGTCGAATCAGCCAAGCGTGCAGTACGCATCGGCATCGATGCGATTCAGATCCATGGCGCGCACGGTTATCTGCTACACGAGTTTTTATCGCCGTTGTCGAATCGTCGTGACGATGAATACGGTGGCTCGCTCGAGAATCGTATGCGCTTTCCGCTCGAAGTGTTCGACGCGGTCCGCGCAGCAGTGCCGGCCGAGAGAGCCGTCAGCATTCGAGTCTCCGGCACCGACTGGGCACCGGGCGGTTGGGACGCGGAGCAAACAGTGGAGTTCGCGCGCGCGTTGGAAGCTCGCGGCTGCAACGCCATTCACGTGTCGAGCGGCGGCCTGACCTCGGCGCAAAAGATTCCAGTCGGCCCCGGCTATCAAGTTCCGCTGGCGCGTGCAGTCAAAGCTGCGGTGAAAATGCCGGTGATCGCGGTCGGGCTGATTTCCGAATTCGAACATGCCGAGTCCATTCTGGTGGCCGGCGACGCCGATATGATCGCCCTCGCCCGCGCGATGCTCTACAACCCGCGCTGGCCGTGGCATGCAGCTGCGCATTTCGGCGCTGCTGTCAAAGCCCCCAGCCAGTATCTACGTTCGCAACCGGCCCGCTTCCGCACCCTGTTCGATATTCGCGCCAACGATTGAGCAACCCCGCGCGCGAGAAGGAGTCGCACATGTTCGAGATCCGCGCCGACGATCTTTCCAGCGAGCCGACGCGCGAGCTGCTGAAACTGCACTTCGCGAACATGCATGCCAGCTCGCCGCCGGGTGCGGCGTTCGTGCTGGATCTGTCGGGTCTGCGCGCTCCCGAAATCACGGTGTGGTCGGCTTGGGAGCACGGCTCGATCTTGGGCATCGGCGCGCTGAAAATGCTGGACGCAAGCACCGGCGAGATCAAATCCATGCGCACCCATCCCGATCATCTGCGTCGTGGCGTGGCCGCTGCGCTGCTCGAGCACATCATCGCCGAAGCGCGCCGCCGACAACTATCGAGACTGAGTTTGGAAACCGGCAGTGGTGACACGTTCGAGCCGGCACTGAAGTTGTATCGCACTCGAGGCTTCGCCAACGGCGCACCTTTCGGCGATTACCGGCCGAGCGAGTTCAATCAATTCTTACATTTGCCGCTTTGACAGCAGCGAGGTCAGCCGGTCGGCTTGTTGCCGGCAGCGCTGGGACGCGGCGCTTTGTCGCTCGCAGAGATGGGATGCTGGCCGAGCAGCACGTCGTCCAGCTTGCGACGCTGATTGGTGTCGGTATAGAAGCGAGCGATTCGCTCGCGGGCTTTCTCGCTGGTCTCGCGATCCACGCCAGTCGCGGCTGAGATGATTTTCAAGCTGCTCAGCAGATAGCGCTCGGCATCCTGGTTGCGTCCTTCCCTGTGCAGGATTTCGCCCAGCGCGCTGGCTGAACGTGCCGAACGCCACTCGGGCGCATCGGTGCGCTTCCAACGATTCATGGCCGCAGTGAACGACGCCTCGGCATCCGCCAGCTTGCCGCCGCCAGCCAGCGCCTCACCCAAGTAATGCTCCGCCGACGCCACGTACTCGTGATCGGGCGGCAAGCTCTTGGCGAACAGTTCGAGCGTGCTACGGAGCACTTCTTCGGCTTCGCCGAACTTGGACTGCTTGAGCAGCACCGTGCCGAGCATGGTTTGCAGATAACCGATCTTGCCGTACGCGGTGCTGCCCGAATCGCGATGCGCGCTGATGGCTTCGCGAACATAACTTTCCGCGGCTTTGGCATCGCCTTGCGCCATGCGAACTTGCGCCAGCGAGGCCAAGGTGTCCGCAACTTTGCTGTTCGACTTGTACAGCAAGCGCTGCGCAGTCAGCGTGCGTTCGAAAATCGGCGCTGCCTCGGCGATGCGCCCCTGATACAGCAAAATTTCCGCGAGATGATAGTCGGCCTTGATGCGATCGGGATGCAGCTCGGCGACGCGGCTATAAATGTCGACGGCTTCGCGAGCTGCCGCTTCGGCGCCGGCAAGATCGTCGGACCAGGACAGAATATTGGCCAGCTCGCTCAGAATGCTGCCGACTTCCGGATCGCGAGGGCCGCGCGCCTGACGCATCAGCTCCAGCGCCATGGTGAACGACTTGTGAGCTTGCGCGGTGTTGCTACGAAGGTTTTCCAGACGACCGTTTTCCACCAGCAGCTTGGCCGTGACTTCCGGATTGGCGCCGCCGTTCATCTTGGTCATCTGCTGGGCTTCGCTGAACAGCTGATCGGACTCTTTGAACTTGCCGGCTTCGCGGGAAGCAATCGCCAGTTCGATCAGCAACGAGGCTGTGCGCGGATTGTCGCCAGGCTGCAATTGACGCTGTAGACGCAAGGCATTCTCGAGCTGCGGCACGGCGCGGTCGGGCAACCCCATGCGTCGATACGCAACGCCGATGGTTTCCAGCAACGGCGAGCGCACTTCGGGCTGCACGTCCAGGTCGGTTTCGATGGAACGGCTGGCTTGATCCAACACGTCACGCGCGCTTTGTTCGCGGCCGAAGTTCACGAATGGATCGGCGGCAGCGAACATGTTTCGCATAAAGCCCGAAACCTTCTCGGCGCGTTCCTTCTCTTGGGTCGCCAGCACCAGCGCTGCTTCGGTTTGGGCCCGCTGGTAGGACATCACCAAGGAAACGCCGATCAGGAAGAAAATGAAGCTGGCGCTGGCCGCCACCGCCAACCGGTTACGGCGCACGAACCGATTGGTGTAATAGACCCAATTGCCTTGCCGCGCCTGGACCGGCTCGTTGGTCAAATGTCGCCGGATGTCGGCGATCAATTGTTCGACCGAGCTGTAACGAAGCTGCGATTCCTTACGCAGCGCGCGCATGATGATGGCGTCCAGATCGCCGATCAGGCTGCGTTCCAACTTATCCGGAGTCGTGCCGCGAGCCGCCGCCAATGTGCCAATAGGCGCCTCGCCTTCGGCCGGCGTGCCCCCCACCGCCGCACGCACGGCCGCACTCGGACGCAATGGGTCGGTAACGCAAATCGCCCGTTCCAGCTCGAGCTGGCTGGCCGCCGACGACGACAGCGTGTACGGACGCAGGCCGGTGAGCAGTTGGTACAGCACCACGCCCAACGAATACACGTCGCTGACAGTTGTCACCGGCTTGCCGAGAATCTGTTCGGGACTCGCATACTCGGGGGTGAGCAAGCGGTCGTTCATGCGCGTCAGGTCGGACGCCTTGGTGACGTCGCTGGCGTCCAACAGCTTGGCGATACCGAAGTCCAGCAGCTTGGGCTCGCCTTCGCCGGTCACCAGGATGTTGGCCGGCTTGATGTCACGATGCACGATCAAGTTCTGGTGCGCGTACTGCACGGCGCCGCAAACCTGCAGGAACAATTCGAGCCGGGCGCGCAGGTCGAGTTGTTGCCGGTCGCAATACTGGTCCACGGGTTCGCCGTGGATGTATTCCATGACCAGGTACGGCTGGTGTTCTTCGGTCTCGCCGGCGTCCAGCAACCGGGCGATGTTGGCGTGGTTGAGGCTGGCCAGGATCTGCCGTTCGGCACGGAAGCGCAGGCCGAAGGAGGCCGCGGCACTCTCATCGATGATCTTGACCGCGACCTGGGCCGAATATTGTTTGTCGGCGCGTTCGCCGAGATAGACCGTGCCTGAACCGCCCCGGCCCAACACCGAAACAATCAAGTACTGGCCGACCACCCGGCCGATCAAAGAACGGCTGCCGGGCTGGGAAGACTGATGCAAGGCCTGGCCGATAGCCCGGGAGATGGGACCGGTGCCGCCTTGGGTAAAGGCGAACTTCACCAGGTCCAGCAGCTCGCGCAATTCCTCCGGATCGGCGGCATTGTTTCGAACAAACGACTCCCGTTCCGCGCGCTGCAGCTTGGTCGCCTTGGCGAATAGCTCTTCTATTCGCTTCCAGCGTTGGTCTGGAGCACTCGAAGTTGTCATAACCCGGTCATTTGTTTGCCGCGGCGCATGTCTGGTCTAGGCGCGTATTCCATCGAAAAACACACGAATACATGAGTTACCGCGCCTCACTTTTGAAAACAAACAGCGCCGTGTAATCCACGTAGAAGTCGCCGCAGCTCCGATTCAGGGTTCTCCTGAATATCCATTTTGATGAGCATAATGAAGAATTCGGCGTGACGGAGTTCACAAGTCGATGCCGGTTATGTCGACGAAATGCTCGTTATGACGGTCCGGACACTTTTTTTATCTCGGGAGAGATTCATGCGCTTCGCCTCTATCGCCGTTTCAGTTGCTGTTGCCTTGGGTGCCACGGTGTCCACTGCCGCTCTGGCCGACGACACGGGCGGAGCCAAGCGCCCCCTGTTCCAGCTCGCCGACGACACCGGCGGTGCCAAGCGCCCTCTGTTCCAGCTCGCCGATGACACTGGCGGCGCCAAGCGTCCCCTGTTCCAGCTCGCCGATGACACTGGCGGTGCCAAGCGCCCCTTGCTGGTTGACGACACCGGCGGCGCCAAGCGTCCCTTGTTCCAGCTCGCCGATGACACCGGCGGTGCCAAGCGCCCCATGCTGGTTGACGACACCGGCGGCGCCAAGCGTCCTTTGTTCCAACTCGCCGATGACACTGGCGGTGCCAAGCGCCCGCTGCTGGCTGACGACACCGGCGGCGCCAAGCGTCCCCTGTTCCAGCTGACCGACGACACCGGCGGTGCCAAGCGTCCCCTCCTCCAGCTCGCCGATGACACGGGCGGCGCCAAGCGTCCCCTGCGCGGTTAATCGAGCAACACCAAGGAGCCAGTCATGAAAAAGTTCATTTTCCTCGCCCTCAGCGTCGTTGCCCTGGTCCCGGCCGTCTCTGGTACTGCAGTACCGAACGCCAACGACACGGCCATTGCCGCTCAGTCCGACCTGACCCCGGAGCTGCTCCAGTCGCTCAAGGCCCAGGCCGGTTCGACTCTGCCTCGCCCGCTGTAATAGCGAGCCAGGTTTGAAACAAGAAGGCGCGCGGCCCAAGCCGCGCGCTTTTTTATACCTGCCGGAGCATCCGCTCCACTCGCCGCCCCAGATCGTCGATGGCGAACGGCTTGGTCAACAGCTCCATCCCCGGCCCGATGTGGCCATGATTGAAGGCCGCGTTCTCGGCATAGCCGGTGATGAACAGCACCTTCAACTCCGGCCGTAACAACAACGCGGCATCGGCCACCTGGCGGCCGTTCAGCCCGCCTGGCAGACCCACGTCGGTGATCAACAAGTCGATCTGCCGATTCGATTCCAGGATGTCCAAGCCGGCGCGCCCATCCGCCGCCTCGATGCAGGTGTAGTTCAGATCGCCGAGCGCATCGGTAATCAGCATGCGCACGGTCGGTTCGTCGTCGATGACCAGCACCACGGCATCGGCGGCCGGCTGTAACTCCGTCGTCAACGCCGCCGCGTCGTCGATTTCTTCCTCACCCAGGTGTCGAGGCAGATAGATACACACCATCGTGCCCTGGCCCATTTCGGAATAGATGCGCACATGACCATGGGACTGCCGGGCAAAGCCGTAGACCATGGATAGGCCCAGCCCTGTGCCCTGACCGGTGGGTTTGGTGGTAAAGAACGGCTCGAACACCCGCTCCAACAAATGTTTCTCGATGCCGGCACCGGTGTCGCTGACACAAACGGTGACGTACTGGCCGGGATCCATGTGCCGATCGCGGGCGGTACGCTCATCCAGCCATTTGTTGCCGGTCTCGATGGTGATCTTGCCGCCCTCGGGCATGGCATCGCGCGAGTTGATGCATAGATTCAGCAGCGCGTTTTCCAGCTGGTTGGCGTCCACCATGGTCAGCCACAGCCCGCCCGCTTCGATGGTTTCCACTGCGATGCCCGGGCCCACCGTCCGGCGCACCAGCTCCACGAACTCCGACATCAAGCGGTTGATGACGATGGCTTTGGGCGCCAACGTCTGCCGGCGTGAGAACGCCAGCAAGCGATGCGTCAGCGACGCGGCCCGGCGGGTCGCGCCCTGCCCGGCCGTCAAATACCTTTCCACATCCCGCGTGCGACCTTGCGCCAGACGCACACCGATCATTTGAAAAGCGCCGGAGATGCCCGCCAGCAGATTGTTGAAGTCGTGCGCCAAACCGCCGGTGAGTTGCCCGACGGCTTCCATCTTTTGCGCCTGGCGAAGCGCGTCTTCAGCCAGCTTGCGCTCGGCCAATGCCGCCGCGATCCTGGCTTCCAATGTTTCATTCAATTCCTGCAAGGCGCGTTCGGCGCGCTTGCGGGCGGTGACGTCCTTGAACAAGACCGCCACTTCGCGGCGACTGGCCGGTTCGATCCGGAACGCCGACAGCTCCAGGTGCCGCCCGGTGGCCACCAACTCGCGCTCGAAGCGAATGGGTTGCCCGGTCTTGAGCACCTCCACATACAGAGCGACCCAACCTTCGGCTTCCTCCGGGACCATCTCGCGCACCTTCTGCCCAACCACGTTGGGAATGCCGGCGTGCTGGGCATAGGCGGCGTTGGCCGAAATATGGATGTAGTCGCTGAGCGGGCCGTGCGGGCCGTCGAAGAACTCGATGATACAAAAGCCCTGGTCGATGGAATCGAACAGGGTGCGGTAGCGCGCCTCGCTTTCGCGAATCTCACGCTGCCGTGGGCTTTCGGGCTCGACCGTCTCGGCGGCGCCGTATTCTGTTGTAGTGCCGATCAAGACCCGACTCTGAAGGCAACTGACAGGCCGGTCTCTATATCACAACTTGAGCTCGGGGCCGTATTCCTGCGGCACCGAGCCCGGCTTTGTATATTTTTCTCTGACGATCAGTTTCGAGTTTGCTGGCGCTCCATGGCGGCCCGCAGCTCGTCTTCCTTGGCCCGCAGCTCCGGCGTGAACTCGGCGCCGAAGTCCTCGGCCTCGAAGAACGGACGGATTTCGATTTCAGTGTCTTCGCCCGGCATGGGATGCGGACAGCGGCGCACCCAGTCGATGGCCTCGTCCATGGATTGCACCTGCCAGATCCAATAGCCGGCGATGACTTCCTTGGTTTCGGCGAAGGGGCCGTCGATCACCAACCGCTTATCTCCCGCGAAGCGCACGCGCTTGCCCTGGCTGCTGGGCTTCAACCCGTCGCCGCCCAACATGACGCCGGCTTGAACCAGCGCCTCGTTGAACTTGGTCATGTCGGCGAGCAATTGTTCGGAGGGCATGACCCCCGCTTCGGTGCTCGGGGTGGCCTTGATGATTACCATGACTCGCATCGTCGTACTCCTGCAGATTGCCAAGCGGTATGACTAAAGGACGCGCGAGCCGCCGCGGGTCCGACACTTGGCAACGCCTTTATGAATCGAGTCAGCGTGCATCGGCTCAGCCGGGGGCCCAGGGTCGCAGCTCTTCCAGCCGCTGCCGCACGTAGGCCATGACCTGTCGGCGCTTCTCCGGACCGCGTTTGCCGTCGTCGCCGCCGGCGGCATCGCCGAAGAAGCTGGGCATGCGGTCTTCGATGCGCTCATAGATGCCGCGCCATAGCTTCTTCAAGCCATGCACCGAGACTTCGAGGATGGGCATCAAGGCGTCGTCGGACTCGTCGAACAATGCGAACCACAGCAAGCGGCGTTGTGAGGCCGAGAAACAAAACAACGGCGGCTGATGTTCGAAATTGTTACGCGCCGGCGGGCCGGGCATTTGATTCCAGGCCTGCTCATGAGTCAGGCCGAAGTACGCCGGCCGCAGCTCCAACGGCAAGCCCGACAGACTGTCTTCGTCCACCAGCCGGCGGCGCATAAACCCCGAGCCGGCCGCGGCATAGTCGTCGGTCGCGTTGGTTTCGTAATAGATGGCACGCAGCCGATAGCCGTAATGAAACGTTCGGTAGGTGTCGTTAGCCACCGCGACCAAGCTGTGGCCGTATGGATTCTCGGCGCCGAACTGCCGCGCCGAGAAATGCAGGATCAGCATGGTCAGCTCGCCGGCTGCGTTCTCGGTTCCGATTTCACGATCGGTCATCGGTCGGAAGCTGCCGTCGATCAGGGCTTCGTAGAGACGACGCGTGATAAATGCGTTGGGCTCGTCGTCCAAGCGCAGCTCACGCACCAGCTGCTTGGGCAGAATCAAACTTACGCCCCAGGCCTGGATTCGGTCGGCTGGCAGCGCCAGATCTTCGATCACCGCGCTGATGACCGATGGCTCATCGACCAGGTGTTGCCACAACTGCGGCAAGGCCTGCCGCGTCTGGGCACTCAACCCCAACCAGGGCGGCAACAGGCTCAAACACTCGTCCAGATCGCGGCGAGTCACCGGTCTGTAACGCAAGCGAGCGATGCGGCGAGGACTATTGGGCGGGGCTGCAACCATTGGCCAAAGTTTAGCCCAATGTCACAGCGATCCCATGCCGGACCGGAAGTCCGCTTGACCAGGGTCAGCGGCTTCCGGTCCGGCCCAGATCAGAAGCTGTAGCCGGCCTTCACGCCGATCATGCGCGGCCGCGTGCGATCGGCATTGGCCCATGAATAATACGGATCGGCCCACTTGTTCTGGTTGGTGAGGTTGGAGACGAACAGTTCCAGCTCGACCCGGTCGAGGCTGACGCCGGTACGCAAGTTCACCAGATCGATGGCGTCCGACCATTGCGGCAGGAACTGCGGCAGGAAGCTGGAACGATCGATGTACGCCACCTTGTCGCGATGGTTGTAGTCGAGACTGACGAATGCCGGCAACTTGCCCGCCAGCTCGAACTGGTAGCGCGCGCCCAGGTTCCAGCTCAACTTGGGGGTGTAGTCGGAGCTGTCGCCAACGATGTTGACCTGATCGCCCGGATCGGTCTCGATCATTTCGCTCTCCAGCCAGGCGCCATTCGCATACAACGACAGCGACTGCACCGGCTGCAGAGTGATACCGGCTTCGATGCCTTTCACACGCACCTTGCCGATGTTACGAGACTCGGAAAAGAACGCGCCGTTGATGACGGTCATGCGCCGGCGGATCATGTCCTTGTAGTTGGTGAGGAAGCCGGCGAAGTCATATTGCAGGATGCCGTCGGCCGCCACTCCTTTGATACCCAGCTCCCAAGTGAAGATCTTTTCGGGCTGGTACGGATCGAACGGTTCCTGGTTGAAGCCGCCGCTGCGGAATCCCTTGGCGAAGTTCAAATACAACGTCGTGTCGTCGCTCGGCTTGAAGCGCACATAAGCACGCGGATCCACCGAGTCGAAAGTCGCGTCCAGTTCGGTGCCCGCGCCAGGCGAGTACTCGATCAAGCTGGTCTTCTTGTCCTCGAAATAACGCACACCGCCGCCGACGGTCCATCGGTCAGTGAACGCATAGCTGCCGTCCGCGAACAACGAATAGGACTTGGACGTGGCATGCGAGAAGTAATATTGATTGCCGACGAAGATGCCGCCGTTTTCGTAGAGGCTACCGTCGGTGGTGTACGCGTACTCGTAAGTCACCGGGTTGCGATAGTCCAGATCGCGGTAGTAAGCGCCGAGCGTCCACTCGAACGGCCCGCCGGAAGACGCCAACCGCACTTCCTGGCTGAACTGTTCAGCGAGTACGGCGCGGTCGTCGTTGCCTTCGACATAGCCGTAAGAAAGATTGCCCGGCCGCGGGATGTATGTGAACGGCAGGTGATGATCGAAGTCGATGTAGGACGTGGCGCTGATCAGCTTGGCGAAGCCCACATCGTAGTTGAGCGTCAGATTGTAGAGTTCGAAGTCCACGGTCTTGGGCCGCA